>CAZNRY010000148.1:0-9093 GCA_964575675.1 uncultured bacterium
GTCGACGGCGGTTACGTTCCGGTTCAAGAAGACGAACGTGGTCGCAAGCCGCGCGCGGGCGAGGAAATCGTTGCTGTCCTGCCGCATCCCGGAGTAGGCCCGCCGATTCGCTGTGAGCCCATCGGGGGCACCGCAATCGAAGTCGTCCCATCCCCCCCGATAGCCGTCCTGTTTGGCCAGACTCGCATAGTAGGCGTCCGCGTTTGATTCGCGCTGGCTCAGGATCGCCTCCTGCAGTTCGGCCTCATTGGGCCCGGGCGGGATGGATCCGGGGCAGTTCTCCGCATTGTCCTTCCAGTCGGCGTAGTCCCAGTAGCGATCGGCGAAGGATTCGGATTCCTGTTCCTTCTTGCGGCTCGCGTCCTTCCACGAGAAGTGCGCGATCCAC
This sequence comes from uncultured bacterium, assembly GCA_964575675.1. Classification (GTDB taxonomy): domain Bacteria; phylum Eisenbacteria; class RBG-16-71-46; order CAIMUX01; family VGJL01; genus CAZNRY01. The sequence continues at coordinate 389 of CAZNRY010000148.1, forward strand.
GCGAACGCCTCAGCGCCGAGATAGACGAACGCACGGTTGCGCCCCTCGGCCAGTTGCCCGGTTCCAGGAAGGGCGGCGCTCATCAAGAACGCGAGCGCAGGGGAGACCCGCGTGGCGGGATCAGGCGCCTCTGGCCTCAGCGTTGCGGCCGCGGCGTCACTCGCAGTCCCGACCTGAGAGACCCCGCTGCCGTCGGAGGCCTCGTTCAGCCAGAGCGCACGGGGTCCGCCGGAGATCGCGCCGGAGCGCGGGTCCAACCGGATCGCCCCGACCGGGCCTGAAACCCGGCCCATGCGCGCGCTCACGGCAGCAGGGAGGAACAGAACGGCGGCCAGCATGAGGACCGCGACCGGGCAAGATGCCGCGCGGAGCGGGGGACCAGACATGGTGGCTCTCATCGCCTGCATTGTAACCCCGTTCGTGCTCCCCTCACCTCAGGATCGCGATCATTCGGTTCAATGTGACCGTCTGCTCCGAACCTTGCGCCCGGAGTCTGACCATGTAGGCGCCGGAGGCCAGGTCGCGAAGATCCCAGAGATAGGTTCCCCCGGCTGCTCCCGCGTGTCCTTCCCATTGTGCCGTCGCCCGCCTGCGGCCACTGAGATCGAACGCCACGGCCTCCATCTGCGCTCCGGCGCCGAGAACGTAGCGCACCTTGACGGCATCGGAGCGAATAGGATTGGGATGGAACACCACCTGGGCCGGATCAAGGAATGATGCGGCCTCCCGAGCCGCCGGGACCATCGACGCGGGGTACACGCCGGAACGCTCCGGACCCGCGAGCGGCGCCGGGAAGCACCCCGGGCCGTCCTCGATCACGAGGATTGGCGATGCGCCCCCAAGGGGAAGAGCCGTGAGCGCCATGACCGTGTCGGAGACGGCGTGGCTCACGTACCAGCGATCGCCGCCGTCGGGCCCGCTTAGGCGAAGGGGACCGTCGATCCCGGAGCCGCCCGTCGCGATGGGCCACCCAGTGCGCGGCGTGCCTTCCCCATCCAGGACCGTCAGCATCCCGTCGCCGCGCATCTGCACCCATTCGACCGACCCATCCCCACCGATGTCCCAGAGCCGGGGACCGCTCATCGTCGGCGGCCTGTTCGTCCGGTCCGGCTCCCAGACCGACCGCGGCCACGACGGCTCGCTGGTCGCAGAGAGATCCCAGAGATGGAGCGCGCCGGAGCGTGTCGTCACGGCGATCTCCAAGATTCCGTCGCCGTCGGGATCCCCGATCGCGGGGTGCCCAGCCAGCGCATCCGGGAGCCGCCGCGGCCACCCGGGGAGCGACTCGGCCCCATCGAGCGCCCGCAGATCGATGAGCCCGCCCTCGGTCGCAATCAGCAGCAGATCCAGCGAAGGTACGCCAAGCCGGATGGGCGCGTGAAACAGGATGAAGGATCGGATCGCTCCCGCCTCGATCTGCCGCGGCCAGCCGGGGAGAATCTCCGGCGCATCCTCGACGCCCGGCGTACGGGCTACGAAGACCAACCCGTCCACGGCGCCGGCCGCGATCGTCACGACCGCCTCCGTACCCAGACGGCCTCCGGCCAAGGCGACGATCGAGTCCCCCACTCCGGGCGCACCGAGACTCCAGAGGGTATCCGCCTCGACGCCATCCCCAGGAACGAGCGCTCGGACGCGGCCGTCGCTGCAGCCAACCAACAGCAGGTCGACCAAGTTGACCGGCCCGGCGGTGGCCGCGGTCTCCGCTGCGCCCCATTCTCCGACCAGGACGCCCGCGCCGTTGCCGTCAAGACCGAACCATCGCACCACGCCGCCCCCGCGACCGATGACAATTCGATCGGGCCCGTAGGCCCACGGCCCAACGACGGGGCCATCGGCCAACGTATCGGGCAGAGTTCCCAGGGCAATGGCCCAGCCCCCCTGCGGCGAGTAGGGGCTATCGGCCGAGAAAGCGTAGATCGTCGCGTCCGCCGCGAGAACGACCTCATCGATGGAATCCCCGTCCAGATCGATCCGATTCAATCCCTCCCGGGCGGAGAGCGAGCCCGCTAGGAAGAGCGGCCACCCGGGCAGCGCGAGGGGATTGCCCAACCGCACCCGCATCGTGGTCGCGAGAGAATCGAGGATCTCGATCAAGACACCCGTCTCGGAGCGATCGTTCGTCTGCGAGTTGGGGACCGTGTCGGGTCCGAATCGACTGAAGCCGCCAAGGTAGTAGGGGTCATAGGGTCCGCCCAGAAACTCCGAAGAGGCGGAGCCGATGTCCTGGATCCCGTCTGCCTCTTCGAGGTCGACTCCCCTGCGCTCGGGGTAGACGTTGAGTCCGCCATAGGGCGAGTTCAGACCGTAAACCGCCGCAGCCTCGTCGATGTGCCAGATCAGGACTCCCCCGCTCGGAAGCAGATAGTCGTACTCCAGGTGTCCGACTTTATCGCCGGGAATCGAATCGGCATCGACGGGCCCAAGGATCACCCCCGATGCCGAGTCGGCCCGCAGGTAAACGATCCCGTCGCCGTTATAGTCCGTCGGCCTGTTCTCCACGACGAACGACTCGTCCAGGTGGATGGGGACGCGGAGCAGGTCATTCTCCATCAAGACCCCGGGGAGATGGACAGTCTCGGTGTCCCCTGCAGCCGCCTCCGCGAGCCGGACCGTCTCCGGAAAGAAGACCAGCCGGTGGAACGGGTCGAGGCTCGCGGGAAGGACCCCGCGCACGAAGACCGATCCGCCCTCCTCGTACGGATTGGCGATCTCGCCGAACTGGCTGTCGCCCGAGTCCATCAGGCTGAAGACCCCCGCCACCGGAAGCCCGCGCCAGACGTCGTAGATGTCGAAGAAGCCGAGCTGATGGCCGAACTCGTGGGCCATCACGCCGTTCAGCGCCCCAAGGAACTCGTCCTGCGAAACCGTCTCGGGCACGACCATCACGAGGTTCACCTTGACCGAGTCGGCTCCGCCCAGATAGACGGCTGAGGAATCGTCAAGGCCGATGTTGAAACTGGGGATGTCGAAGCTCGTGTCCTGGCGGATGTCGCCCTGAAAATCCGCGCCGGCGTGGAAGATCAGGAAGCTCTGATAGCGATTCCACGGGATCGAGGCATCGCTCGCGTCCGCGGCCTGCAGGCTCTCGCGGACGAACCGTTCGGCCCGCGCGAGAATCGAATCGCTGCTCACGCTGTAGACCCACGGGCCGTAACGCTGCGTATCGGCGAGGTGGTAGACCGAATCCGGTTCCTGGGGATAGACGTCGTACTGAAGCACCAGGGCGCCGTGCGTCTGAACGTCGTAGTAGCGCCGGAGTGCTTCGAACTGTCCCTCGAAGAAGAACCGGTTGTGCGGGGGGGGATCGACGGGGACCTTCGCCTCTTCCGCGGACCGTAGATCATAGCGCCCGTCCCCGGTCGTCTCGAGATCGGCCGAATCTCTCAAGAAATCGACGCGGATCGCGACGATGCGAACCGTCTCGGGCGGGGTCGGCGAGGCAACTCCTCGCTTGTCCGCCGCATCAGATAGAAGCCGCGGTGACCGCTTCAGAACCGAGGGAAGCCCCGTGACGGTCGAGCGGCGCGCGTTGCCCGCGCCCGCCGTTCCCTCGAGGGCATCGCGGAATCCAGGGCCGGTCAAGAGATGGGGGAAGGGACGTTTGGCAAAAGCGGACGGGCCGCCCCGTTTCATCGGGGCGCTCTCCGTCCGCTTCTTCATGATCACGGTCTTTCCCGCGGTTGTAGGCTGCGCGGCGACGCACGCGGCCAGAGCGAGGACGCAGACAAGAAGATAGGTACCACGCCTCAACGGCATCTCACCGGGCGTCAGAACCTATAGCTGATCGAGAACTTGCTGACCCGATCCTGAAGATCCCGCGCCTGCGGGACGCTCGCGTAATCGACGCTCAAGCCCCCGACCTGCCCGCCGAGGCCGAAGGTCGGATCGCGGATGTCTCCCGCCTTGTCGTAGATGTAGCCGGCGCGCAGGGCGCCGAAGTTGCCGATCCCGAGCTCCATTCCCATGTTGTAGATCGGCTTCTCATCCGAGTAGATCAGGCTCTTGTTGATGTCCCCTTCGGCAAGGAGACGGAATGACTCCGATTCGTAAGCTATGACGCCCAGGCCGATCTTGAGATTGCGGCCGATCGGGTCCGCCTGATCCTCGCTGATGAAGGAGATGTCGGGTCCTAGGTTCTGAACGTTGATCCCGAGTCGCATGGGAGGGAAAATCTGTACACTCGGAATCTGCCAGAGGAGCCCCAGGTCCGCAGCGAAGGTGTCGCCCGTCCCCGCCTCCCCCTCCGCCAGGAACTGCTTCGGCGCAAGACTCACGTAGACGTACTTCAAACTGATGCCGGCCGAGAGGCCGGCGGCGATCTGCGTTCCGAGAGAGATCGAAGGAGAGAGTTCATAGCTCGAGAAGGTCCCCAGCTCCAGGCCCGCTTCGTTCGTCGCGATGCTCTTCCCGTAGGTGAGAAAAATGAGACTCCCGCCGACGCCCCCCCAACCCTCGACGTGCTGCGCGTAGCCGAGGTACTCGTAGTAGACGTCGTCGGCAAGTCCGGGAACGAGTTGGGTGTGCATCAACGAGAAAATCCGCTGGTCGACATCGGCCAGGGCGGCTGGATTCCACCAGTTTGCGGTCGCGTCGTTGGAGAGCGCGACATTCGCCCTCCCCATGGCGTCCGCCCGCGCACCAGGCGTGATGTTCAAGGAGGCAGCGGCACTCGTCGCTTGGGCGAACGACTGTGAGGTCGCAGCGAGAAGGATCCCAAGGATCAGTGCAGCGGCTAGGCAGGCTTTGCGTCCGTTCAATCGCATCTCCTCCCTTGAGGGGCCAGCAGACTCCCTACCCGGTGCAGAACGAGAATACTGCTACCCTCGGTCCCACACTCCGGTTCCCGCATTCTATCATCGGGTTGCCCGGCCCACAACGCCCCCAACCAGGGGCGGTGCCAGCCTGTACTCCAGCTTCATCCCGGCTCCGGTGATTCCCGGCAGGCGGCTCGAGCTTCTCTGCAGCCAATCGAGCACGCCCTCCCGCTTCTGCGGAGGGCGGACGACGGGAGATCCCTTCCGAAGTCCCCCCATCCGCCGGGCTTCATCGAGAGCGAAGGCAAGATCCCCCAGCGTGTCGACCAGACCGGCCTGATACGCCTGTCTTCCAGAGAGAGCGCGCCCGTCGGCCAGGAGCAAGATCTCCTCGCGCCGAATCTTCCTTCCTCCCACAACGGCGTCGATGAACTGCTCATAGACGTCGTCGACCATCCCCTGGAGGACCGCCTGCTCTTGCTCGGTGAGGTCGCGCCAGAATGCCCCCTCGTCCTTCATCGGCCCGCTCTTGATCGAACGAAAGCGAATCCCGACCCGGTCAAGAAGCCCCTCGGCATTCACGAAGGTCAGAATCACCCCGATCGAGCCGGTCAACGTGCCCGGATTCGCCACGATCCGGTCGGCCGAACAGGCGACGTAATAGCCGCCCGATGCGGCGACGCCGCCCAGCGAGGCCACGACGGGACGCCCGGTCTCCTCTCGGTACCTCCTGAGCCCCTCGTAAATCTCCTGGGAAGCTGCCACCCCTCCCCCGGGCGTGTCGATCCGGACGACGAGGGCCTTGACCCTGTCTCTGCGCAGTATCTCGAGCGCACGCAGAAACTCATCGGAATCGTCGATCTCTCCGGTGAGATGTAGCAGGCCGACTCCTTGGGCGCCGAAATCGAGTGACCGTCCTTCCGCCGAAAGCAGGAGAACGACGAGCAGCAGAGCCGACAGGGTGATTCCCAGCCAGACGACCGACCAGAAGATCATGGATGGTTTCAACGCGTAGGACCCTCCGCCGCCGGCTCCGTTGCGGCCAGCCTATGCCGATCGCCAGCAGCATGACATCGTGCCGGCGGAGGGTCAACGCGGAGGGACTTGCGAGGGACATGCCGGTCGGGAGGCGGCGTGGCCTCGGGTGTTCCGAGGGGCATAGCAAGGCCCCCGCTCGAGGGTGCCGTTCCCGTTGCCTAGATCACTCCACGCGCCGTCGGATCTGATCCGGGGACTGGGCATCCCGTCTCGCAGGGGCCTGCTATGCGGCTCCCCTCTCGGAGAACCCTGCAAGACTGATTAGCATGGGTCGTACCAAAACGAGATTGAACTATAACTTACTGCTTGGTATACTGTTACGCCAATCAACGATCGTCGCGGCCACATGACCCGGGGAGAAAAACGAGCGAGATCCCCCATCCTCGGGGGGATCTCACCCAGAATCGTCTGCTTGTCGTTCGCGGGCCGGGCGGAGGGCGGATCGCGCTCTAGGGAGCCGACCCACCGATCTGCCCCACAATCGAGGTGCAGCTCAGGTCCAGACACCTGAAGGTCAGGGTCGCTTCCGACCAGCTGTCGCATTCGGTCCCGAGCGGCGCCCAGTAGGTCGCGATCGCGATCCCGTTCACCGTCGCGGAGGAGCCGAGCGCGTCGGTCCCCACGATGAGCCCCAGATCGGCTGAGAACCAGACCGCCGTGCCGTCGCGGACCGGATTGCGATGGACGTCGGTCACATAGGCGCGCACCGCGTTTCCGGTCGTCCAGCCGTCGCACGCCATCGAGTCGGGCGCCGTGCAGGTCAAGAACGCGGGAGGACCTGCCGTGATGGCCACGACCGTCGAGCTCGCCGCCTGCGATCCCGCGGAGACTTGGACTGTGACCGTTCCGGAGCGCGTCCCGGCGGTGAGAACCGCCCGGGCCGAGCCGTCCGTGCCGGTGACGACGGTGGTCGTCGTTCCCTCTCCGTTCAGGTGCTCTCCGCCGCCGGGTCCGTTGACGATCGTGAAGGCGATGCTGACTCCCGGCCCGAGGACGCCGCCGAGGCGGCCGTGGGGCGTGGCAAGGATGGTCGTCTGCTCCCTCGCGCCCGTTCCTCCGACTCCAATCTCGAAGTCCGCCGCAGCGACCGAGATCGACACCGGATCCTGCTCGCTGTTGGGAATCGCGATCTGCGTCTCGCAGGAAATCGCGCCGCCCTCGGCCACGCAGGTGATCACCGCGATCCCGTCGCCCCCCGCCTGGGGCGTGAGGCTGTAGTAGGTCGCCTGGGCGACGCCCCCCTCGGTCCGGCTCGAGCTCGGACTCGCATCCCCTGCGATCATTCCCTCGTCGACTCGGAAGCTGACCAGCACGCCGTCCTGGACGGGGTTGTGATAGACGTCGTAGAGATAGGCGCTGATCACGCTCGTTTCGTTCGCCGCGATCTGCTCCGGGTCGCCGAAGCAGATCATCTCCACGGGGGGTCCGGCGATCACCTGGACCTCGGCCGAGACGATCGCGGCCGTTCCGCTCTGAGCTTGGACCTGGATCGGTCCGGGCAGCGTGCCCGACTCGAGGGTCGCTTGCGCGATTCCGTCCTGGTTGGTCAGCGCGGTGACGGGGCCCCACCCCTGCCCATCGAGCGACTCGCCGCCCTTCGGTCCCGAGGCGATCCAGATCGTGACCGGATAGCCGGCCCCGACCGGGTTTCCGTCGAACGTGAACCCGCGCGCGACGACCTCCGTGAGCGCGATCTCACCGGGGCGGCGCACTTCGATCCGGCTCCGATCGGTCGTGAGCTGGAGCGTCGCGACCGGAGGAGGAGGCGTCTCGTTGAGCTGGATTTCCAGGGTTCCGACCGTTGTGAGCCCCTGAACCTGGGCCCGGATCGTCGCGAGGAAGTCGGAATCGAGGGACGGACCGAGACTCCGGTAGGTTGCCTTCGCCTGGCCATGCGCCGTCTGGGAGCTTGCGAGCCCGCTCTCTCCTTCGATCACGCCCTTGTCCACGCTGAAGAGGACGACGACCCCGTCGCGAACGGGATTGCCGTACCTGTCGCCAACGAAAGCCGTGACCTCGGTCTCACTCCAGAAGTCGAGGATCTCATCGACCGCGTCGAGCTGGATATCGGAGGCGATCCCCGCCGCTACGCCGACCTGCACGGTGCGCGTGACGACGCCCGCGGTGACCGAGACCTCGATGATCCCGGGCGCCGTCCCGGCGACGAGCACGGCCCGCGCCTGTCCGCGCTCCTCGGTTCGCGTCCGGTAGATTCCGTCAACCGCGTCGACCAGCTCCTCTCCCGAACGAGGTCCCTCCATCACGGCAAAGCTGACCGGCATCCCGGGGGGAATCGTGTCGCCCAGGGCATCGAAGCAGGTCGCCGTGATCAGAACGTTGTCGACCCCTCCACTCCCGCGAACCTGTATCTCGGTCTGCTCGCTCACGACGGTGAGCGCCGCGACCGACGGCAGCGGCATGAGGCCCACCTCCAGGTCGCTTCCCGTCTGATCAGCCGTGGCCTTGATCTCGACGCCTCCGGGCAGGAGGCCCGCGCGGTAGGTGAACGCCGCGGTTCCGCCCTCACCGGTCACGACTGTCGAGGGAACCGTCCCGATCGCCGTCCAGAGCCCATTGCCGTCCAGGTCCTCGAGCAGCCGATCGGTCCCCTGTGTGAAAAGGCCGTCGTGATTGCGGTCCTCGAACGGTTCTCCCGCCACGAGACGAACCTGCTTGCCCGGAAGCGGCGTGCCGTTAATGTCCCACACCGTGATCGTTCCCGCGACCGGCGAGCGGCCGTCCGCGAAGACCGCGGCGCGTTCCGCGTCGATCTCGATCCGCGCGGCGGTCGGAACCGTGACAAGCCAGAGCGACGCTTCCGCCGATCCGCCCGTGACGGTCGCCCGAATCCGCACCTCGCCGGCAGCGAGCCCGGCGGTGTAGTTCACGCGCGCCGTTCCCTCGCCGTCG
>CAZNRY010000148.1:9103-10682 GCA_964575675.1 uncultured bacterium
CGACTCGATCGTCCCCCGGACGTCCCAGCGGCCGTTGCCGTTCCAATCGGTGAAACGATCGCGCCCGCCCGTGAACTCCCCATCACCGTCGAGATCCTCGAACGGCTCGCCCGCGGTGAAGCGGACGATTACGCCCTGGATCGGATTGCCGACGTAGTCGGTGACCTCGGCCACGATCTGGGTCGCGCTGATCCCATCGGAGAGCAGCTCGCGGGCGGCCGGGCGCTGGATGACCACCATGAGCGCCGTCGGGTGGATCTGGATCGCCATGTCCGTGCTCCGCCCCATCGACGTTGCCCGCACCCACGTCGTGCCTACCGTCATGGAACCGCGCAGGGTGAAGTCGGCGTTCCCGGAGACGTCCGTCACGACCGTCGAGGGGGCGCTGCCCAAGGCGTCCCAGACCCCGTTGCCGTTCGAGTCGCCGGCCGGGATCAGTGCGTCGCCGCCCCCGTAGACTCCATCTCCGTTGCGGTCGTCAAATCGATCGCCGGCCGTGAGCCGGATGGTGAGTCCGGCGACCGGGGTGTGCTCGCTCCCCTCGGTGGCAGCGACGCGGAGCGACAGACTGCTCGCGCCATCGGCGATCAGCGCGGTCGCACCCCCCGGTGACGAGAGGGTCAAGAGAAGCCCGTCTTCGTTGGCGCCGACCAGATCCAGCGTCGCATATGCGATCGCTACCCCGGCGGTCGCCTTGAGGGTCGCCATGCCGCTTGCCCCCACGTTTGCGACGAAGATCGTCCGCGCCCATCCGGAGCCGTCCGTTACGGCGGACTCGGCTAGGTAGGTTCCCGAACGCTTGCCCGCCGCCTCGCCGAAGCGCACCTCCTGCCCCGCGACAGGCGTCACGCCGTCCGCCCCGACGACGCGCGCGCTCACGACGGCTGAGTCGCCGGCTGCGAGCGCGGACTCGCTCACCTGCATCGCGCGGATCGTGTAGGGGGAATCACCCGCAGCGGTCGGATCGCCTGGTTGATCCCCTTCGCATCCGGCGAAGATGACGAGCATGACCGAGAAAGCGACCGCCGCCGGCAGTAGCCAGGGATTCTTGGATGAGAAGCGGGACGGGACCACGGCAACCTCCTGGGTGAACGCACCCGATGCGGCCCTCCATCCGAGACGGGATGGAGGCCCCCCGCGTTATTTCGTCCAAGAAAGGCTGCGGCTACACCGCTTACCGCGCGTGGAATCAAAAAAAGTTGCGCCGGGATCCCAAGACCCCGGCGCCGCATTGCATCTTGCCCGCTCGACTCCGAAAGGGAATCAACTCTCCGTCTTGCGCACAGCGACCGCCTTCATGCCCTTTGGTCCCTGCTGGATGTCGAACTCGACGACCATCCCCTCCTGAAGGCTCCGAAAACCGTTCCCGTCGATCTCACTGAAGTGGACGAAGATGTCGGGAGACCCGTCCTCCTGTTGGATGAACCCGTATCCCTTGGCATCGCTGAACCACTTGACTCGACCTTTCGGCATACTGCCCCCTCCTCAGAAAACAAATGAGGAGCGCGCAGAAAAACCGCGCACTCCCCGTACGACAGAGACAACAACCGTGCAAATTGCATGATGCCCCAAGCTGAAA
>CAZNRY010000149.1:0-10676 GCA_964575675.1 uncultured bacterium
CCTTCCGCGGCGAAACCGCCAGTACCTCAAACAGGAAAGGGTAGCGGGAGATCATGGATCGGGAGCTTGCCAAGAAGGAAGGGCTTAAGCAGAAGACGAAGCAGCCGATGCCGATGCAGGACCCCGCGGTCCGCATCGGAAACTTCGCGTCCGTCGAGCTCGGCTACAATCCCGAGCTGGCGCTCGCCGAGAGTAATCGCTGCATCGCCTGCAAGGACCCCAAGTGCGTCCCCTACTGCCCCGTCGAGATCGACATCCGATCGATGATGGACGCCGTCCGCGATGAGAGATACGAGGACGCCTACCAGGTCATCGCCCGCTCGAACCTCTTTCCCGCGATCACGGGCCGCGTCTGCCCCCAGGAAAGTCAGTGCGAGCTGGTGTGCGTGCGGGGAATCAAGGGCGAATCGGTCGGGATCGGGTTCGTCGAGAAGTTCCTCGGAGACTGGGCGCGGGAGCGCGGGATCCGGCCCAAGGCCGACATCCTCCCGTCGAACGGCAAATCGATCGCGATCATCGGCTCCGGACCCGCGGGGATGTCCGCCGCAGCGGACCTGATCCGTCTCGGGTACAAGGTCACGATGTACGAAGCCCTCCACCGCCCCGGCGGGGTTCTCCTCTACGGGATCCCGGAGTTCCGCCTGCCCAAGGCGATCGTCGATTACGAGATCGACAACCTGCGATCCCTCGGGGTCGAGATCGTCCTGAATACGCTGATCGGCCGGACGATCACGATGGACGAACTGATCGAGGCCAATGATGCGATCTTCGTCGGCACGGGAGCCGGACTTCCCTATTTCATGAACATCCCCGGCGAGCAGTTCTCGGGCGTCTACTCGGCCAACGAGTACCTGACCCGCGCGAATCTGATGATGGCCCGCTCATTCCCCGACGCCCCGACGCCGATTCACATCGGCAAGCGCGTCGGCGTGGTCGGGGGCGGAAACGTCGCGATGGACGGAGCCCGCGTGTCGAAGCGGCTCGGTGCGGACTCGGTCGACGTGATCTACCGCCGCACGAAGGCCGAGATGCCGGCGCGGAAAGACGAGATCCATCACGCGGAGGAGGAGGGGATCAACTTCCTCTTCCTCCATGCTCCGGTCGCGATCCACGCCGACGAGAACGGTTGGGTCAAGGAAGTGGAAATGATCCGAATGGAGTTGGGCGAGCCGGACGACTCGGGCCGCAGGAGACCGGTTGTCGTGCCCGACTCGAACTTCCGGAGGCCCTATGAGGTCCTCATCATGGCCATCGGCCAGGGCCCGAACCCGCTCCTCGCGAAGCTCACCCCCTACCTCAAGACCAACAAGTGGGGGCAGCTCGTCATCGATCCCAAGACGCTGAGCCTTGACGGGAAGGAGACCGCCACCTCGGCGGCCGACGCGCAGGCGCCCGACATCCCGATCATCTGCGCCGGAGGCGACATCATCGGCTCCCAGGCCGGCGCGGGCGGGACGGTCATCGCGGCGATGGGCCATGGCAAGATCGCGGCGCGGACGATCCACGAGCAGCTCGAGCAACGCCCGCCCAAGCAACGGTCGTCCTCCTGAGCGAGGGGATGCGCGAAGCCCCATTGAGGCCCCTCTCCGGCGGACGCCCCGGCCCACCAGGGAGCGGCGCTCTTGCAGATGGAACCGCAAGGGGGTGGACGATGTTTGCTGGACTGGTGAAAGCCCTGCCCCTCGCGCTTCTCCTTCTCCTACCCTCCGCCCGGGGCCTTCTGGCGGCCGCGCTCGATGGCCGTGTCATCGACCTGGAGACGAAGGAGCCCGTGGCGATGGCCGCGATCTTCATCGGAGCGACGGCGCGCACCGAGTCGGACGCGAACGGCCTCTTCCGTGTGGAGAACATCCCCGCCGGGGAGTACCTGATTCGGGTCGAGCACGTCGGGTTCGAACCGTGGCGGCGCACGCAGCGCATCGGCGATGCGCGACCGAACAAGATCTCCGTCCGTCTCCAGCCGCGGCTCACGACGCTCGAGCCGATCGACATCACGAGCGCCCGTCCCGACCCTTCGGTCCCGCAAGGAAAGAGGACGATGACCGGGATGACGGTGCGGAAGTTCGCCGGCACGGTCGCCACGGACCCATTGCGCGCGATCCAGGCGATGCCCGGGGCGGCGGCGGCCGGAGGCGACGATTTCTCCGATCGCTATGTGATCCGAGGAGGAGACCCTGAAGAGAACCTCGTCCTCTTCGACGGGTTCGTGCTTCTCCAACCTATCCATCTCGAGGGGTTCACGTCCGTTGTCTACGACGATCTGATCGGCACCGTCGACGTCTACCCCGGCGCCCTCCCGCCACGATTCGGTGACGCGTTGTCGAGCGTCTCGGCGCTGAGCGCGACACAGCCGAAGCGGAAGCGGGGTTACTTCCGCTACGACCTGGGTTCGGTGGCCCTGGGGGGCGAGAACCCGGGGAAGGAAACGGTCGTGATCGGCGCCGGGCGATTCAGCTTCTACAACCTTCTCCTCAGGCGGCCGCCGAACATCAGGCACCGCAGCTTCCAGGACCTGGCGACCAAGATCACCTTCCCGAGAGGAAAGTACGAGACGACGCTGACCGCGGTCGTCTCGCGCGACCGGGAGACGGGCAATCTCGATCGATCGGCCGACGCCTACCTGTTCGGCGCCCGGTTCGGAAGCCGTCCCGGTCCTCGCACGGCAAGGATCGGGGTTTTCGCGACCAGGCGGGACCGCACGACGCTGCTCAAGGACAAGAATGATCGGGCGCTCGAGAAGACGGAGGCGGACCTCAAGCGATTGGGCCTGACGGCAGAGGCGATCTGGAGCATCGGATCGAACTGGCAGGCACGCTGCGACGCGGGGTTCCAGAGCGACGACTTCACGGGGCTCGATGAGACAAAGCCGGGGTTGGTCAACTCAACCAAGGTCACCGGAACCCACAAGGGTTCCGGCGGATTCTTCTCCTACGAGGGAACGTGGAGCGCGCACCTTGCGGCGGTCTCGGCCGGCGGCAGAATCGAGAAGATCGCCTTCACGATGCCAGTCCCCACCTCGCCATACGTTTCGGTCCGCTTCCGGCAGTTCGGGCGGGTCGTCCCGGGGGTGGGCTACCGGATCGCTCGCCAGAGCCCGTTTCCGCTTTACGACAATCCCCAGGTGGCCGGACTCCCGGTCGACGCCAATGAGCTCCTGGAGGCCGCGCGCGGCCGGGTCGTTCCCCAGCGAGCCACACACATCTCCGGTTCCTGCGAGGTCTACTTGGGCCGGGGATTCCAGGCGGTCGTCGAGGGGTACGAGAAGCGCTATTCGAGGCTGATCACCTGGACCTACAGCGAGAAGACCTACGCGATCGAGTATGTTCGCGACAACGGGGAGGGCCGCGGACACGGAGTCGAGCTCACGCTGCGTAGGGAAGTCGGCCGCTACGCGACCGGGTGGCTCACCTACTCCCTGTCCGAAACGCGCAAGCGCGAGGGCCCATCGGATTCGATGCGTCCGGCCGACTTCGACCGCCCCCGTATGGCCCAGTTCGCGCTCGATCTGCCCGTGCGAGGCGGCACGACGTTCAGCTTTGCCTACCGGGCCGCGTCGGGCAGGCCGCTCACCCCTCTGGTGCGGGCCCCCGACCCTAATCCCCGCAACGTCCTGATCCCGGGCGAGATCAACAGCGAGAGGCTTCCCTACTACGCCCGTCTCGACGCCAAGCTCGAGCACAAGATCATCGGGGACAAAAGGGACGCCTTCTTCTACATCGATGTGCTGAACCTCCTGAATCGAAAGAACGTCGTGGATGTCACGCAGGACGTCTATGCGGGAGAGGTTTATCGGATCGTGAGCCAGGGGGTGCGGATCACCCCCATCGCGGGGTTCGGCGTCTACTTCTAGCCCCCCGCACCGCACCTCCCCCTTGCGCCGCCGCGGGCCGCCGCCATACTGCCCGCCATGTCCCGGCTGCGACGGATTCTCCCCGCGCCGGTCCGCGCAAGGCCACCAATCTTCTTGCCTTGGGAGCCTCCATGCCTTGTATTGACCGCGGCGCCGGATGGCCTCCCCCGAACGGGCGCGTCCATCCTCGCACCCTGTCCTCCAGATCCGAGAAAGGAAGGCGCAGATGGTACGATTCCCCCTTCTGGTCCGGAAAGCCCTCGGCAGCCTCTCGATCGCGCTGATGGTCTGCTCGCTCTCCCCCGCGAAGGCGCCGGCGGACACATTCACCCCATCGGGAAGCGCGGCCAACCCCCTCTCCTTCCGTGTCGTGTGGGATGGCCGCGTGATCCCGGAGATCACGAAGGTCAATGGCCTCGGCCGCCATACGGAGGTCGTCCTGTCACGGGGCGGGGGCGATCCGAACTCGCCGCGGCGCTCGCCGGGGCTCACGGGCTACGAGCCGATCCTCCTCGAGCGGCCCTTGACGGGCGATCCCGAGTTCGAGCGCTGGGCGAACAAGGTCTGGAACTTCGGCTCCGGTCTCGGGATCGAGGCATCGCTCAGGGACTATCGGAAGGACATTCGCATCGAGCTCTTCAACGCCCTGGGCCAGACGGTGATGGCTTTTCGGGTCTACCGGTGCTGGCCCTCTGATCATCTCGTGATGGGAGAGATGGACACTGGCGCCCCGTCTCTGCCGATAGAGATTCTCACCCTCCAGCACGAAGGTTGGGAGCGGGACCATGAGATCGTGGCCCCCCACTAATCGCCCACCCATCGCCCGGGCTTCAGCGGAAACGCGCAAGGGATCATCCCAGGGGCCCTGCCACCGGTATCTTCTCGGGAGGTCGATCATGTCTCGCAGGATCATCGTTCTCGGAATCGCAATGCTCACTCTCGGCGCATCCCTCTTCGCCGCGGAATCACGCGCGGCCGAGTTCACCGTCAATCCAACCCGTTTCGATCCGTACAAACAGTTCAAGTTCCGGGTGAAATGGGACGGTAGATACGTCCCCGGGGTCACCTTCGTGAGCGGACTGACCCGGACGACGGAAGTCGTGACGAGCCGCAGAGGCGGCTCCCCCAGCACCGAACAAAGATCCCCGGGCCAGACGGCCTATGAACCGATCGTCCTGAAGCGGGGCCGCACGCACGATCAGGAGTTCGAGAAGTGGGTCAACAAGGTCTGGAGCTTCGGCGCGGGCCTGGGGGCCGAAGTTTCGCTCTCCGATTTCCGGAAGGACATCATGATCGAGATGTACAACGAGGCGGGCCAGCTCGCCCTCGCATGGAAGGTCTACAGGTGTTGGCCATCGAAGTACAGCGCGGTGACGGAGTTCGACGCGAACAGCACGCAGGTAGCGATTGAGGAGGTAATCCTGGAGCACGAGGGATGGGAGAGGGACCTCGATATCGCCGAGCCCTCGGAGCCGTCCTTCAGCACGCCCTAGGGCGCGAGGTCGGCGGAGTGCGCGGGGGCTGATCGATCGGGCCGGAACTCCGCCCGAGCCGTGGAGGGGCCCGCTAGGCCCCGCCACGGTCCGGTCCATCCTATGCCGCGTCTCCCTCCGCGTCGCGGAGGACGTGCTCGATCAAGAGCAAGAGGGTCTTCGGGTCGTAGGGCTTGGTCAGGTAGTGTCTGATCCCGCGATGGAAGGCTTTTACCTGCGATTTCTCCTGTGTGTCCGCAGTCAGGAAGATGATCGGCAATGAGGCGAGCCCGCTCCCACGCAAGGAATCGAGAACCCCGAATGCGTTCGCCTCGGGCATGTTGATGTCGAGTATCGCGATATCAGGGCGGGTGGCCTGAATCCCGGAGATCGCCTCGCGGCCGTCCATCGCCGTCGAGACCTCATATCCAGCCGCTTGCAGTCGGATGCGGAGAGCCAGAACGATGTCAGGATCGTCGTCTGCGACAAAAACCTTCTTAGGCGACATGAAGCAACTCCCCCGTGCAGCACCGTTGATGGAGGATCGCCTCCGCCATCTCATCCGGGCTGTCGAAATCTCTAGAGTGAAGCCATCTCGGTTCTGGAACCCAATCGATCTCAATCGCCGATCGGAAGCCAAGGCGCTCGGTCACCGTACGCTGGAGCCTCCGGATAGCGCCGTCCATGGATGCCCTGCCCCCCGTCAGAAGTAAGCAGACGGCCCGACTCGCCTCCCCGTCCGGGAGAAGGAAGTCCTCCGGACGGAGGGCCCGGCCCACGTCTTCCCGGATCAAGCGTATTGCGTCGCGGCGCGAGGGACAGACGGCGCCGCGCCACCTCTTGACGCCGGCGCGAACGTAACCAAAACCTGGGCCTCCATCCGCCGAGGTTCGCCAGGCGTTGCGAAGCGAGGCGAGCAGAATCGCCTTCGGCTCGTATCGGGGCAGGCTCAATCTGAACTCCGTTCCGGCGCCCACCCGCGACGCGACGCTGATCGCCCCGCCCTGCAACTCGACGATCTCCTTGACGATCGACAGCCCGAGACCGAGCCCCCCCGGGTTGTCGCCGTTCGCCTTCGTTCCCCGGTAAAAGCGGCGGAAGAGATGGCGAAGCGTCGCCGGATCGATCCCGCGGCCGTCGTCGCCGATGCGCAGGTCGACCGTCGAGCCGCTCTCGACCGCCGCGGTGATCGTGATGTTGACCTCATCGCCGGAATACTTCACCGCGTTGTCGACCAGGTTTCGGACCGCCTCCAGAAGGCGATCCGGGTCTGCGTAGATATCGGGGATCGTCTCGGGAATCTCGATACGGACCCTCACAACCTTGTTCTTGGGCCTCGCGCCGATCAGAATCTCGTGATCGCCGAGCAGATCGGAGAGCCGAACCCTCCTGCCGATCACCCGCAGGTTGCCTTGCTGGATCCTCGTCAAGACGAGGAGATGCTCGATCATCTCGGTCAGGGTGTCGGCATTGCGGAGGGCGATCCCCAGGTACTCACGCTGGACATCGGTCGGCGTCCCCGCGAGACCATCCCGAACAATCGACACGAACTCGCGAAGACTCGTGAGAGGCGTTCTCAAATCATGCGAGAGTTTCGCCAGGAAGTCCGCCTGGATCTTCTGAGCGTTCCGCAGATCTCGGTTCGCTACGAGAAGCCGCCGCCGATCTCCATCGTCCCCGACGGCGGCCGGCGCGGACGTTCCGGCCCGCGAGGGCGCGCCCCCACCGATGCGGGACGACCGGTTTCGTGCCGCCACGGTCAGGCGGCCGTCCCCGAAGCGTGTCGGCACTCGATGCTACCCATCCTGGTGGATCTTCCTTCCATGGGCGGGTTTCCGCCTGCCCGAAGTACCCTCAGACCCCATTCCATGCGGGGTCCCTAGGTTGTTCTCGACCAAGGGAGGGCAGTTCTTAATGATTAGGATCGCCGTTCATGGGGGCGATCAAGGGGAGGTTTCTTCCGGATGCCGTGCCGGCTGAGCGTGGGGCGCGGCTCCGTCTGAGGCGCCTGGCGCGTCTTCACCACGCGGATTGTCGCCAGGTCAGGCTACGAGGCAGCCCCGGCCGTGGTCAGGACCCGATGCAGGATCTCCAACAACTCCTTGCGACGGAAAGGCAGGGGGAGAGTCGGCAGCCCCTTCCACGCTGGGCCCTCGACGGGAAGCAAGTGGGCGGAAACAAGGAGAATCGGCATGGCTCGGCGATCCTCCCGGATTCGTCCGATCAGCTCATCGCCGCCCAACTCCGGCAGGTCCACATCGACGATGCAGGCATCGGGCGTTCTGTGTGAGACCGACTCCAGGAGCGAGAGGGCGCCCGCGTGCGTGGTCACAATCGCACCCTCGCGTTCCAGGGTGCGACGGAGGGCATCCCGGAGCGGCTCATCGGCCACGCCGACAACGATTTCCCGACCACGAAGTCTCGGACTCATCGTTCCTCCCACCTAGCGTCCCCGCAGGCTGCGTGCCAACCCGGGCAGGAAATAAAACTCTATGGCTCTCTGGCGGTTGCGAACGGGGGACAGGATCCGCGGTCCTTCGGCAGAGGCTCCCTGTCCCGATCAGGGGACGGAGCCCGCCACACGCGTTCCGCGAGCGGGACGGTCTTGAGGGTAGCTAGTCCGCCTGGGGCTTCTTGGGACTGGGGGGAGGCGACTCCGCTCGCGACGGCTCTGCCCCCTCGTCCTCGGATCCGGCCAAGTTCAGGTCACCAAGGCGGCGATAGAGCGCGCTCCGCGAGAGGCCCAGCAGGCGCGCAGCCTCCCGCTTGTCGTCGTTGACCGCCCTCAGGGTAGCCCGGATGATCTCGCGCTCGGCGCTCTCCAGGGGGGTTCCGACCGGGATCAGGATCGAACGCGGTCTCTCGGGCCGCAGCTCGGGCGGGAGATGCTCGGGAGCGATGACCCCACCCCTCGAGAGAACAAATGCATGTTCCAGAACATGTTCGAGCTCACGAACATTGCCCGGCCATGAATACGCGTTGAATGCACGCAATACGCGGTCGGAGATCTCGGGGATCGGGCGCCCCGCTTCCCTTGCCAGGCGCGCGAGGAACGACTCGGTCAAGATCGCTACATCTTCCCGCCGATCGCGCAGGGGGGGGATCCCGATCTCGATCACGTGGACCCTGTAGTACAGGTCTTCGCGGAAGCGTTTCTCGCCGGTCAGCTTCTTCAGATCTTGATTCGTGGCGCCGATCAGGCGGACATCGGTCTTGCGTGTGTCAGAGGATCCAACCCGCTCGAACTCCCCGACCTGAAGAACGCGGAGCAGCCGGGCCTGCGCCGAGAGGGATATCTCGGAGACCTCGTCGAGGAAGAGGGTCCCGCCGTTGGCCGCCTCGAAGCGGCCTTCGCGCGCGCGCTCGGCGCCCGTGAACGCTCCCTTCTCGTGGCCGAAGAGCTCGGACTCGATCAGGTTCTCCGGCAGCGCGGCGCAGTTGACCCGGACCAGCCTTCCCTTAGAGCGCGGGCTCCCCCGGTGGATCAGCTCTGCCACGATCTCCTTGCCCGTTCCGGTCTCGCCCGTGATGAGAACCGTGCTTCGAGAAGGGGCGGCGAGCTCGATCAGCTCCTTGACGCGGCGGATCGCCTCGCTTGCTCCCTCGAGGCGGGGCCCGTGGCCATCTGCCTCCTGCTCGCGGCCAGACTGCAGGCGGCGCACCTTTGCGAGAACTGCGCGGAGGACCCCTAGCCGCACAGGCTTCGACAGATAATCGAAGGCGCCGATTCGAACCGCCTCCACCGCGCTTTCGACCGATGCATGTCCTGTAACCATGACGAAGGGGACCTGCCGTCCCGAGGCTCGAAGGCGGCGCAGCAGTTCGATCCCATCGATTCCGGGCATCACGAGATCACAGAGAACCAGGTCGATCCCGGACCGCTCAAGACGTGACAGGGCTTCCTCCGCCCGTCCCGCCTCTTCAACCTCCCAGCCTTCCCGGCGAGCGATTGCCGCGAGGCTCGCCCTGGTGTCGGCATCGTCGTCGACGATCAGAACGCGCTCAGGCATTGGAAACCGGACCTTGGACGGGCAGGGTAAGAATCGCCTCCGCGCCGCCCTGGGGGTGGTTCTTCAACTCAATGCGCCCCGCGTGCGCCGAGACGATCTCCTGCACGAGGTGAAGCCCGAGTCCCGAGCCGGAGCGCTTGGTCGTCGCGAAGATCTCGAAGGCGCCCCCATCCCGGAGATCTGGCGGAAGCCCCGGACCGTTGTCGCGGAGTTTCAAGATGAGGCTGTCTCCCTCGACATCGGCGCGCAGGACCAGCACCGGCGCAACCTCCTCCGGGATCGCGTCGAGCGAGTTTCCCGCCAGGTTATGGAAGATCCGGAGAATCTGGAGTGGATCGAGTCGGACCGTTGCATCGGGGCTCGTGCACTCGACCCTGACGTTGTACCCCGCGCGATGGCTCTTGGCGGTCAGTTCACTCCGAATGGTCTCGACGAAGTCGCCGAGCCGCAGGGCGGATGGATGCGCCTTGATGGGTCGGATCATCAGGAGGTAATCCTCTGCGAGCCCCTCGATTCTCTGTATCTCCCGCGTGAATATCTGAAGGGACTCTTGCACACGGCGCGCGAGAGCGGGATCGATGTCCTCTCCGGCGAGATCGAGCAACACATCGATTTCCTCGGAGAGGATCTCCGCCTGCAGAACCAGGACGCCCAGAGGGGTGCGCAACTCATGAAAGACCTTCCCCACGACTCGGGCGAGGGCATTCATCCGCTCCGCCTGGAGGATGCGGTCCTGCATCGCCCGCTTCTCCGTCTGGTCAAGGACGACGATGCTATACCCCATCGGGGTCCCGTCGCGGTCGCGGACCACGGAACGGCAAACCTCCACGGGGATCCGCCGGCCGTCCTTCGCGCGCCGTTGCGTGGCGAAGAAGAGGATCTGCTCCGACCCGGGAGCGCGGCGGCCGATCTCCTTCTCGTCGCTCTCCACCCGATCGGACGGCACGAGAAGTTGGTGAGGCTCGCCGACGACCTCCTCGGCGCGATATCCCAGAAGGCGCTCGGCCCCGGCGTTCCAGACCCTGATCCGGTGGTCGAGATCTGTGACGATGATCGCCACCGCGGACTGCCGTACAGCGGCCTCAAAGTAGCGGGCCGTGGCCTCTCCATCCATCAGGAAGCCGGGCTGCTCGCGACGCACTCCCCTCCCCCCCCCGGACGAAGCATCCGGTTCGCTACTGGATTCCATGGCAGCGAGTCTACCGATGCGGATGATCCGGGGTCAATCGGAGTGCGGAGGGTCCGAGCCCACGGACCGGGGACCAAACCAGTTTGAGTAGATCTGAGAAGCTCGCCACGCGCATCCGCTCGGCCCGGCTATTGTTCCGGGGGCGCCGGACCTCG
>CAZNRY010000150.1:0-10550 GCA_964575675.1 uncultured bacterium
GAACGCCGCTTCCAGATGATCCTGGTCGACGCGCCGGGCGTCGTCGAAACGATCGGGATCCTCCGCGGGCTTCGGGACAAATACGAAGCGCACCACCGTGTCCGCTACACCGAAGAGGCGCTCGTTGCCGCTGTCAAGCTGTCCGAGCGATTCATCACCGACCGGCACCTCCCGGACAAGGCGATCGATGTGATCGATGAGGCGGGGGCCCGGGCGCGATTGTCGATCTCGACCGTCCCGGTCGACCTGCGCGATCTCGACAAGAAGATCGAGAAGATCGCCGGGGAGAAGGAGTCCGCGATCCGCGCGCAGGAGTTCGAGAAGGCGGCTTCCTTCCGCGACAACGAGAAGGAGCTCCGGCAGGAGTACTACCGCCTGAAGAAGGAGTGGAACGACACGAAAAGCGTGCGACGAACCGAGGTGACCGAGGACGACATCGCTTACGTGATCTCGCGCATGACGAAGATCCCAGTGTCGAAGCTCGAGGAGAAGGAGCAGGAGAAACTGCTGCGCCTTGAGGATGAGCTCGGCAAGTTCGTTGTCGGTCAGGATGAAGCCGTGACCGCCATCGCCAAGGCTGTCCGCCGCAACCGCGCGGGCCTGCGCGATCCGCGGCGGCCGATCGGCACGTTCATCTTCCTGGGGCCGACTGGGGTTGGAAAGACGGAGCTGGCCCGCGTGATCGCCCATTTCCTGTTCGACGATCCCGAAGCGCTGATCCGGGTCGACATGAGCGAGTACATGGAGAAGTTCTCGGTCTCGCGCCTGGTTGGGGCGCCCCCCGGATATGTCGGGTACGAGGAAGGGGGGCAGCTCACCGAGAAGGTCCGCCGGAAGCCCTACTCCGTCGTCCTCCTCGACGAGATCGAGAAGGCCCACCCGGATGTTTTCAACATCCTCCTCCAGGTGTTGGAAGACGGGCAACTGACCGACAGCCTCAAACGTAAGGTCAATTTCAAGAACACGGTCCTCATCATGACGTCGAACATCGGGGCGCGGTTGATCCGGGGGCAGGGGCGCCTCGGCTTCCAGAAGCAGGACGCGGAGGTTTCCTACTCGCAGATGAAGGCGACGGTGATGGACGAAGTCCGGAAGGTCTTCAATCCGGAGTGCTTGAACCGGATCGACGAGATCATCGTCTTCAAGGGCCTCGAACGTCCTGAGCTCGAAAAGATCATCGAGATCCTGCTCAACCAGGTCCGGGACCGGTTGAAGGAAAGCGAGATCGGCTTGACGATGACCCCCGGTGCGGTGAACCTCCTCTTGGACAAGGGGTTCGAGCCGGCCCTTGGCGCCCGGCCGCTCCGGCGCGCGATCCAGAAACTGATCGAGGATCCACTCGCGGAGCTCGTCATGAAGGGGAAGATCCGGGCCGGCACGGAGGTGAAGGTGTCCAAGCGGGGCGACGACCTGGTCTTCGAGGAGAAGACGGCAGAGGTGTCACACTAGCGGGTCAACGCGGACGGCTTCCTCCGCCAGGATGGGCAGGAGAGATCGATGACTAGAGCCTTGCGTCCAACGGGGCCCGGAGGGTCCCGGACGCTCGCGATCACGGTGCTTCTCGCGGCCGCATGCACGCTTCCCGCCGTTGCCGGCGGGGGCGGGGATGCCGTCTTCCGTATCGATGTTGAGGGGAATCGGGCGGCCGACAAGGAGCTGGTTCTACGAACCCTGGCGATCCCGCTCGGGCGTTCTCTCTCGCCGATGCGCCTTCGCGAGGGGACGCGGGCCCTCTACAACCTCGGCCTATTCTCATCCTTGAGCGTCGCCTCGCAAGAGGATCCGGATTCCGGACGGGCGCTGATCGTTCGAGTCTCGGAGAATCCCCGCATCACCTCGCTCGAGTTCGAGGGGAACAAGAAAATCGGGACCGAGGACCTCAAGGGGAAGATCAGCATCCGCGCGGGGCAGCTCCTCAGCCGGCGGAAGCTCTGGGAGAGCAGCCAGGCCGTCGAGAAGGCGTATTCCGACGCGGGCTATGCGCGCGCACGCTGCCTTCCTGCCGTCGACACTGCCGTGCCCGAGCAAACGGCACTGACGATGCGGATCGAGGAAGGGCCGCGGGTGAAAATCGAGCAAATCGTCATCGGCGGCAATCATGCCTACGACGAGGGAGCGCTCCGCTCGGAGCTCAAGCTCAAGCCGAATTCAATCATCAGGCGGCGGAGGTACACGGCGGAGCGCGCCGAGGAAGAGCGGGTCAGGCTGGAGGAGTTCTACCGCAACCACGGCTACCGCGACGCGTCGGTCAGCATGGCGGGGACCGAGTTCCTTGAGGAAGGGCGCCGGGTCGTATTGCGTTATCAGGTGGAGGAGGGCCGGTACTACGTCTTCGGGGATCGGGCCTGGGCGGGGAACTCCGCCGTGACGACGGAAGGGCTCGAGCGGGCCGCACGCTTCCGCAAGGGCGATCCGTTCAGCCAGGAGAAGCTCGAGCAGACGACCGCCCAAGCCTACTCGCTTTACACTGACAAGGGCTTCCTCCTGGAGATCAACGTCTCGCCCGAAACCCGGGCCTCCGGGGACACGGTCGCGGTCGACTACGCGATCACCGAGGGGCGCCCCTCGCACGTCCGGGAGGTCCAGATCCTGGGCAACCGTTCGACCAAGGAGCGGGTGATTCGCCGCGAGATGCTCCTCTTCCCCGGGCAGCTCCTTCGCCGCTCGTCGCTCTTGCGCGCCCAGCGCGACATCTTCGCCCTCGGCTTCTTCGAGGACGTCCAGATGGACTATGAGCCGACCGGTGAGGGGACCGATGTCGACCTCGTCTTTCATGTGAAGGAGAAGAGCACCGGCTCGGCGAGCGGCGGCGTAGGGTACTCGAGCGAGAGCGGACTGACCGGGATGCTCGAGTTGAAGCATCCGAACATCTTCGGCAACGGCCAGAGCATCTCGCTCTTTCTCGAGCGCGGAGGGAGGAGGGAGAACTACGAGATCAGCTTCCAGGATCCCTGGGTGTTCGGCCACCCGACATCCTTCGGGTTCAGCATATTCAACACGCGCCGGACGCTCGACCTCTACACGGAGAGCCGCCGCGGAGGCGGGGTGAATGTCGGGCGGATCTGGCCCTTCAAGTTCCCCGACTACACCCGCGTCTCGGTCGGCTACAGCATCGAGGATTTCAAGTACAGCAACTTCGACGCGACGCTGGAGGAGAGCTCTTCCGCCGCAGACGGAATCCCCGTCGCCGAGCGGCTGCGCGCGAGCTCGGGGTTGATCAGCTCGAGCTACCTCGTCATCTCCCGCAACTCGACGGACAGCCCTTTTTATCCCACCCTCGGCGCACGCACGGCCGCCCGGCTCGAGCTCGCCGGTGGGCTGCTTGCCGGGGAACAGCACTACGTCAAGCCGACGCTTGATCATCGGGTCTACTTCCAACCGGTCTGGAAACCGGTGCTGATGCTTCGGTGGCGCGCCGGGTGGCTGGGGGCCCTGCCGGGCCGCAAGGCCATGCCGAGCACCGAGACCTTTCGCCTGGGCGGGACGCGCCCCTTCGAGTACGTGCGCGGCTACGACGACTACTACATCGTCCCCGACGAGAACATCCGGGGGGCGGGATCGAGAGAGATCCGGTTTCCCGGCGGACGGTCGATGTTCGCATTCACGACGGAGCTGCAGTTTCCGATCGTGAACCCCTTGCGCGGACTCCTGTTCTTCGATGCGGGCAATACGTGGAACCGTCTCGGCGACATGGGATTGATGGGGCTCAAGGAAGGGATCGGCGCGGGGCTGCGTTTCGAGATCCCCATGCTGGGGCAGATCGGACTCGACTACGCATACGGCACCGCCGTGAGGAACTGGCGGTTCCACTTCATTTTCGGTCCCTCGATCTGACCGGTTTTCTCTGTTCAGTGAGGCCCTCGGATCGTTTACCATCCGGACGCGAGTGTCGGCGTTCGGAGGGAGGAAAACAGATGCTGCGCCGGAATGGGCTTTGGCTGGCTATCGGGTTGCTTCTCTTGGGGATCGCGCTGCCTGCGACTCGGGCGGCGGCGCAGGATCTGAAGATCGGGTTTGTCCGCTCGGCTGCGATTCTCGACCAATACGAGGGGGCCCGAGGGGCGACGGAAACGTTCAATCGGGACGTCGAGGCATGGAACCAGGAGGCGCAGGCGCGCAGGCGGGATCTCGACGTGATCGGCAAAGAGCTCGAGGCCCAATCGCCCATGCTGACCGACGTGGTGCGGCGCGAGAAGGAACAGGACTACCAGAAGAAGCTGAACGACTACGACCAGTACGTCCAGGGGATCTGGGGTCCGGGCGGCCTGGTAGCCCAGCGAAACGAGGAGCTGCTTCGCGGCGTCGTCGACAAGATCCAGCGCGCCGCGCGCAAGATCGCCGCCGAGGAAGGATACGACTTCGTCTTTGATGCGTCCGAGGGCAACATCATCTACGCCGATCGGGCACATGACCTGACGCAGAAGGTGCTCGAGACGCTGAGCCAGCCTTAGGAGCGCGCTGCTGGGCGGCAACGGAGGGGGTGTCGGTGCGAATGCGTCTCGGTGATCTCGCGGAGAAACTCGGGCTACCGCTGCACGGGGACGCGGCGACGGTCATCACCGGCGTCGCGGGGATCAGGGAGGCCGGGGAAGGGGATCTGACCTTTCTCGGGAGCCCGAAGTACGAGGTGTATCTTTCCAAGACTGTCGCCTCGGCGATCATCATGCCGGAGGTCAGATCGGACTGCCGGGCCGCCATCCTCCTGTCCCCCGACCCCCGCTTGGCGTTCCTCGCGGCGCTCCAGCTCTTCGAGGGCGAGCGGCCTAGCGTGGCGCCGGGGATTCACGCCACAGCTGTCCTCGGGCGCGACGTCAGCCTGGGAACCGGTGTCGCGATCGGACCGAATGTCGTCATCGGCGACGGCGCCTCATTGGGGGAAGGGACCGTCGTGATGGCAGGCGTGTTTCTCGGTGATCGCGTGCAGGTCGGCGCCGACTCGCTGATCTACCCCAATGTGGTCATCCGCGAGGATTCCCAGATCGGGAACCGTGTCATCGTTCATGCAGGCGCCGTGATCGGATCCGACGGTTTCGGTTTCGCCCGGGATGGCCGAACGATCCGCAAGATTCCCCAGATCGGCAATGTCGAGATCGGAGATGACGTGGAGATCGGCGCCAACACAACGATTGATCGCGCCACGACGGGCACGACGCGCATCGCCCGGGGAACGAAGATCGACAACCTCGTCATGATCGCCCATAACGTTCAGATTGGAGAGAACTCCTTCCTTTGCGCTCAGGTGGGAGTATCTGGCAGCGCGGTTCTGGGGCGGGACGTGACCCTGGCGGGTCAGTCGGGCGTGATCGGGCATATCGAGATCGGTGACGGGGTGATGGTGGGGGCGCAGGGGGGCGTGACGAAGTCGATTCCGGCGGCGACGAGCGTGTCCGGATATCCGGCGCTCCCGCACCAGCAGGCTCGCAAGATCTATGCGGCGATGCGATTTCTTCCGGAGATGGTGCGGACGCTGCGGAAGCTCTCGCGGAGGATTGAAGAGATCGAGGCGCGATTCGAGCAGGGGAGGAGATCGAAATGACCCAGGCGCAACAGCGGACCGTGGCGGCTCCGGTCACGATAGAGGGCGTCGGACTTCACACGGGCGTCGCGACCCAGATCACCTTTCGGCCGGCGGAAGCCAATACGGGCATTCGATTCGTCCGTGTCGATCTCCCGGGGATGCCGCAGGTCGCTGTTCGGCCCGGCAACGCGGGGAACATGGCGGCCGCGATGCGGCGGACCGTTCTCCGGCAGAGCGGAACGGAGGTCCACACGGTCGAGCATGTCCTCGCATCGGTCGCAGGGCTCGGAATCGACAACGTGATCCTCGAGATCAACGGTTCCGAAGCTCCTGAGCCGGCCGACGGCAGCGCGCGCCCGATCGTCGAGGCGATTCTCGGCGCCGGAATCAAAACCCTCGATGCTCCTCGGCGGCCCGTGAAGATCATCGAGCCGGTCGCGTACGCCGAGAAGGGGGTGCAGATTGTTGCGATGCCTCACGAGGGGTACAGGATTTCGTTCACAATCCAATACGACAACCGTCTGGTCGGCACCCAGCACGTGAGTTTCGAGATCACCCCCGAGACTTTTGCGAGGGAGATCGCTCCCGCGCGCACTTTCGTGCTCCATCGGGATGTCAAGGCGCTCCAAGACGCCGGAATGATCAAGGGGGGCACCACGCGCAACGCCGTCGTCGTGAAGGACGATGAGATCGCATCGGAAGAGCCTCTGCGTTTCGCCGACGAGTTCGCGCGGCACAAGGTGCTCGACCTGATCGGAGATCTGTGCCTTCTCGGGCGTCCGATCCAGGGGCACATCATGGCGGTTCGGAGCGGCCACGACTCGAACGTTCAATTCGTCAAGAAGCTCGACGAGGTTCAGGGGCGCCCGTACGCATACGAGGACCTGCTCGACAAGGTGCACTTCGACATACAGGCGATCGAACGGATCATGCCGCACCGCTACCCGATGCTTCTCGTCGATCGCATCCTCCTGCTTGAGGACCGGACACGGGTTGTCGGCCTGAAGAACGTGACGCTGAACGAGCCGTTCTTCGTCGGGCATTTCCCCGGGCATCCGATCATGCCAGCGGTTCTGATCATCGAGGCGATGGCTCAGGTCGGAGGGGTCCTGCTTCTCAACACCGTCGAGGACCCGGATACGAAGCTCGTTTACTTCATGGGGATCGACAATGCGAAGTTCAGGCGCCCCGTGCTCCCGGGCGACCAGCTGATCTTCGATCTGGAGATGTCGAAGCTGAAGAGCCGGATCTGCAAGATGACGGGGCGGTGCTACAGCCGGGGGCAGCTCGTCGCCGAGGCCGACTTGCTCTCGACGATCGTAGACCGGTAGGGAGGGTGGGGAGGTAGGCATGCCGAAGATTGACCCGTCAGCCAGAGTCTCTCTCCATGCACAGCTTGCTGCCGACGTGCGCGTGGGTCCTTGGACCATTGTGGGGCCGAGGGTGCGGCTCGCGGAAGGATGCGTGGTCGATTCGTGCGTCGTCATCGAGGGCCGGACCGAGGCAGGCCCGCGCAACCATTTCCACCACGGCGCGGTGGTCGGGACGGCCCCGCAGGACCTCAAGTACAAGGGGGCCCCGTCGACGGTCGTGATTGGCTCGGACAACGTGTTCCGCGAGTATTGCACGGTGAACCGCGCGACTGGGGACGGCGAGGCGACGGTCATAGGCAACGGCAATCTCATCATGGCCTACGCCCACATCGCGCACAATTGCAGGGTAGGGGACCACGCGATCCTCGCCAACTCGGTCAACCTCGCGGGGCATGTCGACATCGCCGATTATGCGATCATCGGCGGCGTCACACCCGTGCACCAGTTCGTGAAGATCGGCGCGCACGTGATCATCGGCGGCGGCTGCCGCGTCCCGAAGGACGTCGTGCCCTATGTGCGGGCGGCGGGGAATCCCCTCCGCGTGGCCGGGCTGAACTCGGTCGGACTTCAGCGAAGAGGGTTTGCCGAAGATGTCCGCGAGGAGCTGCGGAAGCTCTATCGCATCTTCTTCAGGACGAATCTGCTCGTGCCCGAAGCGCTTGCCCGGATCCGTACGGAATGCCGTCCCTTTCCGGAGGTGGAGATGTTCTGCCGCTTCGTGGAAGGCTCGGAGCGCGGAATCACTCGATAGAGGGGGAAGCACGTGGAGCCGATCCCGGTTGCGGTGGTGGGGTGCGGCCATCTAGGGACGTTTCATGCGCGCGTCTACTCGCGCCACCCGGGATGTCGACTCGTGGCGGTCGCCGACCTGCAGCAGGACAGGGCGCTGCGTCTCGCGGCGGAACTCGGGTGCGAGGCGGTTTTCTCGGCCGCCGATCTATGCGGGAGGGTTCGCGCGGCTAGTGTCGCCACACCGACGAGCACCCATGAGGAAGTATCTGTCTCCCTTCTGGAGGCGGGAATCGACGTCCTCGTTGAGAAGCCTCTCGCCGTTGACACGGAGGCTGGGGCGAGGGTCGTCGCCGCCGCCAGGCGCAACGGCAGGGTCCTTGCGGTCGGACAGATCGAACGCTGCAATCCCGCATTCGTGCTGGCCGGCAAGGAGCTGCGGGCCCCCCGGTTCATCGAGTCGCACCGCCTGGCTACCTTCGTCCCGCGGAGTCTCGACGTCGACGTGATCCTCGACCTCATGATCCACGACATTGACCTTGTGCTCTCTGTGGCGCGAAGCCCCCTCGAACAGGTCGACGCGATCGGCGTGCCGGTCGTCACGGCGGAAGCGGACATCGCCAATGCCCGTCTCCGGTTTGCGGACGGCAGCGTCGCCAACCTGACGGCGAGCCGCGTCTCCCAGCAGCGGATGCGCAAGATCCGATTCTTCGAGCGGAATCTGTATGTCTCGGTTGACCTGAACAGCCGCCGGGTCGAGTCCTCGCGTCTCGTTCCCTCGTGCGGTCCCGCCGCGCCCGATCTTGCTCCCGAGGGGGCACTCCTCGCGGCGCGCGGTCTGCGGCTCGAGCAACGTTCGATCGAGGCGATCGAGGGGGATGCGCTGGTGACCCAGATCGGGGCGTTCCTCGCTGCATGCGCCGGAACGGGGAAGCCGGTGGTTGACGGGGAGGCCGGTCTCGCCAGCCTCGATGTGGCGCTGCAGGTTCGCGCCGCTGTTGCATCAAGCGTCGCCCGTCTCGGGGGGATGGTCTCTGCATGACCCGGCTCTTCCTGGTGGCCGGTGAGGCCTCCGGGGATCTTCACGGTTCCTTCCTTGCGCGCGCGCTGAGGGAAATCGAGCCGCGCATCGAGTTGAGCGGCGTCGGTGGGGGCCGCATGGCGGCCGAAGGGGTCCGGCTGCTCGCGAACGCCGATGACTTGGGCGTGACGGGGGTCTGGGAAGTGCTGCGGGAGCTTCCGAAGTTCCGGCGCCTTCTTGGCAGGCTTGGGGAACACCTCGAACGGGAACGCCCAGATGGATTCGTTCCGATCGACTATCCCGACTTCAACCTACGGCTTGCCGAAAAGGCGCACGCGGCGGGAATCCCGATTGTCTACTACATCTCGCCTCAAGTATGGGCATGGCGCCGAGGAAGGATCGCGACGCTGAGGCGGCTGGTCCGGCGGATGATCGTGATCTTCCCCTTCGAGGAGGAGATCTTTCGCGCGGCCGGCGTTCCCGTTTCGTACGTCGGCCACCCGCTCGCCGACCGCACTCGCCCGCGGATCGAGCGGGACGAAATGCGCGATTCCCTGGGGGTCGGCGCGCGCGATCTCCTGATCGCGCTCCTACCCGGAAGCCGTCGGGGCGAGATCGAGCGGATCCTACCGGTGCTAGTCGAGACCCGCGAGCGCCTTGTGAAGGAGAATGGCCTCCGGTGGGTGCTCGCGCTCGCGCCGGGCTTCCGCGAGGACGATCTGCCCCGCGTCGGGAGGATCGACCGAGCGATCGCGGTTCGGCAAGGGGAGACGCGCGAGATCCTGAACGCCTGCGACCTCGCGCTCACGGCGTCCGGCACCGCGACGATCGAGGCGGCCCTTCTCGGTACGCCGATGGTCGTCCTCTACAAAATGCACCCTCTGACCTGGTTCTTGGCGCGGCGCCTCGTGCGGGTTCCTCATGTGGCGATGGCCAACCTCCTCGCCGGGGAGCGCATCGTTCCCGAGTACCTGCAAGGCGAGGCGAACGCCACGACCCTGAGCGCGGAGGTCCTTCGCTGGGTCCGTGATCCATCCCTGCGGGCAGCGACGCGCGTGAAGCTCCTCGCCGCGGCGGCGCGGCTTGGGCCGGGTGGGGCGGTGGGGCGCGCCGCGCGCGTGATCCTCGATGAGGTCGGAGATCGATGAGCGCGGAAGGACCGGATCCGACGCCCCGTGAGGGCCGCGGACGCCCGCGCGGCGGAGAGGTGGCGGCGGAAGACGGCGGGGCGCTTCCCCGCGAGCTGAGGCCGGGGATCAGGCTCCGTCTGATCGGACTTCTCGGCGCGGCACTCA
The DNA here is from genome assembly GCA_964575675.1 of uncultured bacterium. Classification (GTDB taxonomy): domain Bacteria; phylum Eisenbacteria; class RBG-16-71-46; order CAIMUX01; family VGJL01; genus CAZNRY01. The sequence continues at coordinate 9,937 of CAZNRY010000150.1, forward strand.
TCCGCGCCTGGGGCGCAACGCTCCGCGTCGAGTGGCTCGGCAGAGAGAACCTCCGATCGATCGAGGAGATGGGGGGCCGCGTCTGCTATGCCGTTTGGCATGGGAACCTGCCCACCCTCGCCCACTCGCACCGGGACCGGGGGATCGTGAGCGTGGTCGACCATCACGGTAGCGGCGACGACCGCTACGGCAACCAGTGCTGCGGCGGCGACCAGGCGCGTGCGAACCCTGAGGTGACGTGCGCCAGTGTGTGCCGCAACAGGCTCGCTCTGCATGGAGTCATCCTACCGGCGCCGGCCCGACCCCCGGCCCGACGCGTTCAGTCGAGCCAGTTTGCGAGGCTCTCCTGTATCGCTACGTGTGTGCAGTCGCCCCCCGCGGCGGCACCGTGCCTCTGAACCGTCTCGGCGGCCGCGACGACTACCTCGCCGGGTCCGACGTCGACACGCTCTCCGTTGCGCACCTCAACTATCCCTCGGCCGGCGGTGAAGATCATGATCTGACGCGAGCCGTGCGTGTGCCATCGGGTCACCGCCCCATTCTTGAACTGCACGAACACCAACGAATCTCGTGGTGACAGCTCGATACCCAGCGACGCGCCGACGAGAGGCACA
>CAZNRY010000151.1:0-10453 GCA_964575675.1 uncultured bacterium
TGTCTCAACACGGATTTGTTGTTCCGCCAGCTCCGGCATTACGGCCCGAAGGGCGACGTCGGGTGGAACGACAAGGAGATCGAAGCGGTTCGTTCGATCCCGGAACGCTTCGCCGACTACGCGCAGGGGTTCATCCGGCGCGACCAGTACGTGTCGTTCCTGAAGGCGAATGGGATCCTGAAGTACGTCCCAGATCCGGACGAGTTCACCTACGCGAAAGATGTGGGCGCGCGGCGGATCATCGAGAGGGAGTACGGGAAGCGGCCGATCTACTTCGCCGTTACGGTGCCCGATCAGATGGGATACACCGATCGTCTCACGATGGAGGGGCTGGTCTTCCGCATGGGCGAAAAGCACCCGGACGGCAAGGACGACGTGGATGTCGAGAAGACGATGGGGAACCTCGAGAACACCTACCTCTATCGGGGCCTCCTGAAGAAGGACGGCTCCTACGACACAAGCGTCTACAAAGACGACAATGCTCTCAAGCTTGTCCAGAATTACGCCGCCGGGTACATCCGCTCCGGCGAGAAGCTCTTCGATCAGGGGAGAGTGGATGAGGCGGTCCGCGCTGCGGAGAAGGCGGTGCGCCTCTCGAAATCGGTCAGCATCCTCTACACGGCGGGGGCGCTTTTCTATCGCTGCGAGCGGATGGATCTCTCCGAGATGATCTTCCGCGAGCTGATCGGCGACGGATACGGGGAGTTCCCGATTATGCGGCTTCTCGGCCGGACGGTTGAGCGCCAAGGGCGGCTGGAGGAGGCCGAGCAGATCTACCAGGATGCCTACACGCGCTATCCGGACGATCAGGAGGCGCTGCGGGAGGTCTATTCCTTCTACCTCGAGCAGGACCGCCCGCTGGACGCCTACAAGGCGCTGGACAACTGGGTGAGGCGCCATCCGGCGGACGAGGCCGCTCGCAAACGTCTGATCGCGCTCGGGGACACTCTGAAGGTGAAGGGGAGCTGAGGGCGAATGAGCAGGGTCCTCGTCACGGGCGCCGCTGGGTTCGTCGGCTCGCACCTCTGCGAGCGCCTCCTCGAAGAGGGGGAGGAGGTCGTGGGGCTCGATTGCTTCACCGACTTCTACGATCCCGGGCTGAAGCGCCGGAACATTGCCAGGCTGCTCCGGGACAGCCGGTTCCGATTGATCGAGGCGGACTTGCGGCTCGTTCCGCTCGAGCCACTCCTTGCGGGCGTCGATGCGGTGTTCCACCAAGCGGCGCAGGCCGGCGTGCGTTCCTCATGGGGGAAGGGGTTCTCCGAGTACTCCTCGATCAACATCGACGCCACACAGCGACTCCTCACGGCATGCAGGGAGATCGAGGGGAAGTTCACGCGCTTCGTCTATGCGTCCTCATCGTCGGTCTACGGCGATGCGCCGCGCTACCCGACCGCCGAAGACGATCCGAAACTGCCGGTTTCCCCGTATGGCGTCACCAAGCTGGCGGGAGAGCTCCTCGTACGGCTTCATGCGGTCAACTACGGGCTCCCCGCGACGAGTCTTCGCTACTTCACCGTCTACGGACCGCGACAGAGACCCGACATGGGGTTCCATCGCTTCTTCTGCGCGACCGAGCGCGGCGAGCCGGTGATCGTCTTCGGCGACGGGGAGCAGACGAGGGACTTCACCTACGTGGCCGACGCGGTCGAGGCGAACATCCTCGCGTGGAGGACATCCTCCGAACCCGGAACGGTCTTCAACATAGGCGGGGGATCGCGCGTCAGCATCCTACAGGTTCTCGCGATGATGGAGCGCTTGAGCGGCCGCCGGGCGAGTGTGGCGCACGCGCCCGTATCGGCGGGCGATGTTCGCCACACGGGCGCCGATGCAACACGGGCCCGGCAGTTGCTCGGCTACACCCCGCGATGCGGCCTGGAGGATGGATTGGCGCGGATGCGCGCCTGGATGGTCCGCTTTCTCACCGGGGAGGGAGAGTGAGCAGGAGCTGCGAGATCTCCGTCGTGATCCCGGCCTATGATGAGGCCGAGTCGGTCGGCACCCTTGTCGAGAACGTCGCCGGCGTCCTGAAGGGTCTGGGCAGAAGCTACGAGATCCTCGTCGTCGACGACGGATCCAGTGACGGCACGGCCGATGAGATCGCCGCGCGGATCCCGGTTCTGCCCGGATTGTGGCTCCTCTCGCTCAGGGTGAATTGCGGGAAGTCGGCCGCGCTGGCAGCGGGTTTCCGCGAGTGCCGCGCGACGGGCTTCGTTGTGACCCTCGACGCAGATCTGCAGGACGATCCGGAGGAGATCCCCGCGCTCCTCGGCCTCTGCGAATCTCAGTACGATCTGGTCTCCGGCTGGAAGCGCCATCGCCGCGATCCATGGACGAAGCGGCTGCCGAGCAGAATCTTCAACATGGTCACCTCGAGGATCACGGGGATCCGCCTTCACGACTTCAACTGCGGCTTCAAGGTCTATCGCAGGGGGGTGGTCGATTCTCTTTCCCTCCACGGGGAGCTTCACCGCTACATCCCCGTTCTCGCGCGGCGGCTTGGTTGGAGGGTCGGTGAGAAAGAGGTCCGCCACCACCCCCGTCTCCACGGCCGGAGCAAGTTCGGGTCGACCCGTTTCGCGAACGGCTTCCTCGACCTCCTGCTGGTGATGTTCTTGAGCGGCCGCCACCGATCTCCGTTGCACGTCTTCGGGCGGCTCGGGGTCCTCTTTCTGTTCGTGGGCGGGCTGATCAACCTGTACATGGCGGGGATCTGGATCGTCGAATCGAAGCTCCGGGTCCGCCCGCTCCTGCTGTTCGGTGTGATCCTTGTCATACTGGGTATCCAGTTCATTTCAATGGGGCTGCTCGCCGAGATGATCGCCGGGCTAGAACGTCCGCGGGAGATCCCGATCCGCAGAAGGATCCCCGAGGGGGAGGATTCATGAGGGTCTTGATCACCGGCGGGGCCGGGTTCATCGGTTCCCATCTTTGCGATCACCTGCTGGCGAAGGGGATGGAAGTGATCTGCATGGACAACCTCCTGACCGGGAGCGTGCAGAACATCCTCCACATCCGGAGCCCCCGATTCGCGTTCATCGAGTACGACGTCACGAACTACATCTACGTCGACGGACCGCTCGATTTCGTCCTGCATTTCGCCAGCCCCGCGAGCCCAATCGACTACCTGAGGCTTCCGATCCACACCCTGAAGGTCGGCGCCATCGGCACGCACAAGGCGCTGGGGCTTGCGAGGGAGAAGAACGCCTGCTTCCTCATCGCATCCACGTCCGAGGTCTACGGCGATCCGGCGATCCACCCGCAGCCCGAATCGTACTGGGGCAATGTGAACCCGATCGGACTGCGAGGGGTATACGACGAGGCGAAGCGATATGCTGAGGCGCTCACGATGGCCTACCGCCGCTACCACGGCGTCAACACGAAGATCATCCGGATCTTCAACACGTTCGGGCCCAGAATGCGCAGGAACGACGGCCGGGCCGTGCCGACCTTCATCATGCAGGCGCTCCGCGGCGAGCCGCTCACGGTCTTCGGGGACGGAACCCAGACGCGATCGTTCGGATACATCACCGATCTCGTGGAGGGGATCGAGAAGCTGATTCATTCGGATCTCGCCGAGCCGGTCAACATCGGCAACCCCCAGGAGATGACGGTGTCGGAGATGGCGGAGACGATCATCCGGATCGCGGGGAGCACAAGCAAGATCGTCTATCGTCCCCTTCCCGAAGACGACCCCAAGGTCCGGCAGCCCGACATATCGCTCGCGAGGTCGCGTCTCGGTTGGGAGCCGAAGGTCGATGTGCGCGACGCGCTGCGCCTGACCGTCGAGTGGTTCCGCGATTCAGAAGGGAAACCCTGAGAGGACCGCAATGGAAGGACCCCCTCCCCGGGCGATGGTGATCATCCCGACCTACGACGAGTTGGCGAACGTCCGCTCGCTGATTCCGAAGCTCCTAGCGGTCGCCCCCAACCTCGAGGTCCTGGTCGTCGACGACGACTCACCCGATGGAACGGGCGCTTACGTCGAAGAAGTGAGCCGAAAGATCCCGCGGGTCCACTGCCTGCGACGGCCGCGGAAGATGGGCCTCGGGTCCGCCTACCGGGACGGCTTCCGCTATGCGCTCGATCGGAAGGTCGATCTGGTCTTCGAGATGGATGCCGATTTCTCCCACGATCCGGACGCGATCCCGCAGTTTTTCGAGGCGGCGCGAGAAGCGGATCTGGTCCTCGGCAGCCGGTACCTGAACGGGGTGACGGTGGTGAACTGGCCGTTGCGGCGGCTCATCCTGAGCTACTCGGCCAACGTGTTCTCGAGGATCGTGACGGGGCTCCCCGTCAAGGACGCCACGGGAGGGTTCAAGTGCTTCCGCCGCGTGGTGCTCGAGTCCCTCGATCTCGACTCGATCAAGAGCGACGGCTATTCCTTCCAGATCGAGGTCAGCTGGTATGCATGGCGGCTCGGCTTCCGGGTCAAGGAGATCCCGATCCTCTTCCTCGATCGCCGCGTGGGGATCAGCAAGATGAACAAGCGGATCATCCGGGAGGCGATTGTCCTCGTCCTTCACCTCGGCCTGGTCCGCCTCTTCGGCCGCCGGCCCCGCCGGCATGAGGGGGGGCGCTCTTGAGCGAGCTGCCCCTTTTCTCGACCGAACCCGGTCCGGCCCCGCGCCCGGCCCCTCGCGTGTCGGTGGTCGTCGTTCACTACCGGACCCCCGACGTCTTGGCGGTCTGCCTCGCGCGTCTCGAGGAGAACCTGCGAGGTCTTCCCCACGAGATCCTCGTTATCGACAACGCGCCTCTGGACGCCACGGCCGAGGAGCTCTGCGCGGGGCGTCCGGGAGTTGTCTACAGCAAAAACGACCGCAACGTCGGCTTCGGCCGGGCGGTCAATCAAGGACTGGCTGCGGGGCGGGGGGAGTTCTTTCTCGTTCTGAATCCCGACGTCGAGGTGCAGCCCGGCAGCGTCGGAGAACTGATCGCACAGATGGAGCGCGATCCCGCCGCCGGGCTCGTCGCGCCGAAGCTCTTGAACGAAGATGGAAGCCTGCAGCACTCCTGCCGGACTTTCTACACGCTTCCCGTCTTTCTTCTGCGGCGGACGTTCCTCGGGCGAATCCTGCCGCACAGCCACATTCTGCGCGAACATCTGATGCTCGACTACGACCATGAGGCGACGCGGCCCGTGGATTGGTGTCTCGGAGCCAGCCTCCTCGTCCGCCGCCGCGCGGTTGAGGACGTCGGTCCGATGGATGAGAGGTTCTTCCTCTACTTCGAGGATGTCGACTGGTGCTACCGGATGCAGGCTCGCGGCTGGAAGGTTTTCTACCACCCGGCCGCGGTGATGACCCACCGCTACCGGCGCGAGAGCGCGCGGCGTCCCGGCAAGGGACTGCTGATCCACCTCGCCTCCACCTTCAGGTACTACGAGAAGTGGAGCTTCGTCCTCTACTGGTTGAAGCGCCGGTCTTCCTCAATCCGGCGCGTCGTGATGATCATCTCGGACCTCGCCGCGGTGAACATGGCCTTCATGATCGCCTACGGGACGCGGAGTCTCTCGGGGTCGCTCCTGACGAAGCCGATGTTCGGCTTCGGGCACTATTCCCGATTCCTTTTCTTCACGAATGCCGTCGCGCTCGCGGCCCTCGCCCTGGCCGGGATGTACCGCAGCCGCCGGCGCGAAGAGGCGGGGGAACAGCTGCTGGGAGCGACGCGCGCGGTCGCGGCGACGGCCCTGATCATGATGGCGTCGACCTTTCTCTTCTCCCAGCCCGTCTACTCGCGCGCCGTCGTGGGGGCGTTTCTGCCGCTGGCGCTCCTGCTGATCATGATGTTCCGCTGGGCGGTGTTCCGGACTCAGGGGAGCATGCGTTCCAGGGGGATTCATCTGCGCCGGATCGGGCTCCTCGCGCCGCCCGAGGATGCCGGAATCGTGAAGCAGCGCGTCGACCGGGAGCTCGCGCTCGGCTTCGAGATCCTGCCACTCACGACGCGTGCGGCCCTGCTGGCGCGGCCGCGGGGGGGAGCGCTCACATCGATCGAGGAAGCGACCGTCCTGTGGGTGCAGGACGAGCGGATTGCCGAGGTCGTTCTTTTCGAGGATTGGTCGGAGGCGGATCCCGGACCGTTGATCACCTCTCTCGCCCGCGCAGGCGTGCCCGTCCGCTTGGTCCCGCGGCTGCGCTCCGCTCTCCGGAAGGGATCGAGAATGGGGGATTTCCTCGGGCTCCCCGCCGTCCACCTCTCGACCACCAATCTGGCGGGCCGTTCCTGGGAGAAGCGCCTGCTCGACCTTCTGGTCTCGTCCGTTTCGATCCTCGTCCTCGCACTCCCGTACCTGGCCGCTCTTCTGGGGCTTTGGGTTGCTGGAGACCGCACGATCGACCGCGAGGTCTTGGGTCGATCGGGACGCGCCATCACGATCCGCTCCCTGCCCGGCCGATGGCCCGGCGGAGCGTTTACGGGACTGAAGGAGTTTCCTACACTCCTCCTGTGGTTTCGGGGAGAGTGGAGCTTGGTCGGGATCCAGGCGATCGATCGGGGAAGATGGGGCGACCTTCCGGAGGCGTATCGACGCTTCCCTCCCGATGCGCCGCCCGGCTGGATCACGATGGCCGGAGGGATGGAGCGCTCCCTGGAAGAAGTCTGCGCCGCGAACCAGGAATACGTGGGGCGCTGGAGCCTCGCGCTGGATCTTAACCTCATCCTCGAGCGCCTCAGGCGCCGGAAGGGGAACCGTTGAGGCGATCATTTGGAGTCCTTTGCATTCTCGCGGGGCTGCTTGCCCTTTCCGCTGAATCGGATGCGCAACTTCGCGCCCCTCGCTGGGCGACGTATCTGAACGTGAACGATCTGCGATCGCTGGCTTACGACGGCGAACAGCTCTGGATCGCCACCGGGGGGGGCGCGGTCGCTTACAACCCCGAGACCGAGGAGACCCGGATCTACCACCGCACGCGCGACGGTCTGCTGAGCGATTCGCTGATGACGGTAGTGATCGGGCCTGAGGGAAGGATCTGGTTCGGTACGGTTGCGGCCGGCATCTCGATCTACGATGCGCAGGCCGAGTCTTGGGAGCCGTACACGAGCGTCTTGCGGCCGATCGCCGGGGATTGGATCCAGAGAATCGTGCTCCGAGCCGACACGCTGATGGTCGGGACGGCCGAGGGGTTCACCGTGCAGGTCGAGGGGGAGCATGGTCTCGAGCTCCGCCTTCCGTGCCAGGAGGGAATCGACCCTTGCGCGATGCCCTCCTTCGATGTCCGGGATTTGGCGAGCGACCCCGGCGGGAACGGAATATGGGTCGCGACCGCCGCAGGAGTCGCTCATCGCGACACCGTCGGACTCGGCGCCTGGACGACCTATGCCGAGGGACCGAGTCTTCCGGCCGCCACGCGGCTGATCCGCCACCGCGGGGAATGGGTCGCCGCCTTCTCCGACGGCGTGAGGGTCTTGCGCGAATCAGATCTCCGGACGGTATGGGAGTTGTTCGCCGACGGGATGACGGCCGGCGCCGGGATCGTCGATCTCCTCTCGGATGGGGGGACCCTCCTGGCGGCTGGGGCCAAAGGGGTATGGGCCTCGGAGGATGGAGGGAGCTGGTCGCTCCTCGGGGGTCGGGCGATTTCCGTGCGGGCGATCCTCCGCACTCCCGACGGGACCGTCTGGGCGGCCGGCGCCGATCCGGCGGAGATCCTCGACGGGCTTTGGAGGTACGACGGGAGCCAGTGGGTGCGAAAAGTCTTCGCGGGCCCCAGCATCCGCTCCCACTACCTCGCCATCGCTTTCGATCCGGTGGGGACGCTGCACGTCACAACGGCGCGCGAGGCGACGATCCCGATGCGCCAGACGTTTGATGGGACGGTCTGGAGCGCCCCCCGCAACATGGAGGACTGGACGTGGGACTTCCTCTTCGAGTCCGATAGGGAGTTTTGGCTCGCACAATGCTGCTGCGCGAGCGCCGGGTGCAGCCTTCGCTCGGTTCTGGACAACGTTTCCAGCGGCAACCCGCCCCGCAACTTGCGCGACCTCGCCTTCGATGGGGATGGAAACCTCTGGGCGGCCTCCGACAACGACATCGAGGAGTATGCCCAGGGGATCTGGTTCCGGGACGCGGCGACCGGTGCCTGGACGCAAGTCACCCTCACGACCGCGCCGCCGCAGACGATGCAGAGCAACCGGGTCCGCGCCATCCTTCCGCGAAATGATGAGGTCTGGATCGGCTACCGCGAGAAGGGGGTCCATCGCTGGAATCTGGGTCCCGACGGGAAGCCTAGAACCTCCGATGACGGTACCTGGGCCCTCTACTCGACCGAGCAGGAGACGAGCCGGCGGATCATTTCGGACCAGGTGACCCGTCTCAGCGCGCGCGGGTCGGTCATCTGGGTCGGGACGGCCGCGGGACTCAGCCTGATTGACGCCGATCTTGAGTTCGTCACGAACATCGGACCCAGCTCGGAGCGTCGGCTCATGCCGTTCGTCAACGATCTCCTTCCGGTTGCCGACGGAGGCGCCTGGGTGGCCACGTCGTCCCAGGGGAAAGGGGGCGGCGTCACGCGGATGACCCCGACGGAGGACGGGTTCAGCTACACGAAGTACGAACCTCCCGATCTTCCTCATCCGAACGTCGAGGCCCTGGCACTGGATCCGGATGGTTGGGCTGTTTGGCTCGGCACGAACAGGGGGCTCTCCCGGTTGGTGCCTCCCGCCCCCGAGGGAGGGGCGGCGAGCGCTCTGCACGCCTACCCGAATCCCTTCGTTCCGGGGTGCGGTGAGGGGGTCCGGCTGCAGGGGTTTGGCGGCGTCGCGGACGGGTGTGTGGTCGATTTGAGCGGAAGGATCGTCCACAGCTTCTCGATGAAGGCCCCCGGCGCTCCCGTGTGGGACGGTCGGGATGCGGGCGGTCGTCCGCTCGCACCGGGACTCTATTGGATCCGGCTCTCGAGCCCCGAGGGGATTCGGGCCGTCGGGGTCGGTCTGGGGGACGGTCCCTGCCCGCGGTGAAGCGCGTCGTCTACGTCGCCTATTTCTTCCCCCCGACCGGGGGCGCCGGCGTCCAGCGCAGCGTCAAGTTCGTCCGTTACCTCCCTTCACACGGCTGGGAAACCACGGTCGTGACGGTACGAGACAGCCGCTATTGGATGAGAGATCCTTCCCTCCTGCAGGAGATCCCAAGTGAAGTGACCGTGATACGAACCGCCGCGCGGACCGCGCCGGCCCTCCTCGCATTGATCGCCCGCGCGAAGGTGCGGGAGGAAACGAACGCCCGCCGTTCGGGGAGCGTGCAGCGGTCGCTCCGGCGGCTCGCCGGGTTCTTCCTCCTGCCCGATCCTTACGTCGGTTGGGTGGCGATCGCGGAGCGGGCGGCTCGACGCGCGCTCGCCGGGGGGGGGTTCTCGTCACCACATCCTCTCCCGACAGCGCGCACCTCGTGGGTCTCAGGCTCGCGCGCCGCGGGGTCCCCTGGGTGGCTGATTTCCGCGATCCGTGGGTTCGGCGGATGAGCTTCGATCCGCCGACTCCCGCGCACCGAAAGATCCACGAGTCGCTGGAAGCCCGGGTCGTGCGGAAGGCGGACCGGATCATCGTGACGTCGGAGAATACGCGCGACGATTTCCTCGCCCGCTATCCGCTTCTCGATCCGGGGCGGGTGGTCTGCATTCCGAACGGGTACGACGAAGAGGATTTTCCGAGAGAGATCCCCCCGCCCGACCCCTCTTTCTCAATCGTCCACGCGGGACAACTGAACCCCGAGCGGCCGATCCGGCTGCTCCTCGATCATATCGAGGCGTTCTTTTCCTTGAGGCCGGCCGCGCGGGCGGAGTGCATGGTGGATCTGATCGGGCCCCGCTATCGGGAAGATGAAATCGAGGTCTCGATGCGGGGTCTGCAGGGGACCGTGCGATTCTCTGATGCGTTGCCCCATCGCGAGGCGATCGGACGCCTCCTCACGGCCCGCGTCCTGCTTCTAATGGAGCAAGAGAGCGAACGAGGAGCTCTCATTCTGCCGGGAAAGGTGTTCGAGTATCTGCGCGCCCGGCGGCCGATCCTCGGCCTGCTCCCCCGGGGCGCGGCCTGGGATTTGATCACGGAACTCGGAGCCGGCCATTGCGCGCTCCCCTCCGAACCGGGCGCGGGCGGAACCCTCCTGGCGAGCTTGTTTGACGCCTACAAAACCGGTCACCCGGACCCCCCCGCGCGCATCCCGGACCCGATCTGCCGCTTCGAGCGGCGGATCCTGGCGGGCCGTCTCTCCGCCCTGCTGGACGACGTTCTTCGCGAGACGCAGGGCCGCTCGCCGAACCCCGCCGTTCCCGTCCGGTCCTAGCCCCCATTTCTCGCGAGCATTCTGCTGCAACGGCCCATAGGGCCACACCTGCTGCGTCGCGCTCGCTCGGCCTCCTCGACATACTGCGCCGAGCATGTCTGCGTCGTCCTCGCTTCGCGCGACTTGCATCGCCGGCCCTCTGACCCCGTTTCGCGACGAACGGTGCTG
>CAZNRY010000152.1:0-10304 GCA_964575675.1 uncultured bacterium
CCAAAGGACCGCTCTGGCCGACGGGACCGTGAAGTGGTGCAGGGTTGGAGGGGGCCCCTCCCGTTCACAGGCCCCACCGCGACCGTCCTGTCTCCCCCGTGAATCGCTCGGATCAATTGTGGCATCTTCCCGCCTGTCTCGGTCTCGTTGGGACATGGAAGGGCCATGTCGATTCTAGGGAGGGTCGCACCGGGATGGCAACCATGAGCGGGGCGTTGGCGCCGGGGATTCGTCCGGGAACCGGCCGGCTCCGAAAGCCTCAGTCGCCGACCTTTCCCTTGCGGCTCGCCCTGCGGCCGCCGAACAAGGGAAGTGCGGCTCGATTCCTCTCCATGATGATCCGATTCAGGTCGGCCCGCTCGACCCACGGGGCCTCTGGCGCGCGAAGTCGAGGAGTCCTTGGACGATCTCACGCGCGCGCCCGGCCTGGGTGACGATCCTCTGCATGTTTTGCCGCCGCGGGACGCGCGACCCCGGAGCGGCATAGGGCCGCCGGATTCGCACGGGCCCGGACGGCGGGATAGGGGGGGCATCTGGCGGCGGGTATGGGCTTGGTGTAGCCTCCGGGAACCAAGACGACCGGCGGGACCGGCGGGGCCGGGGGGGACCCGGCACGAAACGACCCGCTTGACCGGCGGGACCCTGCGCGGACGTTCGGGTTTCATGTTCGGTGGGCCGGGGATCGCGGGCCGACAGGCCGGCGCGACTCGAGCCAGGGAGGATTGCTTGACCAGGACGGAGACAGCCACATGAGGGCGTTGGGGACTGCGACGTGCGCGCGCGCCATCCTCCCGCTTCTGATCCTTTTTTGCATGCCGGTCATCTTCGCCTCCTGCGCGGAAGACGAGAACCCGGTGGGTTTCGACCGTAGCGGGCGTGTGATCGATTCACAGGTTCGGGAGATCATTCTGCGCGCCAATTCGTCCTATGCCACGATCCCTGACCCGCTTCCGGCGACGGGAACTTCGCGGTCGATACTGGTCGGTTCGGAGGAACGCTCGAACTCGATTGGGCTTCTTCGCTTTGATGCCATCCCGGATACGGCAGGTCTTCTTCGGGTCTCCCTCATGGTCCACCTTCGGAGGGGGCGTGGGGGACCTCTAGATCTGAGCCTCGCAAGGGTCCAGGGCGGAAAGGGCGCGTGGTCTGCGTCCGAGGTCACATGGGGCACCCGTCCCCGCGCTGACGAAGACCCGATTGCGACCGAAAGAGCCGACACGACCACCACGATCGACTCGGTCGACTCGGTCGACTTTGCAGTTCCTCCGAGTCTCCTGGGGCGCTGGAGGGCGGAGCCGGACAGCAACGGCGGCTTTCAGATCGCTTGTGCTGCGGGAACCGGAACGGCCCGGATCATCTCTCACAACGACGTGTGGTACGGCGAGACCTACCGGATCGCCACGCCGAGCCTGCACCTGGTCTATCTGGATTCCGACCGCGAGGAGACGATCGTTCTCGCCACGGCCGACGCATACGTGACCGAGGACCTGCGCCCCAATCCTGCTCCAAGCGACCCGACGGCATGGGTCACGGCGGGCCCCGCGACGCGCTTCCGCCTCCGCTTCGACCTGGACCCGCTTCTGACAGCCTATCCGCACGCCTCAATCGTCCGCGCGACGCTGATCCTGCCGGTCGCGCAGCGTCCCGACAGCATGCTGTTGGGGGCCTACGCGGTGACCGACTCATCGGGCGCGCCTGCCACGAACGCGGCTGGGCTCAGCAACGACATCGACATCGTCGAGCCCTTCGAGCCCTTCGAGCTCGAGATCGGGGGCCTGGTCCAGAGTTGGGTAGACGGCGATACGAACTACGGCCTTGTCGTCCGCGCGAAAGACGAGGTTTCGACGATGGAGGGCATCCTGTTCCACACCACGAATGCTGCAGCGGACACTCTCCGGCCAAGGCTCCGCGTTCGCTACGTCGCCCCGCCCGGTGCGCGATGGCCGGTGACGCCATGAGCACCCCCGCGAGGCGCACTCGCGCGAAGATCCTTGGCGTGGCGGGAGTGGCGGTGGGGCTTGCCGCATGGGCTCTCTTCGTTGATCTCGGCGCCGCAGGGGCGACCGTGTTCGCACAGGATGGTTGGGGGTGGTGGTGGGAGACCGGAGAGCCGGGAGCGCGCGGACGGGGAAGGACCTCGGTCGCCGTCACCGGTTACGGGGCGACCGGGCAGGTCAACCCGGCCACGATCGGTCTTGCCGACCAGAACTACGGGTTCCTCTCCTATGCGGGAGAGATTGCCAGCGTGAAGGGATCGGGGCCGGACGAGGGAGGGGGCTACCGGCAACGAACCGATCTCTTGCCCCATCTGGGGGGCGTGGCCGTGCTGCCGGGGGGTGTGCGGGTTTCCGGTTTCTTCCGCGCACAGAGCGATGCCGGCTACGAGCGGACCCAGAGGTTCACTAAGGTTGTCTCGGGACCTGACACCCTGCGGTACACCCTGCGGTCGGAGGGAAGCGGCGGACTCAGCCGCGTTCAGTTGGGAGTCGCCGCGCCGGCGTTCGGCCGGCGCCTCCTGTGGGGACTCTCCGCCGGGCGGGTCCAGGGCGTTCTGAAGGAATCCTTCACGCAGAGTTTCGACGCGGGCGAGAATCGGGATCTTCGCCAGTTCGTCGACACGAGGTTTCGCGGCGCCTGGGTAGGAAGCGCCGGACTCGTCATCATCCCAACGCCGCACGCCGCCTTGGGGCTCTCGGGCACGGTCGGCGGAAGTTCGCGGACGATCCAGCAGATGACGGTTGTGCAAGGCTCCGCCTTCCACGAATCGCAGGAGGGACGTCAGGAACTCCCTTCCGCGTGGGCGGTCGGGTTTCGCGTCACCCCCATGGCGCGGTTCTCGGTGAGCGCCGATCTGATTCGAACGCTCTGGAGCGAGGCCCGTCTGACCCCGGGGCCTGGAAAATCTTATCGACCGTTCAACGACACGACGGAGTGGGGCGCGGGGATCGAGTATGCAATCGGCGCCCTCGAGAAGCCGCGGGTGATCCTCCGAAGCGGATTCGCCGGATCGGAGTACCACGTTCGCGCCGCCGATACTGGGGCCGCGGTGGAAGAATGGTCCGCCACCCTCGGGGCCGGCACACGCGTCGCGAAAGGGCGGGCTGCGCTCGACTTGGGGCTCGAGTACGGGGGGCGGGGCGATCGGACCAAAGTCGGAGCCGAGGAGCGGTTCATCCGCATCAATCTGGGAATCTCGTTCTCGAGCGTCGTGCGCGATTACTAAGCGGCCCGACCGTCAGGGCGCCGACGTCGGGGGCACGCTTGCCCGCGGCTCGTTCGCCATGTCCCTTCGCGCGACTGCTCCAGCGGCAGACTGCCACGGCCATAGCGCCGTTCTTGCCCCGCCTGCGCTCTGGCGTCGCGCTACGAGACATGGCTGCACGCCCGCGGGCCACTAGCGACTCATGCAGGGGGATCGCCGGAGAGAGCTGCGCTATGCGCCGAACGGAGGCGGCCCCCGAATGAGTCGCCCGAGGATCTCATGACGAGCGCTCGCTCCCGCGCGGTCAAGAGAGGCGATAGAAGTCCGGCCGGCGGTCTGCGAACAGGTCGTTGTGCGACGTCGCTTTCTTGTCGTCGGCCAGTCTCGGGTCAATCTCGACCGACGCGCTCGCAATCGCTCCGGATGGTGCCTCGCTCAGAATGGCGCCATCCGGGGCCACGATCCGGCTGCCGCCCGTGAAGGTCAGTCGCAGTCCCGCCCGGTCCTCGGTGCCGATCCGGTTTGCCGTCACCGTGAAGAGACGGTTCTCGAGCGCGCGGGTCACCATCGCCGCCTGGCAGTAAGGCAACACGAGATTCGAGGGGTGCGCGATCACCTGCGCGCCGGCGAGGGCGAGCGTTCGCGCCGCTTCGGGGAACCGCCAATCCCAGCAGATCATCAGGCCAACCCGCGCGCCGGCGAGCGGGACGACGACGAACGGACCGTTTCCGGGATCGAACCATTCCTTCTCGTAGTCGAAGAGGTGGATTTTTCGATAGCAGGCTTTGAATCCAGAAGGATCGACGGCAACGGCCGAGTTGAAGAGCTGTCCGTTGCGATCGCGCTCGGCTATTCCCGCCACGATGGCGGCTCCCGATTCGGCGGCGAGGCGGAGGAGTCCCTGTGTCGTTGGTCCATCAGGGACCAGCTCGGCCATGCCGGCCAGTTCCCGGCGGCTTCCAAAGACGTAGCCGGTCGAGAAGAGCTCGGGCAGGACCCAGAAATCGGAGCTTGCCGACCCGATCGCCTCCTCCACGCGGCGGAGGTTCGCCTGCGGATCGCCGAAGCGGGGCTCGGTCTGGAGGTAGCCGATGCGCATGACCCCTATAGGCTAAACCAGTTTAGTAGATCTGAAAAGCTCGTCACGCGCATCCGCTCAGCCCGGCTATTGTTCCGGGGGCGCCGGACCTCGCGGCGCGCGGGCTCGCTTCTCAGTCGAAGTCAAACCGGTCTAGACCTGCCGAGAGGCGGCGGGAAGGAGATCCCCGTCCGCGTTGCCGGCCCGATCGGTGCGTCGCGCGGCGCACGCAGGGACGCATAGGGTATCCTCACCGCGTGCGGTTCGAGCGAATCCTGTCCTTCCTGCGGAGCCTATACCCGCCCCCTCGGGGGAGGAGGGACGGGGCGCGTCCGGAGACCGAGAGGGAACCGCCGCAGCAGGACGATGAGGCCGCGTCCTCTATGTTCACGCCAGGCGCGGAGGACACGGTCCGGCTCGGCCCCGCGGACACCCTCGATCTCCATACCTTCCTGCCGAGGGACGTGCAGTCGGTTGTACGCGAGTTCCTCGACGCCGCCGCTCGCGAGGGCTTCGTGCAGGTCCGCATCATCCATGGCAAGGGAATCGGCGTGCAGCGCGGGATCGTGCGCTCGATCCTGGAACGGCATCCCGGCGTCATATCCTTCTCCGACGCCCAGGACGGCTCGGGGTGGGGCGCCACGATCGCGATTCTTCGCTCTAGGTCGGATAGCCCTCACCGAGGTTGAATCCTCGGCGCGCGAGAACCCCCGGCGAGGCTCTCCCATCGCCACAATCGCTAATGTTCGGGCTGGTCTTGTCCAACATGAAGTTGTGATAGCGTTTGCGGCGAGTTGCCCGGAGTGCTACGCTCAGAAGCGAATTCAGAGTTTCCTCCGAACCTCGGTAACCGGCATGCATTGCAGGCTGTTGCCGAGGGGTCGGGGCGCTCGCTGGGTGGTGCGGTGGTGGAGGTGTCGGTGTCTGAGGAAACCTACATTCACCGGTCGGCCGGCTCGAGACTTTCAGTGTCGCGAGGGCGATCTTCAGGCGCCGGGGCCGGAAGGCCTCCTGCCCGCTTTTTTGTCCACGGGTTCCCGATGCCGTTGCCCCCTCGCGCCGTTCGCAACGCGCTCGATCATCCGCTCTCGAATGCTACGGGAGATCGTCGTCCGGCTCGCCTGCCGGCGGCTAGGAAGTCAACCGCCTTCCCCCACCTGATCGCAGGACGGGATGCAAGGGACGAGACATGATGGCAAGCGAAGTCAAGCCTCGCTACGAAATGGTCAATGTCCGGATGGGCTACGTCATGGTCGAGCACGACCTGTTCAGCCGTTCGGTGCGGTCGTATTTCTCCACCGAGGAGACTCCTCCGCGTGAGGAGTACCGCGAGGGAAACAGAACGTGGCGGTCGGCCGTGATGGGGCAGTCGTTCCACTTCGATCTGCGCGACAACTCCACGGGGGAGATCATCCGCTTCCCGGAACTGCTTGGGCTTCTCTACTACGGCAGCTGCAAGCCCGATAGCGACATCTTCCGGATCGGACACATCGCGCACGGCACCAACGTCTCGATCTACATCGCGATTACCCACGAGACGGGCGAGGGGACAAGGATGCCGCTCTCGGACGAAAAGCTCGGCATGCTGAACCGGGCGTTCAACGATCGACTACAGAGGAGGGAGAAGAAGATTCTGATTCTGCCAGACCTCTTCGGCCTCCACAGGACGATGTCGTATGGGGAGATCATGATCGACTTCGGTTTGACGTCGATGGAAGAGGGAAGCTGATCCTTCGGGCTTAAGGAGATTCCGGCATGAAGCTGCAAGAACTTGCGGAGAAACTCGAGCTGAAGAGCGTCACCAAGGTCGTTGATCGGGACGTCACCGGCGTCTACATCTCCGACATGGTGAGCGACGTGATTGCCAACGCCAAGGCGGGGAACCTCCTCGTCACGGTCCAGATCCACAACAACGTGATCGCGGCCGCGAACCTGGTCGACATCTGTGGGATCATCGTGACCCAGGAGAAGCTCCCGACCGAGGACGTCGTGAAGATGGCGGAGAAGGCGGAGATCGGCATCTACACGACAGCGCTGAACCGCTGGCAGGTCGCGACGAAGCTCTACGAAGCCGGGATCCGCTGATCGGCCGATGCACCTGCGCGACCTGATTGCGCTCCTGGACTGCGATGTGGTCTGGGGGCATGAGCTCCTGCACGAGATGCAGGTTGAGGCCTGCATCGCCGCCGATCTGATGAGCGACGTGCTCGCATTCTCGGAGCCGGGCGCGCTTCTGATCACGGGGCTGGCGAGTGTCCAATCGGTCCACACGGCCGATGTTGCGGACCTCACGGCGATTCTCTACGTGGGGGGCAAGAGGCCGGGCGCGCAAGTGCTCGATCTCGCACGGCAACGAAACATCCCGCTTCTGAGCACGAGGTACAGCATGTTCGATGTCTGCGCACTCCTCCGCGACGCGGGTCTCAAGGCGGGGAGCAAGGGATGAACGGGGAAGAGAAGGGCTCTGAAATCCTCTATGCGGAGCGTTTCAAGATCCTCCACGACGATTTCGAGCACGGCGGCGACGCCGCGGCCGCCATCAAGTCGATCCTCAAGCAACTCGGAATCCCCACGAGCGTGATCCGAAGGCTCTCCATCGCCAATTTCGAAGCCGAGATGAACGTGATCATGTACGCGGAGGAAGCGGACATGGAGCTGCAGGTCCTCTCAGGCGCCGTGCGCGTCGTGCTTGCCGACCGCGGCCAGGGAATTCCGGACATCGAGCTGGCGATGACGCCCGGCTACTCGACGGCAACCCACGCGATGCGCGAGAGGGGGTTCGGAGCCGGTTTGGGGTTGCCGAACATCAAGAGGAATGTGGACCTCTTCGAGATCGAATCGGCGGTGGGAGTCGGGACCACGCTGCGGTACTCGGTTCTGTTGCCCGATGGGCCGCACGCGGAGCAAGTATGAGCGAGCGCGGCCATTCGGTCCTGATCGACCGAGAGAAGTGCATCGGGTGCGTCGCCTGCAGCAAGGTCTGTCCGACCCAGGCGATTCGCGTGTTGGATGGCACTGCTGTGGTGAAGGCCGAACTCTGCACGGACTGTGGTTACTGCATCAGGGTTTGCCGTTACGAGGCGGCGACGGCGAAGACCTCGACGACTTCCGATCTGAAGAAGTTCAAGTACACGGTCGCGATGCCGTCCCTGACTCTCTACGGACAGTTCGGTCGCGATGTTCTTCCGAGCCAGGTTCTGGGCGCTCTGACCAAGATCGGGTTCAACAGCACCTACGACATCTCCTGGATGTGCGAGATGGTGGCCGGGGCCACGGACGCCCTCCTCTCCGAGTGCAACGGCCCATGGCCCCGGATATCCGTCACCTGCCCGGCGATCGTGCGCCTCGTCCAGATCCGCTATCCCGACCTGATCCCGCACCTGATCCCGATCGAGGTGGCGCGGGAATTGGCGGCCAAACTCCTCCGGCGGAAACTCTCGACCGAGCTCCGCCTCGATCCGAGCGAGATCGGCATCTTCTTCATCACGCCTTGCTCGGCGATCATGAACTCGATCCTCCGACCGGTCGGCCAGGATCAGTCCTACCTGGACGGCGCCTTCTCGATCGCCGAGCTCTACGGGCCGCTCCTGAAGGCGATCAAGACGGCGGGGAAGCTCGAATCCAAGGTCCCGGTCAGTCCGAGCGGGCTGCTGTGGGCCATGGCCGGCGGCGAGATCGCGGGGATGCGGAACGAAAACACCATGACGGTTTGCGGGGTCCAGGATGTCGAGTACGTATTCGATCGGATCGAGTCAGGGAAGTTCCAGGCCGTCGACTTCATTGAGGCGTACATCTGTCCCGATGGCTGCGTCAGCGGCCAGCTCGTGATAGAGGGCCGGTATGCGGCTCAACGGAACATCCAGCGAATCGCCCGGAAACTCGGCGACCAAGGGCAGGTGAAGGAGGAGAAGGTCCGCTCCCTGCTGCGTGAGCACTTCTTCGATCTCGAGGAGGAGATCATGGCGCGTCCCGTCCAGGCGCTGGGACGGGATCTGAAGCAAGCGATCGCGATGAAGAAGGAGAAGGAGAGCGTGCTGGAGCAGCTTCCCAAGAAGGACTGCGCCGCTTGCGGGGCGCCGGATTGCGAGACGCTTGCCGACGACATCGTCCTCGGGGAGCGCAAGGTCGAGGACTGTCTCTTCGTCAGGATCGAGAGCCTCACGGGGGGGCCAAACGCCCGGAAGGAGGGCAACGATGAGTAAGCAGATGCTTATCATGGATTTGTGCTGTCCTCAGTGCAATCAGACGCTGACGGACGGCGCCAAGATCCATCTTGACGCACAGGTCAGGGAAACGCGGCAGGATGGGGAGATCGCCTTAAGCGCGATTTTCGGGGACTACTCGGTCGAGACCGATCTGGAGATGGCGGACGGGATGATCGTCGAGCTGAGGTGCCCCAAGTGCGACTCGAGCATCATGCTCCCGCTCACATGCAAGCTCTGCGGCGCTCCGATGGCCTCCCTGAACTTGTCGAAGGGCGGATACGTCGAGTTCTGCTCGAGGAAGGGGTGCAAGGGGCATGCCCTCGGCGGAATAGGCGACATCGACGAGATGATGAGCCTCATGAACAAGATGTTCGAGACCCCCTACGATTGATCCCCGGCTGCGCCGGACGTGCCGGGGGGTGCGGGCAGAGCGAAGAGTCCAGGCCGCGCATCGGTGGCGGGAAGGGAGTGAGGAGTGGAGACGATGAGCGAGCGCAAGAAATACGACTTCAAGAACCTCCATTTCAGGGGCAAGGCGGGGGTCCTGATCCCCGAGCTGCAGAGGGCCCAGGTGAAGGACGGGTACATCACCCGTGAGCGGATCGAGGCCATCCATCGGGAATGCGGGATTCCGCTCACCACCATCTACGGGGTCGCAACGTTCTACTCGCAGTTCCGGCTGCATCCTGTCGGGAAAAACATCATCCGCGTATGCCACGGAACCGCCTGCCACGTGAGCGGGGCCAACGGGATCACCAAGGCCCTGGAGGACCAGCTCGAGATCGGAAACGGCGAGACGACGAAGGACAAGCTCTTCACGCTCGAGACGGTCTCCTGTCTCGGTTGCTGCAGCCTCGCGCCCGTGATCATGGTGAACAACAACACCCACGGAAACCTCAAGCCGGACGACCTGAAGAAGATCATCCGTCAGTACCGCAAGGCCGCTCAAGAGCGGGTGCAGCCATGAAGATCCTCGTTGGACTCGGCACCTGCGGGATTGCAGCCGGGGCGGAAGAGACCTTTCATGCCTTGACGGAGAAGCTCCCCTCTCTCGGGGGCGATGTTCGTCTGGAGAAGACGGGCTGCATCGGGATGTGCTATCGCGAACCGTTGGTCGAGGTTCGCGATTCGTCGGGCGCGCGGTTTCAATACGGCGACCTCACGAAGGACAAGATCCCCAGGCTGCTCGATGAGCACGTCATGCATGGCAATGCGATCGCGGATTGGCTCGTCTGGACGAGCGGCGGCGCGGGAGCGGAGGCCGGGTTCCTCAACAAGCAGAACCGGATCGTCCTTCGCAACTGCGGCAACCTGAACCCTGAGGAGATCGACGACTACATCGAGGCGGGGGGGTACAAGGCGCTGCAGGACGTCATTGAGACTGGCGATCCCGATGCATTGATCAATCAGATCATCGAATCGGGGCTCCGCGGCCGCGGGGGCGCGGGGTTTTTGACCGGGATGAAGTGGCGCCTGACGCGCCTCGCCAAGGGGGAGCAGAAGTACATCATCTGCAATGCCGACGAGGGCGACCCGGGCGCGTTCATGGATCGTTCGGTGCTGGAGGGGGACCCGCACTCGGTTCTCGAGGGGATGGCGATCGCGGGTCACGCGATCGGCGCGACCGACGGTTACATCTACGTCCGCGCCGAGTATCCCAAGGCGATCGAGAGGTTGAACATCGCGATCGCCCAGGCTGAGGCGCGCGGATTCCTCGGCGACGACATCCTCGGAACCCCGTTTCGCTTCCACGTGAAGCTGAAGGAGGGGGCGGGCGCGTTCGTCTGCGGCGAGGAGACGGCCCTGATCGGTTCGATCG
>CAZNRY010000153.1:0-10284 GCA_964575675.1 uncultured bacterium
GAAACGACTTCATACTTGATCTCCTTCGTCTGGGAGGGCCCAGCAAAGCCCGGTCATCATTCCTCAACGCAGACTCTCCGGCCTGCCGCCCGCAGGTTCATCACGTTGCGAACCCGGCGCATTGCCACCGTGTCTGCTGGAGCTTTGTCCCGGAGTGCAAGATAGCCGCTCGCCATCCATTGCGCTACCTTATTCCGCACGGTCCGGAACCGGCTGCCGGAAGCGCCCGGCAGGGATCTCCGGAACGTAAGGAGGCTCCCATGCCCGCGCCGAAGGCCCGTTCATCCAAACTTCCCGCCCCTCCCCGCCCCTTCGAAGCGTTCACGGCCAATCACCCGGCGGTTGCCCGGGCCTATGAGTCGCTCGGCGAGGCAGCTCGGCGGGCCGGTCCGCTCTCGGAAAGGGAGATCGCCCTGGTCAAGCTGGGGATCTCGATCGGCTCCCGTCTGGAAGGGGCTGCTCATGCTCATACCCGCAAAGCACTTGCGGTGGGCGTCGATCCCGAGGCGTTGCGGCACGTTGCGATCCTCGCGGTTCCGACCCTGGGCTTTCCGCCCATGCTGGCTGCCCTTGGGTGGGTCGAGGAGACGATCGAGGGGAAGAAGAAGGCCAAGCGGAAGCGGTAGGCATCTCCCCGGCGGCCTAGCCACATCCTCGGCCGGAGGGCGATCAGATCTGGCGGGCGGCCGGCGGCGGGCTGGATCCTACTTGAACCGGTAGGTGATGCGGCCTCGACTCACGTCGTAGGGCGAGAGCTCGACCATGACCTTGTCTCCCACCAGGATTCGGATGAAGTGCTTCCTCATCTTCCCCGAGATGTGGGCGAGGACCACGTGGCCCCCCGTGACCTCCACGCGGAACTGCGTATTCGGGAGCGTCTCGAGGACGACCCCTTCCATCACGATCGCGTTTTCCTTGGCCTGCGGCCCCGGATCGGCGTCCGCGGTCGCGGGCCTCCCCGACTTCTTCTTCGGATAGAATACTCTCCGCTTCCTCAAGCAACCTCCGATGCCGGCTCGGCCGGACATCCCATCGAACCGGGGCAGCGCTTCCCCGTGTCGAAATCAACGGCTTCGGCACATCGGATCGAGCAGCTTCGAATCGAGAGGGCAGCCTATGGACGACCGAGGGTCGGACCGTTGGGTCCGCTCTTGATTCGCGGGGCGGGAGACCGAAATCCCCTGATGCCCGCTCGCTTCGGACCGAGGGCAGAAGGGCTGGGCAATCCAGCCGTAAACCCACTGGATTCTCGATCCTAGAGGGCCGAGGGTCAAGCGGAAAGAGGCTGTCGGGAAGGAGGCTGTGATGGCCCTCCTCCCACGAACAGGCTCGAGCCTCCTTGCTCTAGGGCTTCTCGGCCGGAGCCGTGAGGTAGATCGTGTTTGCCGCCGGCTCCGTACGTCCCAGCACGACCGCACGGAATCCGGCGTACTCCTCCGGTCCGATCGTTCGCTGCGAGGTCTCGAAGCGGCGGTTCAGGATCAACATCCCCCCGTCCCGCTCGACCGAGGTCTCGAGCGAAACGCCTCCCCCCGCGAGGCTCCGGGAGGGAGGGAGAATCAGCGGGCGTGAATGCGCGGACAGATCGAGCCGGACGCGCACCTCCTCCGCCACAAGGCTGGGCAGGAAGATCGGCGTCGTGCGGCTCATCCGCCTCAGGGATAGGCCATCGGGAAGGGCTCCATCCGGAAGCCCGGGCCCGGGGGGAATCTCGAACCGTCTCCGCCCGCCGCCGAGGGAGTCGCCGAGGCCCGCGCCGGTCAGCGTGAAGCTCACGGCAAGGGTGTCGGGAGAGAGGGCTTCCACTCTGTAGCCGGCGACGGAGGCGTCCTGCGCATAGTGGCCGGCGAGTTCATCGAGGAGTCCCTTCAGATTGTGGGAATCGATCGCGCGCACGAGAGATCCTCCCACTCGCGCAATCGCCTCTCCTGTGATCGAGCCATCGTCGTGTTGAAGGAGGTGGAGCGAGAGGAAGCTGCTCCCCTTCCGCGGAGCAAGAGGCACGAAAGCAGGCTTGCCCGAGGAGCGATCCAAGACTACTTCCGCCTGGCCCGGATCGGGGCGCGGGGCAAACACCGCTCCCGCGACATCGAAGAAGTTGGGGCCGACCGCGAGCCAGATGTTGTCGAACTGGGCGAGCGCCGGGACGTCAAGGGCCAAGTGCGGCGTCGCGGGACGCAGGATCGTCCGGCAGCCCGCACCCATCTCATCCATCGCGGCCGTCGCGAGCGCGGCGCGGTCGAGCAGGTTTCCGCACGACGTGTCGAACGTCCGCGCCGCGGAACGAACTGGCAGCCACCAGTCGAGCGACGCGTCATCGGCCTTGATCGTCCTTTCGCCCAAGAGCGCGGCAATCCGCTCCAGCCGCGCCGCGGCATCGAGGGGCGGTCGTCCGCCCGGCAGATCCTCCGCCGCCCAAGCCTTGATGGCGGAATCGGGCGTCGATGCGGCGATGATCTTCTGATGGACCCAGGTCAGGAGCGTGTCCCAGCTCGCGCAGGTGGAGTAGACGAGCTGCGGGATGCGGAGTATCGGTGGAGATCCCCCCTCATCGGGATAGGCATGGAGCGCGGTCCAGCGCAGAGTCTGCGGCCGCTCCCCTCTCTCTCCGCTCACGGAAGAGATCGCTCCGTTTTCGATCATCGCCGCACGGAATGATGCGCCCGGGGGCGCCTCGATCGAGATTTCTTCCTCGAGGATCGGCGCCGTCGCGCCGATCGCCTCCCTCCCTTCGAGCCATGGACGCCACGGAGCCCGGTCCCGCACCGTGTAGTCAAGTTCGATCAGGCATCCAGTCTCGACGCCCAGGAAGCTGATCACCATCTCCTGCAGATCAGTCCGGTCGGGACAGGAGGCGACCCGCTCCGGGGTCGTAATGTTGAAGGCCCGGGGAAGCGCGACGACCTCCTTGCCGTCGCGCATGAAGGTCCGGCAGAGATGGATCGCGAGATCCTGCCGAGCCGCATCGTAGGCCACGCGCTGATCCCCGCGGGGCGTGATCGCGTGATCGGTCAGAAGCCGCTCCACCTGGCGGACCCGCCGTTCGATCCGGCCGTCGGAATCGAGCCTGACATGGATCCCGCGATAGAGGATCACGGAATCGTCCGTCGGATAGTTCGCCGGAGTGACGGCCGAACGGAGCAGAGAGTCCGTCGGCGGACCGAGCGCGAATTCCGGCTCGGCGATCGATGCTACCGTGGGGGACGCGCTCATCGCGGGGAGGGCGCCGCCCGCGAAAAGAGCAAGGGCGAGAAGCCCGATGGGCAAAATGGACCGGAGAGTCGAACGGTGGATCGATCTGGCCGTCGTATCCCCGAGATTGTGACTCCCCGCCACCGCCCGGTCACCTCGCGCCGCGGTCTTCATCGCCCCCTCCTTGACCAGCGCACCCGTTCACCGAAAGCGCGAAGCGAGTCTGCGGCCTCGACGCCGCCGCTCCATTCGGAGGCGGGAACCGTCCGCTTCGCAGCGACCGCGGTCAGCTCGGCCCGCAGTCGATTCCCCTCCCCGGCGACCCGCCCGCGCACGGTGCCGGCATCCTTCTCCACCCGGACGCTATCGACCTGCCCTTCGTAGCGGAACCCCGGCGGGAAGGCGACCTCGTCGCGCGCGATGATCTCCTGCGCGAACCAGAGAAGCGCCTCGTGCTTCCGTTCCTCCTTCCCGCTGAAGGCAAGAAGTCTGCAGAAGAACGCGCTCGAGGATGCCAAACGCAGGGCCGGAGGTCTGAAGGCGAGGAGGGACTCTGCGGCTCCGGCGTAGCCGTTGATTCGATAGCGGAAGAAGATCGTCACGGCTCGGGAGAAATCGCGCGGCTCGGTCACGCGGAGATCCGTGACCGAAACCCCGGCGCCGAGCGGACCGAGGAGAGCCGCGAGCGCCTCGGCGCGCCCCCCCGCGGGGGTCTCTCCCAGCATGCCGCGCATCCTGGAATCCGAGGAGCCGATCCCGGTGATCGTCATCTCTCCGTCGAGAGAGCCGTCGGCGGCGAGGTTCGATCTCGACGCGATGCTCATCCGATTCTCTCCAGGGGCAAAGGAGCGGATCCGTTGAAGATTCTCGCCGCGCGGGGAACCGATCACGTAGTGCTGCTCCCCTTCGTAGTGGGACCAAACATCCTTGTCGAATGGCGCCCATGTCGGGTCGAGCATGGTGAAGCTCCCGTCCGGCCGCTCGACCGCCACGACGCAATGGTTGAACTGGTCGGCCGGGACCGCCTCGACACGCGCCCCCGCCTGGGTCATCACCGGGTAGGTCGTGAAGCCCGCGGCCCGGAGCATCGTGACCAGCATCCCCGCGATGTCCTTGCAGACGCCGCAGCGATCCTCGAAATCCATGATCCCGGGGTGAAGTGTGTACCCCTCTCCCCTCCCCATCGAGAGGCCGGAGTAGCGGATCTCCTGCGCGACCCAGTGGAGGAGAGCGGCCATCTTCTCGTCGTCACTCTTCAAGCCCTTCGTCAGCTCGGCCACCTTCCGCCGGATCGCGTCGTCCGCCTCGAATTGTGGTTCGTTCACCTCGAAGAACCAGCGCGACTTCTCGGGCCAGCTCTCGACCGTCGCCAGAACAACCTTGGGCAGGACGTCCGGCGGATCGGGCATTCTCGCTTCTTCCTCGAACGCGGCGACATCCCTCGCCTGCCACGCGTAGACGAGGAAGGAATCAGCGAACGCGAGGGAAGAGCGGAGCGTTCCGTTGTAGACCGCGAATTGGACCGGCTTGTCCCGAGGGATGCGCAGCCTGTAGGTCTTCTCCTTGAGTGGATAGGCCTCCTGGAAGGTCACGACGTCGTAGAAATGGCCGCGCATCGGAGGGATGTAGCGTTCATCGTCCGCTGCGTCCCCGGCTGCGGCGTTCGGGGACGTCCCCGCGCCGCTACCCGCGCTCGCCGCCGTCTCCGCGGTCCCGCCGGAGATTCCCGGCATCCCCCCCCCGCCTTCCAGGTAGGCGATCTGAAACCCCTTCTTGTAGGTCTCAACCTCGACCGCGTCGCCGACGCGGAGCCTGGGCACCGAGATGATCTTCATCCGCGCGCCCCAGTAGATCATCTCCGCCGGCGCGCTCAGGTCGCGGGCGATGGACGTATCGATCGACTCGGTCCCGCCGCCGGCCCGGTGGATCCGGATCGCATCAAGACGGATCATGTTCGAGGCCGGATCGTAATCGAAGCGCAGCGTCGCCTGGGAGCGCGCTCCCTCCTCGGTCAGGATCTTCGCCAGCCTTCGCCGCGAGACGTGTCCGAGTCCACTCGGTTCGACGCGCACCTCGGTGCGATCAAAGACGCCGACAATTCCGGCGCCCGGCCAGGCCGTGGAATCCCCCGCCGCTTCGATCCAAGAGAAGATGGAATCGGGGGGCGCCGTCCCATCTCCCGAGGCCGCCGCACTGCCCCCCTGCGCCCCGGAAAGAAGGAGGATCCAACAGATCGCGGAACCGAGGATGAACGAAAGGAGCTGTAATCCCGCAAGAGGGAGCCGGCGCATCAGACCTCCACGATTCATGATGCATGTGAATCCCGACCGTTTCGGACCGCCCCGCGGAGGATAGGGGCTACCCGCAGTTCTGTCCATCCGGGAGGAGGCGGGCCCGCCCGCCGGCGCCTCCCGGCGATGTCCGGCGGGCGCATGCGGGGGTTCATTCGGGCGCACAGGTCCCTTCACCGAATGAGCTCAAACTGCTAGGCTTCTTTCCGTATCTGCGGAAGGAGACACGGATGATTCACGAGAACGAGACGAACGACATGCACGACAACGAAGAAGAGATCGATGACGCGGCCGCCAAGTCCCACGCCGATTTCATCGAAGCGCTGCGGATTCGCGAGGAGGTCCTTCCCGTCCCCGACGTCGGTCAGCGGCTCCACGCGAAGCTCGTGAGCATCGGTGAGGAGACGGCTTTTCTCGATTACGGCGGCCGGAGCGAGGCGATCATGGAGTCACGCCACCTCCGCAACGAGCAGGGCGAACCCCTGTCGAAGGCAGGAGACACGGTCGAAGCGTATGTGATCGCCAATGAGGAAGGGGTGGTCTTGGCCCCCGCATTCACCCCGGGACCGGATGAGGGGCTGCAGGCGCTGCGCGAGGCGCAGCGTTCGGGCGTGCCAGTCACCGGCAAGGTCAAGGGAGTGAACGCGGGCGGGCTCGACATCGAACTGGCCGGCAGGCGCGCCTTCTGCCCGGCGTCTCAGATCGAACTCGGCTACTGCCCCGACGCCTCAGTCTTCGTCGGCAAGAACCTCGACTTCAAGGTGATCGAATTCGCGGAGATGGGCCGGCGCATCGTCGTCTCGCGAAGGGTTCTTCTTCAGCAGCAGAAGGAAGAGAACGCGGCCCGCCTCCGCGAGAGTCTGGCCCCTGGAGCGGAGCGGGAGGGGACCGTGGCCCGCCTGGAGAACTTTGGCGCATTCGTCGATCTCGGCGGCCTGGACGGCATGGTTCACGTCTCCGAGATCTCCCACGACCGGGTGAATGACCCGGCCGAGGCGCTGAAGGTCGGCGACAAGGTCCGCGTCCGAATTCTCGAGATCGGGAAGGATGCAAAGGGGCGCGACCGGATCTCACTATCGATCAAGGCGGCGCAGCAAGACCCGTGGACCCGGATTCCCGATGAGATCGTCCCCAACGCGACGCTCACGGGACGGATCGTCCGCCTGGCGGACTTCGGCGCCTTCGTGCGCCTCGCCGCGGGGATCGAGGGGCTCGTTCACGTTTCCGAAATGGGGAACGGACAGGCACGGCATCCCCGTGAGTTCGCGCGGGAGGCGCAGGAGGTCCAGGTTCGTGTTCTGGCCGTCGACCACGAGAAGAGGCGGATCTCCCTCTCGATGCGCGATTCCGTGGAAGAGTCGGGGCAGACCCCGCGCGTTGGCATGACGGTCGAGGGTTTGATCCGAGCCCACAAGCCGTACGGGGTCTTCATCGATCTGCCCTCCTTCGGGAACCGCGTGAGCGGTCTGCTTCCGCTCGAGGAAACTGGGGTCAGAAAGGGCGGAGATCTCACGAAGCGCTATCCTGCGGGCGAGCGGATCGAGGTCATGCTCCAGCAAATCGATGAGAAAGGCAGGATCCGACTGGCCATTCCCGGCGCGATCCATGCGCCGGCCGCGAAGACCGCGGTCCAAGGACCCGGAAGGGGCGCGGGCAGCGCGATGGCCGACGCGTTGCGGCGGGCGATGGAGACACAGCAGAATTAGCCCGCATTTCTCACCACCGTTCGTCGCGAAACAGCGTCAGATGGCTGTAGATGCAAGTCGCGCGCTGCGCGGACGACGTAGGCATACTCGCGCAGTATGTCGAGGAGGCCAAGCGAGCGCGACGCGGCAGATGGGGCCAGATGCGCTGTTGCAGCAGAAGGCTGGTGAGAGATGCGGGCTAGGGGTGATGAGCGCGCAACCGGACCCGCCCGGCCTCGCGCGATGATCGTCGCCGGCGCATCGGTCGCCGGCCGGCGCGGCTTCTCAGCGAATCAGGCGGCAAACCTGCAGGAGGCTGCCTTCCCACTCGCACCCCTCCTCCTGGCTCGCCGGCATGTTGATGGCGATCTCCGGAGCGTCATTCACAAGGAGCAGCCCCATCGAGAGGCCGCCTTTCAGATAGGGTTCGACGCCGGTGATCGTGAGGATCTTCGCGCTTCTCGTGATCTTCGTGATCGTGGAGAGAATCTCCCCGGATCCCGGGGCGACGTAGAGCACCTCGAGGGGCAAGAGTCTCTGGGGCCAGTCATCTCCCGCGACGCCCATGATCGGCAGAGGGACGATCGAAACGTTTCGTCCCCGCACCGTGAACCCGTCGTATCTCCGCATCTCGGTCGAGAACTCCTCGAAGCACTTCTGCGAATCCGCGTCCCTTGGGAGATAGAGGATCCCAACGCGAATCGTGTCCTTGGGCTCGGACATCAGACCGTTTTCGTAGGTCAGTAGCTTCAGCATGAGTGGCACTTGATTGGCGATCGGCAGCAGCGATCTCTCGCAGCAGCCGACGGCCGGCCACGCCGACAGAAGCGCGGCGAGCACGAGGCCGGTGCGGCCGGCCCCGCGTCCCTTGCCTATCGGGGCGCGGAGTACTTGGCCGACAGAAGCCATGTCCTGCCATCTTGACGGATCGTGTCCATTACGTGTTCCTCGCCTGCCGGGTCGGAGTACGGCGAATCGCCAAGATTGGAGACCTTGAGCGCAAGGCGAAGTCCCCGCACGGGGGTCTTCCATGCCGCATTCGCTCCGGCGACGAGGTAGGCGTCCGAGGCGCCGCCCTCGCGCCCGCTCCTGCGGTCCCCGACGAATCGGGTCTCGAAGGCCGCGATCAGGAGGTTGTTCAGAAGCGGCGCGGTGATCCCGCCTCCGGCTGTCCAGCGCGGGGAGTTAACGGCCCTCCGGCCAGCGACGCGGTCTACAGCCCTCGCGTAGGATGCGTTCGCCTTCGTCTCGATTCCCATCCCCATCGAGGCTCGGGCCTCGATTTCTGCCCCATCGACGTGCATCTTGCCGCTGTTCAGATACTGGAGCCACCCGTCATCCCGCTTGGTGAACAGGATGAGATCCGAGACGTGCATGTGATAGAACGACGATCGTATCCAGAACCGATGCCGCCAGGAGTGTTCGAGGATCGTTTCGGTCGTCCTCGCCCTTTCCGGCCTGAGATCGGGGTTCTTCAGGATCGTAACCCCATCCTCGTAGGCGATCTCGCCGAGACTGGGCGCCCGGAACCCTTCGCCGTAGAGGAGCTTCAGATAGGTCTGAGGGGCAATTCGGGCAACCAACCCGCCTCGGGGCGTCCATGACCCTCCCACGATCGCATAATGGTCATAGTGCAGGCCGAAGGTGGCCGTAACACCTGCAACGGGGGTAAACTCCTCCTGCAGATAGAGCGCGCCGAAGCGCGAGTCCTGGCGAAGGTCGAGCACGGAAAAGCTCCTGGCCGAATCGGGATCGTCGTACCAACTGCGGATGAGGGCGCTGTTCCAGCGGAACTCGCCGCCGCCGGTCAGGTGATGGGCGCGATGGGGTTTCCAGCCCAGACGCACCTCCCCGCCTCCCCACCGGCCGCGCGAGAGGTCCTTGTAGTCCAGGACGCGCGCGCCTTCGGACGCGGTGCTATCGGAGGGATCCGCGGTGGGCCACGTCCCCTTGTAGCGGTACCAATCGGCGTAGCCCCGGAGGGTGAAGTCAAACTCCTCGGAGATCGACCGCTCATAGCTCGCTTCCAGGAACGAGAGGAGGTCGAGTGTCCGAGTGTCCGGATCGCCGAAAACGCAATCGTAGGCGGCGGTCGGAATCCCCTTGGTCCGGTCGCTCCGGACATAGCTCAGGCGGAGCGGTCCCGAGATGAGGGTGGCGTATGCGCGATTGGATCGATCGTAGTCCGTTCCGCGCGTGATCCCGTTCGCGCCCTCGCCGGCGAACTCGGGGAAGTAGAGGTCCGGTCCGTCGCTCTGCATTCCGCTGAAGGAGACGAGCAGGTCGGCCATCTTCCCGAGGCTGCCCGACCACCCAATCCGCCCCCCTTCGAGGCCGTAGCTGCCCGCATACGCGGTCGCCTCGGGACCCGCACGCGATCCCGGCTTCGTCGTGAAGATCTGGACGACGGCGAGTATCGCGCTCGTCCCGTACAATGCGGAACCGGGC
The DNA here is from genome assembly GCA_964575675.1 of uncultured bacterium. Taxonomy (GTDB): domain Bacteria; phylum Eisenbacteria; class RBG-16-71-46; order CAIMUX01; family VGJL01; genus CAZNRY01. The sequence continues at coordinate 9,617 of CAZNRY010000153.1, forward strand.
CCGCGCACGATCTCGATCCGATCCACAAGATCCAGGTCCAGGGCCCCCTCCGTCCCGAGGCCGGCCATCCCCCATACGTTGTCGTTCATTGAATGTCCGTCGACGAGCAAGAGGATGCGCGAGTTGTAATCGCCGGGGAGAGACAATCCCCGGACGCCGATGTAATCATAGTTGCGGTCGTAGGACGTGTAGATGCCCGCCGCGCCCCGCAGGACATCCGCCAGGGTCTCGTATCCGTGGGCGGCGATCTCCTGGGCCGTCACGATGGTCAACGAGGACGGGGCCTCCTGAAACGCCTGCTCGTGTTTCGACGCCGTCACCACCCTGGCCTTGAGCAGGCTCTCGAGCGAGATCTCGTCGAAATCGTGCGGCGATCCAGCATTCAAGGCGAGAAGCTGCGGTTGCTCGCGGCCGCTCGTGTCATCCCCCGACCGCACACCTCCGGCCCCGGCAACCGACGCGCCGAGAAGTAGAACCGCGGCACTCCTCCAGAAAGCCCTCATCTGCGTCTCTGTCTCCTCTTCGGGGCATGTTTGACGCCCTCTTTAGTTATCGGAGAGGCGACCTCCGATCCTGGGGCAAAAGAACGCCGCGCCGGCCGTTCGCACTTGGGCGATCCCCCTGCATGAGCCGCTAATGGGGGCTCCATCGCGAGCAGGTGCGCCCGC
>CAZNRY010000154.1:0-10274 GCA_964575675.1 uncultured bacterium
CCCAAGCTGAAACCCCTCGCGCGCCGAGTCTAGCACCTCGAACGGCGATGGTCAAACAGATCCGGTCGCGAGGGATCCCGTCCGCCCTCGGGGCGCATCCGGAGCCCCTCGGCCGGCTACGACTCGATCATCTCCACGTTCGCCCGCGGGAGGATCGCTTCCTCGCCCGACTCAAAGCGGACCCTCAAGACGCGGACCTTCGCCTCGCTCTCCAGAATCTGCAACTCCGGCGGGAGGGCGGAAACGGTCCCGAGCCTCCCGAAGTACGGCACGCGGATCACGCGGACCAGGCTTCCCACGGTCATCCCCTCGTTCTGCGCCTCTCCCTTCGCGAGGATCCGGTGGTCGCCGAGCGGAATCACGATTTCGGGGCGCATCACGCCGGCCCGGATCTGTGTCGCGCCATTTACGGAGACCTTCCTGCCCTGCAACGAACCCAACAGGTCGAAGGTCCGGTGGGCCATCGCCATCCTCCCGAACCCTTCCGTCACAACGACCGTACACCCGATCGTCTCCTGTCCCGTGATCGCGACGCCGAGATCGTACCCCAGCAGGGCCCGCAGATCCTGGTCGTCGAGGCCACCGACGACGACCGCCTTCGCTCCCACGGCGATCGCACGCTTGAGCGCCGGGATCCGAATCAACGAACCACCGACGACCACCTTCCCCGCGTGCTCCGGCTTCAGGTGCGCCTCCGTCAACTCTTCATCCGCGGTCGCAACCACGATCTGCAAGGTCCCGATCGTCTCGCCGCCGACGCCGAAGATCCCTTGCATGAACGCACCCTCGGCCTCGACGACGACCCCTTCTCCGGGCATGACCTCGGCCACGCGGCCGTCGATGTACGCATCGACCTCGACCGGAATCGGCGGCTCGCGGACGATCACCTGGCCGGTCACGTCGGAGATGCTCTCGATCGTTCCCTGCACGGAACACCGGCAGTGCGCCTTGAAGAGACCGAAGAACGACTTGCTGGTCGCGATCGTCTCGTCCTTTGCGACCGCGTCGCCCTCCTTCTTCAGCATGAACTCGCGTAGATCTTGCTGGTGGACGCCGAGAAGGCTCGCCGCCTTGATCGGCTGAACGTTGCCCGGCAACTCGGTCCGGGCAACCACGGTCTCGGCCTCGACCGCGTCGCCTTGCTTCACGACCACACTCCCCTTCAAGGGGAGCCGGCGGACCTTGAGGATCCGCATCCGTTCCGTGACCCGGAGCCCGGGTGTATAGGCATGCGCCAACTTCTTTCCCCTCCCTATCGTTCTGCGGCAGCCGTCGGACGGCCCGCCCTGCGGTATGACTCGGGATAGACGTCCAGGGCGTCGCACCACTCGATGAGCTTCTTGATCCGCTCCTGGGGCTCCTTGGGCAGAAGAAAGGGCTGACGGCCGCGGCAGTCGAAGATGACCCCGACCACGCCACCCTTCAGGACGGTCCGCATGTCCTTGCCCTTGCCCGCGCCGACATCGAAGCCCCCGGCCGGCACGAGCACGGCCTCGGCCGTGCACCCGACGTCGAGCAGGATGCGCTTCATCGAGCCGAACGGCAGCTCGAACTCCTCCTTGCGGCCATCCGGCATCTGGATCGATCCCTTCAGGCAGCGCGCGCCATCCTTCCCCGTCCCGATCGGCGCAACCGCGGTCCCCAGCCGCACGAGGCAGTCGTTCACGAAGACGTCGGTCGCGGCCTTGTCGTTGACATCGGCAAGCACTCCGAGCTGAGGCATCATGAAGATCGAATCGACCGCGAGCTCCGTGACCCCCTCCGGCAGAAAGGCATCGAGCATCATGAGGGCCGACTGCACCCGGCGCGGCGCATGCGAGAGCACTCCCCCCGACCCGACCAGCAGATTCAGGTCGCGCAGGCTGATCAGCGACTCGCCGCTGCCGCTCTGGTCGAAGGTGTCGGAAATCGTCCGTTCCTTCTGGACGCCCTTCAAGCCCACCGCGAGGTTCTTGTGCTGCTCGAAGGCGAGCCGCAACGCCTCGCGGGAGATCGCCTGCTCGATCATGAGTTCCTCGAGCGCCTGCGGGATCGTCGTGGGGCGGATCATCTTGTTCTTGATCCGGTTGCGCAGGTCCCCCTCATCGATCGTGAAAGGGATCCAGCGGAAGATGTTCTCGATCCCCGCCTCGGCGAGCACGTTCGAAATCGAGTAGCTCATCCCGAGATTCGCGCTCACGGTCCGGACGAACAGATCCTGGAAGTAGCTGAAGACGTCTGTCGTGGCGCCCCCGATGTCGACCCCGATCACCTGGATCTTCTCGCGTCGCGCGACCGCCTGGATCATGTCCCCCACCGCGGCGGGGGTCGGCTTGATCGGATTCGGCGCCGTCCAGTCCATCAGCTTCTGGTAGCCCGGAGCATGCTTCATCACGTGCTCCATGAACTGGTTGTGGATCTCGTGGCGGGCCGGCATAAGGTTCTCGCGTTCCATCACGGGGCGGATGTTGTCGGTCACAACCAGGGCGCACTTCTTGGCGAGACGCTCTTCGATGTCCGGACGCGCGTCCTTGTTGCCCGCGTAGATGATCGGCAGGTCATAGCCTGCCCCGAGCCGCGCCTTCGGATCGGCCGCAGCGATGATCTCGGCCAACTCCACCACGTGGGTGATCGTTCCGCCGTCGATTCCGCCCGAGAGGAGGATCATGTCGGGTCTGAGCTCGCGGATCCTCCGGATCTTCTGGTGCGGAAGCCGCCCGTCGTTCGAGGCAATGATGTCCATCACGATCGCGCCCGCCCCCAGGGCCGCACGCTCCGCGCTCTCGCCGGTCATCGATTTCACGACCCCCGTCACCATCATCTGAAGGCCGCCGCCCGCGCTGGATGTCGAAAGGTAGATATCGACCCCTTCCGTCGCAGTCCCGGGATTGATGATCCGCTCGCCGTCGAGGATTTTCCGTCCCGCCAGCTCTTCCACCTCCATGATGGCGTTCAGCACTCCGCGCGTGACGTCCTCGAAGGGCGCCTCGACGGTCGTCGGGGCCTCGCCGCGCACGACGAGCCGGTAGGTATCCCCCTGCTTGCCGATCAGAATCGCTTTCGTGGTCGTCGATCCGCAGTCGGTCGCAAGGATCCAGTTCAGTTCTTTCGCCAAAACCATCGTCCTCCCTTTTCCCCCTTCGCCGCGCGCCGGGCCGCCTTTCCCTCTCGCTCGGCCTTGGCGCGCTCCTCCTCCGACAGCTCGATCTTCTGGATCAGCCGCTCGATGCTCTGGCGATCCTCCATCAGGGCGGTGAAACGATCATAGCTTTTCAGGTTCAGGAACGCTTTCACGAACGGTTCGAGAAAGACAAGCGCCTGGCTCCCGATGAACGAAAGCGGCTTGGAGGATTCCAGAAAGAAGACCGCCGGGACAGCCAACCCCATCCGCACGATCCGCGCGGCGATCCCCTGGAGGAGGGCCTCATCGGCATCGTGCTCCTCTCCGGGTGGAGGGGTTACGCTGCGGTCTTTTTCGGTTTCCACCTGGGATCCTGTACCCACTCCATCCCGCTCCCCAACCGGTCGCGGACATATCCCTTCACCTGCTCGCGATTCGTCCGGCCGAAGCGCACCCGGATCGCGCGGTAGGTCTCGAGCCAGGAGGATTTCGTGAACGGACTGAGCGTGAGCCCATCCCGATCCTCCAAGCATCGCCGGAAGATGCTCCAATCCCGCTCGCTGCGTGAGAATCGACGAATGACCGTCAGCTTCTTCTCCTCGAGGACGAACCGGGTCGGGAAATAGAACGATTCGAGCGAGAGAAAGAGGACCGCGAACGAGAAGAACCCCCAGAACCCGCTCCTCGCCCAGAAGGCGGCGAGCATGCTCACGGCGAGAATCACGCCAAGAATGATGTAACCCATCCTCTGTCGCTCGCGGAACGGATGCACCGTCCAGTCGAGCGGCTCGACGCCCGGCCCCGGCCCATCCTCGCCCGACGCGCCGCTCGCAGACATACTCAGGGGCCGTCCCTCTTCTCGCCCGGCGACCAGCGGACGACCAAGTTCCGCGCCGCGCGCGCCTCATCGAGACGCCGGACCGGCGTGTCGTGCGGCGCATCAATGACCGTCTGCGGTTCCTCCCGGACCTCTCGTGCGATATCCCGCAGGATCTCGGCGAATGAGTCCAGGCTGCTTCGGCTCTCGCTCTCCGTCGGCTCGATCATGAGGCAGTCGGGAACGATGAGCGGGAAGCTCACCGTCGGCGCGTGCACCCCGTAGTCGAGGAGCCTCTTGGCGACGTCGATGTTCTTGACCCCGTACTTCTTCATCCAAGAACAGGACACGACGAACTCGTGCATGCAGGTCCCGGGATAGGCTACGGGGAAGTCCTTTTCAATCTTCCTCATCAGATAGTTCGCGTTGACGATCGCCGCGCGGCTGACCCGCGGAAGCCCCTCGCTTCCCAGGGAGCGCATGTAGGCGAAGGCGCGCAGGATGATCCCCACGTTTCCGAGATAGGGATGGAGCCGACCGATCGACAGCGGCCGATCCGCATCGAGAAAGAAGGCTCCATTCCTCTCGGCGACGATCGGGACCGGCAGAAACGGGACGAGCTTCTCCTTCACCCCGACCGGCCCGGATCCGGGCCCGCCCCCGCCGTGCGGCGTGGAGAAGGTCTTGTGCAGGTTGATGTGGACGAGATCCGCCCCCATGTCGCCGGGGCGCGTGAGGCCGAGCATCGCGTTCAGGTTCGCCCCGTCCATGTAGACGAGGCCGTCTGCGTCGTGCAGGATCTTCGCCGCCTCGACGATCTCGCTCTCGAAGTGGCCGAGGGTGCTCGGGTTCGTGACCATGAGGGCGGCCGTTTCCGTGGTCACCTTCTCGCGCAGGGCGGCGATGTCGAGACGCCCGTCGCGGCGGGACTTCAGCTCGATCGTCTCGTAGCCGACCATGCGGGCCGTCGCGGGGTTCGTCCCGTGGGCGGAGTCCGGGATGATGACGGTCTTCTTCCGGTTCCCCTTGTGGTCGTGGTAGGCGCGAATCAATTGGATCCCGAGGAGCTCCCCCTGCGCACCCGCGGCGGGATGGAGGCTCACCGTGTCCATCCCTACGATCTCGGCGAGCTCGCGGGTGAAACGGTGCAGGATGCCGAGGAGCCCCTGGCTCAGGTCAATCGGCGCCATCGGATGCAATCCCGCAAGTCCTGGACAGCGCACGAGATCCTCGTTGATCTTCGGGTTGTACTTCATCGTGCAGGAGCCGAGGGGGTAGATCGCCTTGTCCACGTGGTGGTTCAGCGTCGATAGGCGGACGTAGTGGCGGACGATCTCCGGTTCGGACACCTCCGGCAGGACGGGCGGCGCGGAGCGGATCGCATCCCGCGGAACCATCTCGCCGATCGGCCGTTCGGGAACGTCGCTCGCCGGAAGCCGGTAGCCCCGGTGCCCCGGAACGCTGCGGTCGTAAACCAGCTGGTAGTCGCGGCGCTTCATGCGAGCGCCCTCCCGATCGCCCCCGCGAGGGCGTCGATCTCGGAGCGCGACCTCTTCTCCGTAACCGCGACCAGGAGGCGGTTCCCCCACGCAGTGCGGAAGCGTCCGAGGTCGATCCCGGCGAGAATGCCGACGTCGCGATAGACGGCCCCGATGACCTCCCCCGCCGCCTTGGGCAGGCTCAGTGCGAACTCCATGAAGAATGCCCCCGGCGGATCACGCTTCACGCCGGCGATCGAGGCGAGCTTCTCCTCGAGGTAGTGCGCCTTTTGGAGGCAGAGGTTCGCCATCTCTCGCAAGCCACGGGGGCCGAGCATCGCGAGCGTGATCGTGAACCCGAGGGCGACGAGGTTGTTGTTCGTGCAGATGTTCGAGGTCGCCTTCTCCCTGCGGATGTGCTGCTCGCGGGTCTGAAGCGTCAGGACGAAGCCGCGATGGCCTTCGCGGTCGACCGTCTCGGCGACGAGGCGCCCCGGAAGCCTGCGGATAAGATCCTTCTTGCACGCGAAGAGCCCGCAGGCGGGACCGCCGAAGGTGGGAGGGCTCCCGAGGTTCTGCCCCTCCCCGACGACGATGTCCGCCCCTAGCCTCCCCGGAGCCTCCAGGATTCCGAGCGCCACCGGGTCGGCGGAGACGATCATGAGGCCGCCCTTCGCGTGGACTGCTTCGGCCAGAGGCCGGACCGACTCGATCATGCCGAGGAAGTTCGGCTGCTGAAGGATCAGGGCCGCTACGTCGGAATCGAGGTGCGGGGCGACGTCCTCTGGGGTCAACGCCCCTTCCCCCCCCACGTCCACGAAGCGGAGCCCGGGAGGAAGGCCGTAGGTCTCGAGGATCATCCTATGGTGGGGGTGAAGCGTCCGGGCGACGAGGATCTTCTGCCGACCGGTCGCGGAAGCGGCGAGGAGCGCGGCTTCGGCCGCCGCGGAGCCCGCGTCGTACATCGAGGCGTTTGCGACGTCTAAGCCCGTGAGCTCGCAGACCATCGTCTGGAACTCGTAGATCGACATCAGCGTCCCCTGCGCAACCTCGGGCTGGTAGGGGGTGTAGGCCGTGTAGAACTCGCTGCGCATCTGCATGTGCCCGACGACCGCCGGTACATCGTGGTCGTAGAGCCCGCCGCCGATGAACGACGGCGTGCAGACGGGATCGTAGTTCTTCAGCTCCTCCTCGTGGAAGAGGCGGCGCAGCTCCATCTCCGTCTGTCCCGGAGGGATCGCGACCGGACTCTTCAGGCGGAGAGCGTCGGGCAGGGCGGTGATCAGTTCCTCGAAGCGCGAAACGCCGATCTCCTCCAGTAGATGCCGCTCCTCCTCGGGACTATGTCCCGTGTAGGGCATCAGGCGCCTCCCTCGAGATTCGCCACCATCGCCTCGTACGCCTCGGGTGAGAGGAGATCCTCGAGATCCGCGCGATCCTCGACCCGCGCACGGATCATCCACCCATCGCCGTACGGATCACGATTCGCCGCCCCCGCATCGCGCTGGATCGCCGCATTCACTTCGACGACCTCACCGGTGATCGGACTGAAGAGATCGCTCACCGTCTTCACGGCCTCGACGGATCCGAACGCCTGCATCTTGTTCAGAGCCGTCCCCACGGCGGGCAACTCCACGAAGACGATGTCGCCCAGCGCTCCCTGCGCATAGTCTGTGATGCCGATCTTCACGTGGTCGGGTCCGTCGGGACGAACCCACTCGTGCTCGTTCGTATAGCGGCAATCCTTCGGTATCATCCATCCCCCTTCCCCACCCTACCGGTGAGACGCATGCTTGTAGAAAGGCCGCTCCGTCACGAGCGCATCGACCATCGTCCCCCGCACGTCGATCGAGAACGGGGTTCCGGTAACCGCCAGATCAGGACGGACAAAACCCAATCCCAGCCCCCTGTTGCCGAGGCTCGGGCAGGGGCCGCCGCTCGTAACGATCCCGACGGGATGCCCGTCGTGGAGAATCGTCTGGCCGTGCCTGGCTATTCGGGCTCCGGCGACCTCGAAACCGGCGAGCAACTTGGGAAGACCCTCTTCCTTCAGCCGGGCCATGACGGCCCTGCCGATGAAATCGCCCTTCTTCATCTTCACGGTCCATCCGAGGCCGGCCTCCAGGGGAGTCGTCTGATCGTCGAGCTCGTTGCCATAGAGCGCGTAGCACATCTCCAAGCGGAGCGTGTCGCGCGCGCCGAGCCCGATGGGGCGCGCGCCGCGTTCCAGAAGCGCCTCCCATAGGCCGGCGGCATCCGCAGACGGCAGGTAGATCTCGAAACCGTCCTCTCCCGTGTAGCCGTTGCGCGAGATCAGGACATCGGTGCGGCCGAGCACCGTACAGCGTCCGTGACGGTAGTAGCCGATGCCCTCCAGGTCCTCCGCGACGAGGCCCGCGAGCCGTTCCTGGGAGCGCGGCCCCTGGAGGGCGATCTGCCCCCACCCGTCGCTTCGATCTTCCATCACGACGTCGGAGGGTTTGTGGGAGAGCAGCCAGTCCCACACCGCCTGCCGATTGGAGGCGTTGACGACCATGAGAACGCCGGTCTCGAATCGGTAGACCGTCACGTCATCGACGACCCCGCCGTTCTCGTAGCAGACCGGACTGTAGAGGAGCTGGCCGGGGCTGGCCTTCTCCAGATCGTTCGTGATCAGCCCTTGGACGAAGGGGAAGGCCCCCGCGCCCCCGATCCAGTAGCGCCCCATGTGAGACACGTCGAAGATCCCGGCATCCGAGCGGACGATCTCATGTTCCTTCAACTGCCCGGTCGGATACTGGATGGGCATCTCCCACCCCGCAAACCCCACCATCCTTGCGCCCCCCTCGCGGTGGTTCGCCCACAAGGGGGTTCTGCGCAATTCACCGCCCATCGCATCCTCTCTTGAACAGGGTAATCGTTTCGCGCGCAACATCCTCAATCTAAGCGGGCCTTTCCGAGGTGTCAAGGCTCGGGCCGGGACGCCGCGTGGCTACTATAGATTCCCTGCCGGCACGCCGATCTTCCTGAGGGGGAAATCAAGGGGCGGGCCCGAATCGGGACCTCGCCCGGGCTCGGGAGTCGCCGGATGATCTGGCGAAGGAACGGGGGCGAGATGCCTTGGGTTCAACGCGGCGCGGTCGTCTTCTTGCTGGTTTGCGGGATCGGGGCCACCCTGAGCTGCGGCGGGGATGACGGGGAGACAACCGGGCCGCCACAAGAGGAAGACCTGACGTCGGAAGAGGTGTCCGACGCCACCGCCGTTGTGAACGAGCTTGCGGCAATCTTCCAGCTGGCCAACGCGGTCTCCGGTTTCGTCGGCAGCGCGGTGAACCGTCCCCCGCCCCTGGCGACCGAAGTCGATCTCGCGGCAGTTACGTGCCCCGACGTGCAGGTTCAGGCGCTTGTAGCCGGATGGCTCCAGGTGGATGTTGATTTCGGCGCCGGGTGCGCGATGGCATCGGGCGTCACGGCCTCGGGGAAGCTTCAGATCACCTACCGCGCTCTCCCCGCCGCCCCGGACACGATTGGAGTATCCCTCGATGCCTTCAACATCCAGGGGTATGAAATCGACGGTTCAATGGGAGCAACGGGCGAGCTGAACGAGTGGGATTTCCACTTTGAGGGAACGATCGCCCACGACGCCTCCTCCACCCAGATCGACGCGGCCCTGGGCGTCGCGACGGACATGGCGGGGACGCCGACGATTCCGGAGGACGACACAACGGGCATCACCGGCTCGATCCAGTACGCGAACTCGGAGGGCCAGTACCTCGCGCAGATTGCGGACACACTGATCTTCGTCGTGGAGTGTTCCTACCCCATGGCCGGGATCCTCACCTATCAAGAGATCGCCGAGCACGCAACGCCGGTCACGACGATCGACTTCTCCGCGGGGGACTGCTGCACGGCGCAGGTCAGCATCAGCAATCGCTCGCAGGATATCGATTTCTGCACCGGGGACTGACGCTCCGGAAGATACCCTCTCAGCCCTCGATCGAATCGATTCGCTCGCGCATCGCGCGACTTGCATCTCCGGCCCTCTGCCGCCGTTTCGCGACGAACGGCGGTGAGAAATGCGGGCGCACAGCGATGAACCGCCTCGGCCGACGACCGAGGCGGTTCTTGCTCAAGGCCTGACCAAGGCCCCCTCCCGGATCAACGGGTCAGGACCATCTTGCGCTCGATGTTCCGGCCGGCGCTGCTCAGGCGATAGAGATAGACCCCGCTCGGGAGCAGGCGTCCCCCATCGTCGCGGCCGTCCCAGTATGCGGTGTGTACGCCAGCCGTCTGCGAACCCGTGATCAGGTTGCGGACCAGACGCCCCTGCACGTCATAGATGCTCAGGGTCGCCTGTCCGGCAGAGGGGATCGCGAACCGGATCGCCGTTCGGCCGTCGAAGGGGTTCGGCGTGTTCGGTTCGAGACGCGCCGCGAGGATCTGGGCGGTCTCCTCGGTCGAAGCGGGCGCGACGCTCACCGTGAGGTTCAGCGGGAACTGGCGAAGCGGGTTGTTGGGATCGTTCGAGTGGATCTCGAGGGCCTCGTGGTAGACGCCCAGGAGCATCCCGCTCGTGTCGAAGGTCAGGACGGTGATCTGATTCCCCCCGGAAGGCACGGATCCGGAGGTCAGACTTTCCGAGATCCAGGGAATGTCCCCCCCGGCTTCCACGATGTACCAGTCCAACGGATCCTGCGTTCCTGTGTTCTGGATCGTCAGGTTCGAGTTGGATGTCTCGTGGGGCCCCAAGGTGAGCGTGACCCCTGCGATCGGGGTGGTCATGATGTTCGGGTACGTCGTCGGGACCGCCGTCGTCTTGATGGCGAGGTCCCAGTTTCCGTACTTGGAATACGGTCCGTACGGGCTCAGGGTTGGGCCGCGGATCCGGGCATACAGGGTC
>CAZNRY010000155.1:0-10159 GCA_964575675.1 uncultured bacterium
CTCGTAAAGCTTACGATGAACTGGTATACTGTGGCGGGAAGCCCTTTATGTATGACGAGCGGCCCGTGACCCTTCGGGCGGAACGTGGAGAAACCCGGCCGGAACGCTGCCCTGGTTGCCTGGTCCACAAGAACCGGGCGCGGCGGCACGTGAAGATCGGCTACTTCCCGAGTCATCCTCGCGACGACGGGAGCATCTTTCTCGCCTCCCGTGCCGCGTATACCCCGCACGGTAATCGGGGACACGAGTCGCGCGAGCCGTCTCCCTCGTGGCAGGACATGCGCCTCGGCATCACCGACCAGGAGATCCTCCTCCTCTATGATGCCCTCGAACGCAGTCAGGTGGTCGTGCTCGTGAGTCCGACCGGTTCGGGGAAGTCGACCTACGTGCCGTTCCGCCTGTTGGTTCCTCCGCCGGGATACTCGGGCACTCTGGTCGAGCGTTTGACGCGGCACGGCCAGATTCTCGTCACCCAGCCACTCACGTCGGCGACGGAGTTCATCCCCGCAACGATATCCGGTCGATACCTCGATTGCGTGCTCGGCCCCGGGGGCATCGTGGGTCTGCGCCATGGGACGCGGCGCGGCGCCCGGGATCAGGGTGAGCGGTACGACCGCCGCAACCTCATCGTCGTCGTCACGGACGGTTCCCTGCGGAACTGGATTCGCGACGGTCGTCTGTCGAGCTACAGCCTCGTGATGATCGATGAAGCGCATCAGCGCAGTGTGAATATCGAGACCATTCTCATGCTCTTGAAGGACGCTCTTCTGCGCTACCCGACGCTCAAGGTCGTCATCTCGTCCGCGACCATGAATCAGGAACGGTTCCGCGAAGCGTTCTCGGAACTCGGCATCCTGACCGAGGTCATCTCCTTCGAGTCCGCGGCCAGCCGATCGCCGGGGTACCAGGTCCACTTCTGGGGAGTCACGGAGCCAGCCCCCGGCTGCCGATGCCCCCTCTGCGGGTCGTCCGCGGACGCGAAGCGGCGCTTCTGGGGTTCCGGCGCGCCGCCGTTCCTTGAACGGGATGTCGCCACCAAGGTCGCGCACGTTGTCAAGCAGCTCCTCGCAACGACGCGGGGCGGCAGCATCCTGGTGTTTCTGCCAGGCGAGGGCACCATCGCGGAGACCGAGCGCTTGCTCCAGCGGCTGATCCCTCCCGCTGAGCGCGCAGAAGTGCTCCTGAAGATCCTGCCGGTCTATCGCCGGCTCGGCGGACGCGAGGTTGTGGCCAGATTCCAGGATCGAAGCGCCAGGCGACGCGTGCTGCTCACCACCACGATCGCCCAGACGTCGCACACCCTCGAGGATGTCATCTACGTCGTCGATTCCGGCCTCATGAAACAGAACGAATGGGATCCGACGACGCGGGTCTTGACGCTGCCGACTCTCTGGGAAAGCCAGGACGGCTGCCGGCAACGTTGGGGGCGCGTCGGCCGGGTTGCCCCCGGGTTCGTCTTCTGCCTCTACACGGAAGAGCAGTACGGTACGTTCAATCCCCACACGACTCCCGAGGTCGCCCGGATGCCGCTCGACGACGTCTACCTCACCCTCACGGCCGCTGGTGCCGCTGGAGGGGACGAACTGCCTTGGATCGTGGCAGACTCCGATCTGACCGACGCCGAAGACCGGGTGAACTGGCGCAAGGAAATCGGCCGCGCACAGGCGGCCATCCGGACGAACCGCTACGTCACTGCGGACAGCACCCTCTCCGAAAAGGCCACAGAGCTCTTCCGAGTACCTCGCTCCGCTCCGGTGATTGATGCGCTTGGGCTCGCCGAGCGTTTCAACTGCCTCCGCGAGACGCTGGCGGTCCTGTTCCTGCTCGAGTCGCGCGAAGGCGAACCGCGTACCGGAGAGCGCCTCTACGACCCCGGCGTGGGACTCCTCCGCTGGGACCATGACTGGCATGTCGAAACGAAGAGCCGCGTGTGGGAGCTCCATCGAGGTCTCCGGGTGGGCTGCGCAGACGATCTCGACTTCCTCGGTAAGCTCGCATGGCTCTGCGATCTCATGGAGCAGCGCGGTTGCCTGAAAGACTGGGTCGCTTACTACCAGCTGAATGGGGCGGTCCTCCGTGAGGTGCGCGAGGACGCACGCGACCTTTTGGAACGCCACTACCGCAAGAAGACGCATGGAGCCGATGACGTGCGGGCTTTCGATCTTCGGCGCCTCAACCGCGTCCGCCGGGTGCTGTTTGTTGCTTGGCCGGATCGCATGGGTACGGTGAAGGCCGACGGTCTCATCGAATGGACGACAGCCGAGGGGCGGATCCGGATCACGGGCTCCCGGATGGGGGTCTGTCATTGGCGCCGCGGTGAACGCGTCCTCATCGCGAGCATCACCCAGGAGCGCCGGCTCCGCGGTACTGCGGACACCTCGGCGTGCGTTCCGGCATGCATCGTCCGTGCTCCCGGACAGGAGCCGCCTTCGCCCGAGCTGATGTTCTTGGATCAGCAGTTTCCGGCCGGCTCACTCGCTGCGCTTGCCGTCCCCGATGGTGCCGCCCGTGGACGGAAGATCGGCAAAGCCATCCTCGTGCCCCGACTGTCTTCGCTGTCGTCGAGTCCAGCGGGCGAAGGTCCGGGGGAGCCGACTGCGCCTCTCCGACCCGCTACCCTGTCGGCAATTCGTGTCGGGCAGGTTCGCCGAGGGCGCGTCACGCGCATCGTTGACTTCGGTGCGTTCATCGATCTCGGTGGGACCGAGGGGTTCCTCCATATCACAGACATTTCCTGGGGATTCCTCCGCCACCCCTCGGACCGGCTCGTAGTTGGCGATCGTCCCGAGGTCAAGGTCCTCTCCGTCGACAAACAATCGGGCCGCGTCGGCCTCGGGCTCAAGCAGCTCCAGGAGTATCCGTGGGAGCGCGTCCCAGAGCGGTACCCGGTCGGCACTGTCGTCCGCGGTCACATAGCTGCGATCGAGGAGGATGGAGTATTCGTCGAACTCGAACCGGCGGTGGATGGTCTGGTGCATTCGAGTCAGATGGGCGGGGTACCTCTTGGTTCCCTCGCTGTCGGCCTGTTCGTGGACTGCACAGTGCTCAAGCTGGACGCGGAGAACGAGAGGGTCTCGCTCCGACTCGATCGGGTGCATACGGGACCGGCAGCAGACTGGTCCTACGAATTGGTGGTCGGTGATTCAGACACGGACGTCGAGCGCCGGCACCGGCGGGTCGAATTCCTGCGGGCCTTCCGTCCGCTCCGAACTGCGTCGTCGCCAGCTCTGACCGTCAATGCGACAAGCGAGCAGCGTGAAGGCTCCGTCGAGGTCATTCGTTGGGAAGATGAGGCAGGAGCGGTACACCCCCTCGTCGCTCCGGCCGAGCGGCGTTCTCTTGAGGGGCTCATCGGTGAGAAGCTCCCGTGTCAGGTCGTCGCGGTCGAGCGCGGGCCGAGCACACGCCGAGGTTGGGCGCTGGTCCAGGACGATGCGGGCTACGTGCATGTTCTGGGCGTGGGCGCCCTCAGCCTCAATCCGGCCGGCTACGGACTCGAGGCTCTGATGGGCCAGAGAATCGAGCTAGACGTCCGGGCCGAACACGAAGCGCAGCCGCATCTCACGTTGCACCCGACCATCCGCCGCAGTCTGCTTGAGCTGCGCCGCGCCATTGAGCAAAGCGACACATCGACCAGGGAACGCAAGCGTCGTTACATCCACCGCACTGCCCGTGTCGTCTTCATCGATCAAGAACGCGGGAGAGCGGTCGTCTGTATCCGCGATGGGATGGTCATCCACCCCTTCGAAGTGGCGGCAAAGTATTTCCCCACAGAAGGCCTCGTCTTGGATGCGAAGGTGACTGCCCGGTTGCTTCTTGCCGAAGGAACCGACGAGATCGCGGCCTCGGAAGGGCGGTTCGCACCCGGAGAACTCTCGCACCTGCCCACAGAATTCTCGTATGACCGAGAACGGAACGTCGTACGGGTCCCGTATTTCGTCAACAAGAGCCAGCTTGCGGGGTGGCGGGCGTCGCCTCGGAGTATTGGGTTCATAAGGAGACATGCCTGGCTCTACGCATTCGATGTGCGCCTCCTGACGTTTGAGTACTCGGCTGCGGCCGATCTTCTTCTCGAGAACGCCGGGATTCTCATCGGCCGTGGTGGTGCGACGATCAAAGCGATTCAGGAATCCACTGGGGCCCGCGTGAACGTGGGCCGCGGGGTCGTCTACCCACGAGTCGTGATCACCTGCCCCAGCGAGAAGGGCCTTGAAAGGGCTTGCCGCGAAGTCGAGAGCCGCGTGTCAGTCGCCCATTGGGACAAAGAACCGACGGACGCCGACTGACCCTCATGCGGGGGGTCCCCACCGGCCGACCGGTCGCAAGAGGCCGGGAACCCCCGACCTCCACCCCCTTTGGGTTTACGTCGTGCTTCCCCGACGTTATTAGCCGGCGACCTCTTCATTCCTGCAGAAACTCGGCCACGGGATGTCGTCCTCGTGGTGGATAAACCAGGTGCGGAGCCGTTTCATGATGGGGAGCCAGCCTAGACTGCCGCGCCCTTCCCCCATCAGGAGGAAGGGTTTTGGGGCTGACATTCGCAGAGATCCATCCTTGAGTTCGAGGTTCGAAGCCAGGGCCAGGAGGATCTCGCGTTTCTCCGCGTTCGAGCCCCGGAGGAAGCGTTTCGGGGCCATATTCGCGAAGCGGAACGTCCGCTCTGCGGGTTCGAACCATCTCTCTTGGCCGGTCTCCTCCTGGAGAAGTTTCTCCCTAACCTTGAGTTCCCGGTCGGTCAGTTCCTGTTTCTTCAGGGAGTAGTCCTCGTCGGAAACGAGGCCCCTGACCGCGAGGTCGAGGAGGGTCTTCGACTCCTTCCGGGTCTCCGTGATGGCTTGAGCGAGCGACCGGTGGGCGGGTGGCGGTTCGAGGCATTCCTTCCGCCGTTGCTGGCGCAGTTCCCCTAGGGCCCAGGTCAGGATGTCATCATCGACGGTGATCCGCCCCAGTAACCCGCCGATCTGCTCCTCCAGCGCCCCGACCTCAATCGAGGGCTCCGAACACCGGCGGTCCGCGCGGCTCTTCGTGCAGTGGTAGTAGACGTACCGGTGGCCGTGGCGCTGGACCTTGTGTTCCGCGGTCACGGAGAGACCGCATGCCCCACAGCGGATAAGGCCCGTGTACGCGAAATCGTGCCGCCCTGGGGCTCGCCGGTTCGGCCGTCCGAGAAGCTCCTGGACGCGGTCGAACTCGGCCTTCGTGACCATGGGCTGGTGCGCGCCGGCATATGACTCCCCCTTGCGAAGGATGAGGCCGTAGTAGAAGGGGTTTGCGAGGATGGCGTAGAGCGTGCTCCGACTGAGCGGAAGCCCGCCGCTCCGGGGTCGGCGGGGAGTCCGGAAGTGCCAGTCCCCGTTCGCGACGAGAAGCGCCTCGAGCGGCGATCGGCCGGAGAGGATGAGGTCCCAGATCTTCCGCACGAGCGCAAAGCGGTCCGGGTCGGGCACGATCGTTTTCGTCGCCACCTCATTGAGATACCCGACGGGCGGAACGCCGGGAAACCACCCCTGCGCGAGTTTCGCGCGGTTGCCGCGCTTCAGGTTGTCGGAGAGATCATCGATGTACTTCTTGGCCATCCCGAACTCGAGCTGCATCCAGAACTTCTCATCGCCCCGGTTCGTGAAGGTCTTCTCCCGCGTGACGATCTCGGAAAGCTTCCCCTCGTCGAGCGCCCAGATGAGCGCCGCCCCGTCGACGGGGTTTCGGGCGAGTCGGTCGAGCTTCCAGCAGAGGATGCCGTCGGTCCGCCGTTTTCGGACATCCGCGAGCAACCTGTTGAAGACCGGCCGCCCCGGCGCCTTTGCCGAACGAGCCTCGGAGAGGACCGCCGTGACGGTGAAGCCGCGCGAGCGCGCGAGTCCGCGCAGTTCGTGGATCTGCGAGTCGATCGAGAGGACCTGGCGGTCTTCGGACTCCGAGGACTTGCGAGCGTAGAGGATGTAGCGGGCCATGGACGGACGGGTTAGAGATCAGGTCCGTCATCGTACGGACTCGAGGTCTCGTCGGTCAAGTCGGACGCGGTTCGAACCCGGGAGGGTTTCGGAAGACCACCTGGGGTTCGAAGCAGAATCGACACGGCGCGGAGAAGCCGTTCGGCCATCTCCAGGGCCTCCTCGTCAGTCAGCGCTTCGCCATGTTTGTCACGCCAAATGGCCTTGAATTCACTGAGAGATTTCCGCGAGATCGGTGGGTGATCCATGCCCTCATCGTCGCTGTCTTCTTGGCAAGACGGCAGAGGGGTGGACGTCGGATAACCCCGACCACTTGGGGATGGGGAACACTTGTGGACAGGCGTAGGGCCTGTCCGTCGAGGTTTTCCTCGGCTTGGGAGAAGTTTGTCCACAGGATGTCGCGAATCCCCGACGTTACCCCCTCTTTTCGGTTTTTCTTCGGGTCGGTATTCTGCCTGCATGACCGTGCAGCACACTCAACGTGCAACCGCAACCCCGCCGCGATTCCCGAACCGGATCCGCGAATACCGGCTGCAGAAGGGCATCTCTCAGCGGGAGCTTGGTCGCCGAATCGGCTACTGCCGGAGCGTCATCTCCGACTGGGAACGCGGCTTCATCCTGCCCTCGCTCAGAAACGCTTTCAGGCTCGCAAAGGCCCTCGACACGCTCGCCGAGTCGCTCTACGTCGGCCTCTACTGCGCATACCCGAAGGAGACCATGAACCCGAAACCCGCATGATCCGCCCGATCCCGCGAGAGACGATTTCGGCACTCCTCGACCACAAGGACGCCGTCCGACGACTCGGCCGCGCCTCGTGGCTCTACCTCGATCTCCTGCGTCATGCAACCCACGACGGACTCGTCATCCGCAAGACCGCCCAGCTCGCTCAGGATCTCTCGGTCGCTGAATCCGACGTCGCGACGTGGCTCTCCCGCCTGACGGATGCGAAGCTCCTCCGCGTCCTCTCGCCGTCTCCCTTCTTGACCGTCCGGCTCTGTTTCTGGCCTGCTCAGTCATTCCCCGTTCTCCAAAACTCGAAGAAAACCGGCAACGGCGGCGCCTCTACAGAGGGACCTGCAGCTGCTGCAGCAGACAACAACAAACAACAGCAGGGGGATGGGGGTCAGGGGGAAGGGGAAACGCTCACGGCCGCTGCGATCAAGATCTTCGGCGAGACGGACGCGCCAGAGGTTCGCAACCTCCTCGCCCGGCACCCGGCCTCCGCCGTCCGCAGGGCGCTCTCCGCGGTCCAGGCGACGCCCGCGCACCGGATCCGGAAGTCCCGACTTGCCCTCTTCCGCTACCTCCTCGCGAAATTCTCCGAAACCATCGATGTCCGCGACCTCTGACCACGTCATCCTCCAATTCCCTCGCCGTCTCCTCGAACATCCCCGGGCCTTCCACGTCCGCCGGATGCGGGCAGCCGTCTGGCTCTACCTCCTCTTCCTGACCCGTCTCCCGAAGGGATCCGACGCGGTCGACGTCGATCCAAAGGAAACGGCTCGGGCGATGGGGCTTCCCGAGGGCACGATCCTGAGTTGGCTCGGGCATCTCCGGAAGTGCCGGTACATTGAGACGCGACGGCAGGGCGGCTTCGTCCTTGTCCGGGTGAAGCGGCATCCGATCCCGGGCCGCGCCGATGCCGCGGTTGCCGCCCGCTTCTTCACGGTCGCAAAGCTCGAGCACGCGCTCGGGGAGACCGGCCACCGGGATCTCCTCGAACCCGCCCTCACCTTCCATCCGGATCCGGTCGTGAAGCGCGCATTGGCCGGAGCCCTCGCGGTGCCGGCGAGCGAGATCCGGCGGTCCAGAACCGCGCTCTTTCTCTACCTTCTAAAGAAACACGCCCATGAAGAACCATCAAACGACTCTCGCTCTTGACCCCGGTCTCCGCGACCTCGGCTACGCCGTCCTCTGTGGCCGAAGGCTCGTCGACTCCGGGGTCGAGACCTTCCGATTCGTGCCGAGAACCCAAAGGCATACCGCCGTCCTGAAGGCGGTCCGGACCTGGATCGGCCGCTACGAGCCAGCGGTCCTCGCCCTCGAAGCGACGACCGGCGACCACGAGCCGCCATTCCCCGCCCTCCGTAGGCTGGAGCGATCCCTCAGGGGGCTCGCCACGCGTCGGGACCTGGTCTGCGCCATCTATCCGGCGCAGGCCGCGCGGAAGTCCCTTCTCGGCAATGGCTGGGCCCGGAAGCACGACGTCGCGGTCGCCGTGTCGGCCCGCTATCCGACGCTCCGGATCTACGTGAAGCAGCACCGCGCCTGGAAGGAGCGGTACTGGCACAACCTCTTCGACGCCGTCGCGCTCGGTCTTCATCATCAGGCGCAGGTCGCCTGAACCCGACACCAGCCCTCCCGCAGCCGATCCTTCGGCTGATCCGATGCCGGCCGCTCTTCCTGCCGAGCGCCGCCGCGGTGCGTAGGCAGACCCGAACAGGACGGGTGCCGAGACTGCGGAATCCTCGGGAGGGCGACACCACTTCATCAACCTGACTCGAATACATTTATGGAGGAATCGACGATCTTGGGCATCGACCCGGGTACGAAGTACTTGGGGATCGCGGCGATCCGCGGTTCCCGGCTCCTTTCCGGAGGCGTCCACACGCTCCGAAACGGCCACCGGCCGCACGACGTGATCGGGCAGGCCCGGTCCGTCGTCCTGAAATACGTGGCGAAGTACGAGCCGACGGTCGTCGCGGTCGAGCGGCCGCTCCTCTTCCCGTCGAAACGGGCAGCGCTCGTTTCCGTCATCACGGAGGAGCTGCGGGGCCGCTCAATGGACCTCGGCCTCCGGGTCGTCGAGATCTCCGCGCGGGATGCGCGGCGGATTGTGGTGGGCGATTCGCACGCGAAGAAGCTCGACCTGGCGCGGGTCATCGTCCGGGATCACTTCCCACAGCTCGCCGACCGCCTCCCGCGACGCCCACGTCATGCGGTTCTCGGATTTGACGACCGTGACCGGTACTGGCTCCACATGTTCGACGCGCTCGCGGTGGCGCTTGCGGCCAAGGCGATCGATCCGGGCGGCGGGAGGGTGCCATCCGGCAACGAAGTGGACGATCGAATGATGTGAGTAGGGCCGCCGAGGGCTCCGGAACGAGCTGCTCGAGGGCTCCGGAACGACCGGCACCAAGCAGCGAGACCGCGGAATCGCTCGCGAGAAGGAACTGCCGGACCGAGCACCAGTGGCCCACGGGGGACGCCAGGGACACCACAGAAATCTTGTGCTCTTGTCGTTTGGGTCCTATACTCTTTCCGGTTTCTCTTGGAAGGAGGTACCTCGTGAGCACGCCATCCTCGCCTCTGCCTTCGGCTGCGCTCGCTTTGCTTCTTCTCTCTGCCGCCGCCCAACCCGCAACGCCCGCCGTCGTGATGCCGATCCAGGTTGTGTCCAGCGGATGCGCACAGGTGCAATCGCCTTCCTACCGACTCACCTGCACCGTCGGCCAGGCGTCCATCGGCGCCCTCCACGGATTGTCGTATGACGATCACGTCGGTTTCTGGTACCCAATGAGCTGGTTTACCAGCGACGTGACGCCTCGCGACCCGGTGCCCACACATTTCGCCCTCAACTCACCGCTTCCCAACCCGTCGTCCGGAGCTGTCCTGTTCAACTACGCCGTGCCGACGTCGACCCGTGTCACCATACGGTTGTATGACGCCTCCGGACGTCACGTGCTGACGCCGGTCGACCGCGTCCATTCCGCCGGCACCTACTCCTTTCGCCTGCCTCGGGGCGCTCTGCCAGCGGGCGTGTACTTCTGCTCCATGAAGGCAGCGGCGTTCTCGCGAACAGCCCGCGTCGTCCTGATTCATTAGCTTCCGATCGGCGGCTTCCGTCGTGTTTCGCCGAAGCGGGGATAAGGAGGTATCGAGATGAAGGCACACGCAGCTGTGCTCCGCCGGACCCTTGTCGCGACAGCCGGGTTGCTTCTCGCCGTTTCAGCATCATCGGCGGCGATTCCGCATACCATCAGTCACCAAGGGTTGCTCTCGCTGTCTGGCGGCGGAGGGCCGGTTCCTGACGGCGAGTATCCGCTGGCCTTCCGGATCTACGCTGTCGAATCCGGAGGAGCGGCCTTGTGGAGCGAAACCCAGACTGTACCTGTGTCCGGTGGCATCTACAACGCCACGCTCGGCGCGGTGACTGCCCTCGACCTTGCCTTCGATCGGCTTGCTTTCGCGGTTCTGGGTGCGCAGGC
>CAZNRY010000156.1:0-9968 GCA_964575675.1 uncultured bacterium
CGGGGCCCGTCCCGCCAGACGCGACACGCAGCGGCGGATGTGCATCGGGTTCACGCAGACCGAGGCGAAGCCGTACTGCGCCGCCTCGTCGCAGAGCTTGTCGATGTCCGCGTAGCTCGCGTCCGCCCGGAGGAGCGTGTGGTCGATGTAGGAGGCGAGGTCCGTTGGAACCTGTCCAACGCCCGGAGCCGTTGAGATTCGCGCCCCCTTCCCACCGCCGATGACGGAGCGGACCTCTTCCGAGCGGCGCGACGCGCAATGCCCGCATCCGGTGCAGGTCGGGCACGAGCCGCCGGAGAATGAGGCCGTCTGCGGGACGAGCGACGGGTTCGCGGCGAGCAGCTCCGAGATCCTCGAGACGAGAGCATCGAACTCTATGGGCGACGAACTCATGGGTGCGGGACTCCTCATGCCATCGGTGCGGAGGGCATCGAGCGCGTTGATCATGGCCACGCGGCGCTGGTGCCGCTCGACCGTGCAATCGGTCGACAAGAACACATCGACGATCTGCTTCGCCAGGTCCTCGTTCATGTACCCGGCCCCGAGAGTCAAGACGTTGGCGTCGTTGTGCTCGCGGGCATTGCGCGCGATCGGGACGTCGAAGGCGAGACCTGCTCGAATGCCGGGGACCTTGTTGGCGACCATCGCGGAGCCAATCCCGGCGCCGTCGACGATGACCCCCCGGAGCGCTTGACCCGTGGCGACCGCTTCCGCGGCCTTCGCCGCGAAAACGGGATAATCGCACGCATCCTTCGAGTGGGTCCCGACGTCCAAGACGTCGAATCCCTTCTCGCGGAGATGCCGCGCAATCGCCTCCTTCAAGGCGAATCCGCCATGATCACTCGCAACAGCAACTCGAAAGGACGCCATGGTGTTCCTCGGGCCGGAATATAGCCGACCACAAGGGCTTATGAAAGGAATTTGGCGCAAATCTGGACTCTGAAGTCAGCTTTTGCGGCGATTTCTAGACCCTACGACGCATCGAGCGCGCTCATCGAGCGTCTCGGGATGCGAAGAGAAGCGCATTTCCGGGAGAGTCTCTGGTTCAAGGGGGAGTGGGCGGGCGATTTGATCTACGCGATCCTGGACCGCGAGTGGCGGGGACGGGCGCGCTCACCGGCCTGAACCGACGCTCTGTTCGTACCCTCGCACGGTGTAGTACTTCAATCCACGATCGTCGACCATCAGATCAGGCTCCACGGGAGGTGGATCCGGACGGGCTGTGAGGTAGAGATACCGGCCGCCACCCGCAGCCTGGAACCTGCTCCTGAAGTAGCGCATCAGGTCCTCCGAACGGACCAGGAAGATCTCCTTCTCCAAGAACTCGCGATGGATGAACTCGGGCAACCAGAAGGTGTCGGTCAGGATGACCGTTTCCGGGCGCGCCTCGACCGCGGCATTCAGACGATCTGAGAAATCCGTCACCCGGGCGAGCAAGTTGATCGAAAGGCACTGGGCGCCGAAGCTCACGATGGCGACGAGGGCGAACACCCAGACGAGCGGGGCCGGTCGCCGGAGCACCCGGGCCTCATCCGGTCGCTCGGAACGAACCCCTTCGAGCCAGAGCTTGACGTTGCTCACCGCCATGATGACGAGCAAAGGATAGAGAACCAGCAGGAAGCGATTCCCCCAATGGATTCCCTTTGACCCGAGACCGTGCGCAAACACGACGTAGATGATCGCGTAGGATGCGGCGAGGATGTGGATCCACCGGATCTCGACCGGTTCGGCGGAACCCTTCCGCCCCTCTCCAAGCCGCATGAATCCCAACGCCAGAATGGGCACGCACGCGAATAGACCATTCGATCGATCGAGTGCGAGGATCGGTCCGTCGGGCCGCAGGTAACCGCTGAGCGTGGCGAGCGTCCCAAAGGCCGCAAAGAGCCCGAAGAGCGGGAGCGCGACGCGGAAGACGGGCCAAGGGAGCTTCGGTCTGACGATGAAGGCCAGCAGGAGAGGAACGGATAGGAGAAGTGAAACCAGGAAGCTCTCGTGGGAGGCGAGGAGAAGATTGTACAAGACCCTCGGCCTCATCGAGAGAAACATCCCGACACCGGTTGTTTTCAGCGTGTGTGTTTCCAGGTGGAACCCGAAAGGTCTCCCGATCGCCCACCACTGGAAGAGCCACAGGGGCAGGAGGACAACGATGCTCGCCGCGCCGGAGACCGCGATCACACGGATCGCCGTCCTCCATCCCTCGCGGCGGAGCGAGCGAAGATGGTTCAGTACCAGGACGAGTATGAACAGGTAGAGCTCGTCGCGGAACCAGACCCCGATCGCGCAAAGAGCGCTTCCGGTCGCGAGGTCGAGGAGCCTCCTCCCCCTGAGAAACGAGAGATGAAAGTACACCCCCCATATGCAGAGGCACGCTGCGATCGCGTGTTCCCAGAAGACCGCGCTGTAGAACCAGAGCGGGGTGCAGAGGCCGGCCGCGAGAATGGAGATGATGACGAGTTGAGTTGATCCTCTGGCCGGCGGGTGCGGCGTCCGCTCCTCCCCGGGACCTCGACGCCCGAGTACCGCCGCCACAATCTTCGCCACGCCGAGGAGGGCCAGAAGAGTGCAGATGAACGGAAACAAATAGAGCCCGTCCATCCCGAACAGCCGGTGAGGAATGGACGAAAGCACCGCGAAAACCGGAGAGAAGACGGGATAGAGATTCCCATCCGCATAGACGGCGAAAGGGAACGGGGCCGGGTTCAAGCGAAGCTCCGGGTCCATCCCCCGTCCGGGGATCGGAATCCAGTAGTTGCGGTAGCCGCTCTCCTCAATTGAGCGCATCTGGATGTACTTGGATGAGTTGTCGAGGACCCAGAACCCCCGGCGGTCGATCATGGCGAGGGTCAAGAGATAGACGGCGGCGATGACCACCAGGGAGATCAAAATGCCCGGCCGAAACCGCCCCTTGGTGATCAGCCGACTCACTTCGGAACCTCAGAGCAGCGCCGCATCCGTGATCCTCCCACCGTTCAGCAGCGGCCGGCCTGAGTCCTACCGAGCCCCGCCCGATCCCACGCGGAACCCTTCCTCCATGCAGAGGCGCACTGGTTCCTTGCCGTACACCTCGATCGGGAAGAAGTACGGAACGAGTCCCAAGAGGAACTGTCTCTTCTTCAGCGCCTGGTGGCTCGCGTAGTGATCCGTGTGGATCGTCCGCAGGTAGGTCTCGAGCGTGTAGATCTGCAGCTCGACCGGGAAGAAATAGGGCAGCGCGTCGGGAGTGTGGGGCGGCCGGTAGAGGACGTCCAGCTCGCACTTGAAGACCTTGTACCCGGCGCCCGTGTAGGGATTGAGCAGCGCGCTCTGCCCACGGTCGCCCAGGGTGTCGACCACGCTCTTCATCCGAAACGGTCCGCCGAAGAGATCGACGAGGACCTCCTTCAGGTGCTCGACCTCGATCAGGTTCTGCACGATGAACATCGCGCCGATCAGGTCCTTGATCCCCCGAGGATCGTTCTCGCCCTTTCGGATCATCTTGCTCACGATCGAGCCGTTGCGCCGGCGGCTCAACCCGCCCCAGACCTCGGTCGGCTGCAGCGCGTAGTGGGTCGCCCCCTTGTGGTACTCGAAGGGGATGATCTCCTTCTTGAACCTGCACGAGTAAAAATAGACGTGCAGCCGGACCGGCAAACCTTGATGGAGAAGCTGGATCTCTTGAAGATCGAAGCTCCAGCTCTCCTGCCCCGGGCGCGACGCATGGCCGATCTCATAGTCGACCGTCATCCCGTCGGCGCCGATCTCCGAGCAGATCTCGATCCGATGCTTGCCCGTCGTTCCCGAAAAGAGGTTCTTCTCGAGCAGCGACTCGAAGAAGCGCTTGTGGGCGACCCCGTTTTGCACCTCGCGGCAATGGTCGACGTCGAAGAAGAGCTTCGAGAGATAGAGCTTCCGCTGCGCTTCGAAGCGGATTCGTGGATCGGTATTGCCGAAAATCAGGGAGAACAGCTCGAGCGTGTCCGTGCAGTCGCAGACGAGAGGCAGCGGCTCGACGTTGGGCCGGACCTCGGGCGGCATCAGCCGCACCAGGTCCTTCATGTATTGAACCGCCTCGGTGAGGTAGTATCGGGCCGTTTCGAGGTTCGACTCGAGGACGTGTTCCTCCCCGACCGGGTAGAGCATCTTGTTGAGGAGATCGTTGTAGCGCTCCGATCCCTGCAGGATTCCGAGGTACTTCTTGTAGAGAAGCCGGAAATAGGTCGGATCCACCTCGGAAAGATTCGGATCGAGGAGGGGATGCGCGCCGTAGTTCGGACCGGTCAGTTCCATTTCATTGATGCCGGGTAAAGGGTTCCGGGCCGAGGATATCATGCAGGACCATCCCTCCCAACCATTGCCCGATGTCACAATCGATGCGCTGACCGGCCTTCTCGCAAAGCCTCACGCCGTTCGCCTGGTCGACCTGCGCCCTCTCGCGGCCTTCGAGGAGGCCCACCTGCCGGGAGCGAGCCATCTCGATCTGAGCGAGATCGATCGGCCGTATCTCCGCCCGCCCCGCCGTCGATCCCTGATCCTCTTGGCCGGCACGGCCGAGGAGGCCCGGGAGGGAGCCCGGCGACTCGCCCTGGCGGGATACACCGCGAGAGCTCTCGATGCTCCCGTATCTCTTTGGCCCGGTCCACTCGAATCGGGCCCCGAAAAGATCCCCGCCTGGGAGCCCTCCCCCCTTGTCGGCAGGTGGGCGGGGGATCTTCCGCCCGGACGCGCTCTCGACCTGGCCTGCGGATCGGGTAGGGACGCGGTCTTCCTGGCCATGCGCGGGGCCGAGGTGACGGCAATTGACATCCTTCCCGACGCGCTGGAGCAGGCCGCGATGCTGGCCCGGCGGCACGGGGTCGCGGTCGATCTGCGGCAGGGCGACATCGAGCAGGACCCGGCGTGCTGGGAAGGCCGCTGGGGGGCGATCCACGTTCACCGATTCCTTCACCGCCCCGGGCTGCCACTCCTGACGGAACGCTTGCGCGACGGCGGGCTCCTCCTGTACGAGACCTTCCTGGAGCAGCAGGCGCGGATTGGACTCAAGCCGAGAAACCCTGCAAACTTGCTGAAGACGGGCGAGCTGCTCGAGGCGGCTGCGGGGCTCAATGTGATCGAGTATCGCGAGGGACTGACTGCGGACGGCGACTGGACCGCCTCGCTCGCGGCGAGGAAGGAGGCCGGCAATGAAGGCTGACGAACCGCTTCCCACCCTCCCGCTGACCGTTGACCCGGCCCTCGAGAAGCGGCTGCGGGTCGCTTCCTTCACCCTCGAGCCTGTGTCCGCGGGAGAGCGGGCGCCGAGCCTCGAGACGGAGCTGGCCGAGCTGGAGGATCGCTACCGGCGGCTCTGGCCCGAGCCGTCGGCGGCGCACGATGCGCTCCACCCGGCGCGCAAGCTATACCATGCGCTCGGGATCGACCCGTCGAAGACGCGGCCATCGTCCGAAGCGCTTCTCAGGCGCGTGCTGCAGAAGAAGGCCCTCTACCGGGTCAACGCGGTCGTGGACGCGGCGAACTTCGCATCGCTCACGCTCCTGCTGCCGATTGGACTTTATGACGCCGGGAAGATCTACCCGCCCGTCGTGCTCCGTCTCGGTGTCGAGGGAGAGCAGTATGAGGGGATCCGGAGAGACGCCGTGCACTTGACCGAACGGCCTGTTTTGGTCGATCGGCGCGGGCCGTTCGGGAATCCCTCGTCGGATTCACTGCGAACCTGCGTCACCGCAGGGACGCGGTCCGTGTGGTTCGTCCTCTTCGCGCCGGTGGACTATCCGGCCGCGACGATGCAGGAGGAACTTGCGAGGGCTCGGGAGATCTTGAAGCGGCATGCGGGGGGATGATCGACCCGTCCGCAGAGAGGACAGGGGTTTGCAATGAGGGAAGTCGGGCGTAACGATCCATGCCCCTGTGGCAGCGGGAAGAAGTACAAGCAGTGTCACCTCAGAAGCGAGGCGACTGCGCCCCCCTCCGACGCGGAACGCGCGGCGTCGTTTCACAGGAGGGACGGCGAGCTGGTGGGTCAGATCCTCCGCCTTTCGCGTCAAGAATTCGGCGACGGATGGCTCGACGAATGCCTCGATGTTCTTGGGGTCGATCGGATCGAGTTCGAGCAATCGAGCTATCACATCGTCGTGCCACTGTTGATCTACCATCTACCGACCCGCGAGCGCCTCCTGATCGATCTCTTTCTCGAATGGAATCGGAGCCGGCTCCTGGTCGATGACTACGACTGGCTTGAAGCGCAACGACGAGCATGGCTCTCTGCCTGGGAAGTCCGGTCAGTCGAGCCGGGCATCGGCATGAGGATCGAGGATCTTCTAACCGGGGAGAGCCGATTTGTCCATGAGAAGGGCGCTTCGGGCGTGCTCGTGAATCGGGATACGATTCTCGCCCGCGTAATCGACCACGAGGGGCTCTCGGTCATTGCTGGCTGCCACCCGCGGCAACTCCCGCCAGGATTCGCCGCCGAGTGGACCAAGCGGGCAAGAAGCTCTTGCCGTTCTCGGCGCAGCAAGATCCCCCCTGAGAGACTGCGGCAATCCGATGTGATCGTCCCGTTCTTCACGAGTTGGGGCGCCGCGGCGCGAGCCATGGACGAACGCCCCTTGCCGACCTTTGCCAACACGGACGGGGATCCTCTACTCCTAACCACTGACCAGTTCCGAATCCCCCCCGGCAGACGTGAGGAGGTCGAGGGTAGGCTCGGCGCCGGCGAGGGCGTCGAGATCGATAGCGCACAGAGCGGCGGTACCCGCTTCACCTTCACCCGCCCCGGGAACACGCGAATCAAGAGTTGGGAAAACACGGTCGTCGGCAGCGCCCTGATCTCAGGCGACGCGCTGCGCATCGAGACGAACTCCATCCGGCGAGCCGATGCATTGAGAGGGCGCATCGAGCAGGCTTGCGGGGACTTGATCGAGCACAAGGGACGGGTCCACAGCGATCCGAAAGCGCTGATGAAGAAGGATCCTAAGAGGAAGCGTGCCGTCGAGAAGACCCCGCCCGAGCTGATCCAGTATCTCCTCAAAGCCAGGATGCAGCACATGCGCGATTGGGTCGACGAGTCCGTGCCCGCGTTGGGAGGATTGACGCCCCGCCAGGCATCTGCGGATGTGAAGGCGCGCCGCAAACTCGATATCCTGCTCAAGGACTTCGAGAACCGTGAAGCTCGTCACCCTCGCGAGGAACAGATCGACATCGGCGAGCTGCGGAGGATCTTGGGGATGGGCGACTCGGCTACGTCCGGATGATGCCCTTGACCGGCAAGAACGCTCGCGTGCTGCCTGCCCGCTACTCCAAGGTCGTTTCCCCAAGCATCACGATCTCGAACGGCGGCAGTCCCGTAGAGATAGGTTGCGCCACGCCCGCCCAGGGCAGGCCGCTCGCCGCCACGAAGACGCGTAGCCCCGGCGCGGCGTAGGCGCGATCGCACACGACGAGCTGTCCGCAGGGGGTGACGGCGAGGTCGGCCAGTTCGAATCCGCCCGACTGATAGACGGTCGCGATCTTGGCGCCGGTCCGCCGGTCGAAGTTGACGAGCGACGTCACGAATGACGCATCGCTGATCGTCGCGTAGCCCGGCCCGTTCTCCGGAATCGCGAAGTCGAGCAGGTCTCCCCCGAGATCCTGTTCCCGCGTGAGGAAGCCGGTCGAACGCCCGGTCGCCGGATCCACCATCTCGATCCCACCGTCCAGGACGCCGTACTCTCCCGATTCCGGGACGTAGATGACGAGCCCCAGGGGATCCGCGACCATCGGCGCCGAGGGATTCAATCCCTGTAAGACAATTCCCTGAACGCCTGCGATGGCCGAGTCCATGTCGACGAGCGTGTCGGCCCTCGTGTCCACGACCGCGAGGTAGGAAGGAGGAATCGGCTTGTACGTCGCGCCGCCAAAGTCGATGCGCTGAATCGCAACATAGAGATAGGGATCCATGTAGAGAAGGCGGTCCATGTCCGGGTTTCCGTCACCATCGGCGAATGCGGCGAGCGAGATCTCGCCGCGCGCGCTGCCGTCCCGGGGATCGATGACAAGAACTGAGGCCGTTCCATTGCGGCTCACGTAGGCGCGATCGGATGCGGCGAAGGCGATGTCGTGGGGATTCGATCCCTCCCCGGTCGAGAACTGCCGCACCGTCCGGAAGCCATCGTTGGAATCGATGACCTGGATGTTGTCTCCCCCGAGTCGATTGACGACGTAGAGCAGTCCGTCGTGGACCCGCGCCACCGCATCGGAGTGGATCGATGTGACATCGAGCCGTGTCGTGAATGCCGAATCGGCATCGACGACGGAGACGGAGCCGGTCTGGAAGTCGCTCGTCAGAACGAGAAGCCGCCCGCAAGGGGGAATCGGCGGTTCTGGCGCATTGTTGGTCGCCTTGTCGTCGCCGCAGCCTGCAAGCGAGAGTGCGAGGAGCGCGAGGACAAGACATGAGCCGCAGAGTGCGCGACATTTCGTCGCTTCGCGTCCGATCCCTCCATGCTGCATCCCCACTAATCTCCTTTCCCGGCGGTCGGCCGAAAGATCACATCGAAGGAGAGCGAACGACCCGGCAGGGGGAACCCCTCCACGTCGTCGGCTCGTTGGTTGGTCGCGTTCTGAATAGCGCAGGCTAGCTCGATTCGCCCCCGTGAGATCGCGTAACCGATCTCGATATCTTGAAGGGTTCGCGCACCTCGCCTCTTCCCCGGAGAGTTGTAGCGATCCCGATAGAAGGCAGATTCGTGATCGAGCCGATGAACCAGATGCACGGAGCGGAAGTCGACCCGCGTTTCGACCGCTCCCTTCCGACTCGGGATGTAGGGCAGTCGCCGCCCGTGATAGGTCGTGCTGGGACCCGCGTCCCGCGGGTCTTGCAGAGTCGCGGCGGCCAGTTGCTCGAGACGCAGATTCGAAGAAGCAGGTCGAAGCGCGAGCCGCAGCGTGAGCTCCGCCCCGTCGACCTTGGTCCGCTCGAGGTTTTGGGCACGGGTGGTTCGTTGGCTGTTCTGGATCCAGACGATCGCATCCTCCGTCCGCGTTTGGAAACCCGCGACCTCGATCTGCATCCGCATCGTTGCGCCGGCGGCGGACGGCCAGCGGAGGATCGCTCCCAGGTCGCGGCTCGAACCGCGTTCGGGGCGCAGCGACGGGTTTCCCGTCTGTACGCCGCCCCGTCCGAAGCGCTCCACAAAGGACGGGAGACGCCCGAACCTCCCCCATCCCCAACGGACGGAAAGCCCGCTTCCGATGAAGACCGAGCCGCCAAGACGCGGGGCGGCGAGGGAGAAGGCCGGCGCGCCGCGCTCTTCTGCAGCGGTCCAGCGTTGCGACCCGAAGAGATCGATCTTGCCGCCGAGCGGTTGCGAGGCCGCTTCCACCGCGAGACTTCGCGAGTCGCGGCGCCGATCGGGTTCGACGGCGTCGGAGAGGAGATCCTCTTGATCGACCTGCTCCCGCAAGAGGGATCCGTCGATGCGAAGCGCAGTCCGGCCGCGCGGGATCGCCGCGCCGAGACCGCCGTCGATTCCCTGCGCGAGAAAGCGGCTCCGCACATTGGCGCGGCCGAGACCGATCTCGCCGTCGAGGTTACGGAAGCGATCGAGCTCGTCCTGGCGCCTGAAAGCGAGTTTCCAGGCGAGGCCCGACGCATTCCCTCCCCGCGCGCCGAGATTCTGGAGCAGCCGGCGGAAGCGATCGTGCACGGAGCGTGTTTGACGGCTCTCGGTGCCGGGCACGCCGGAATCCTTCCATAGACCCTGGATCAAGTAATCCACCGTGAACCTTCCCGGGCCGCCAGACGGGCTCCATCGCGCGCGGGCGAGCAGATCGCGTTGTTCGAGAGCGTTGTTCGAGCGCCGCACGATCCGATCGTCCGCCGACTCGAAGGGCGTCGATCCGCGGTTGAGGTACGGATAGTCCCCGCGGCTGGCCATTGTTCCCCCAGAGAGCAAGAAGGAGAGCGGGCCGCGCGTGATCCCGCAGGCCGCGGAGAACGATCGCGATCCGAATGA
>CAZNRY010000157.1:0-9727 GCA_964575675.1 uncultured bacterium
GTTTCGGAGCGGCTACTCCACATCGGAGTTGATCCAGAACATCCGTAACCTCAAGGGAGACAATCAACTTTCGGCTTGACATCCCCTTCCCCCTCCCCCTACCGTTCAGGGGTAATGCTGCCCAGGGGGGTGGGGGATGGTTCCCGGATTCCTGGGGCGGGGAGGTTTCGGATGGCAGCGCGTGCTCGAAAGAGGGTGGTGATCCTGGGCGCCGGCGGCAGGGATTTCCACAACTTCAACGTTCAGTTCCGCGGCCGGCAGGACATCGAGGTGGTCGCCTTCACGGCCACCCAGATCCCTGGGATCGACGACCGGACCTACCCGGCCTCTCTGGCCGGGCCCTTGTATCCCAAGGGGATTCCTATCGTACCCGAAGAAACGCTGCCCCAACTCGTCCGCGATCACGGCATCGAAGAGGTCATCCTCGCCTACAGCGACCTGTCGCACGAGCAGGTGATGACGATCGCCTCCCGGGTTCTCGCCCTCGGGCCCGATTTTGGTCTCATGGGACCGAACACGACCCAGGTCGCCTCGGCGAAGCCCGTGATCTCCATCCTCGCCGCCCGGACGGGCTGCGGGAAGAGCCAGACCACCCGGAAGGTGTGCGCGACCTTGCGGGCGATGGGCAAGCGCGTCGTGGCGATCCGCCACCCGATGCCCTATGGAGACCTCGTCAAGCAAGGGGTGCAGCGCTTCGAGACGCTCGATGACCTGAAGCGGCACAAGTGCACGATCGAGGAGATGGAGGAGTACGAGCCCCACATCGCCGCCGGGACAGTGGTGTTCGCCGGCGTCGATTACGAGAAGATCATGAAAGAGGCCGAGAAGGAGGCCGACGTCCTGATCTGGGACGGCGGCAACAACGACATGTCCTTCTACAAGTCCGATCTCCAGATCGTCGTGGTCGATCCCCTCCGTCCAGGGCACGAGACCCGATTCTACCCGGGGCACACGAACCTACTTTCCGCCGACGTCGTCGTGATCAACAAGATCGAATCGGCATCACGCGAGGCGATCGACGCGGTCCGCAGCAATGTGCGGGACGCGAATCCGCGGGCCGTGCTGATCGACGCGGCGAGCCCGATCCAGGTCGAGGGGGGCGAGAAGATCCGCGGCCGGAGGGTCCTGGTCGTCGAGGATGGTCCGACCCTCACGCATGGGGGGATGAAGTTCGGGGCGGGCGTCGTCGCCGCGACCCGCTACGGCGCCTCCGAGATCATCGATCCTCGTCCGTTCCTGGTCGGGGACCTGAAGGAGACGTTCGCGAAGTATCCGGGGATCGGCGCCCTGCTCCCCGCGATGGGCTACGGCGAGAAGCAGGTGGCCGACCTGGAGGCGACGATCAACCAGACGGACTGCGATCTCGTCGTGATCGGCACCCCGATCGACATTCGCCGGATCCTGAAACTGAACAAGCCGTCGGTTCGGGTCACCTACGAGCTGCAAGAAATCGGTAGGCCCAACCTTGAGGACGTGTTGAAGGAGTTCCTCGCGCGGCGGTAAGCCGTAGCAAAGGTGGGGAGGGGAGGAGGAGCATGAACATCCACGAGTATCAGGCGAAGGAGATCTTCCGCGCAGCGGGGATCCCGGTCCCGGAGGGGGAGGTCGCGACCACCCCTGCGGAGGCGCGCGCGATCGCGGAGCGCTACGGCGTGCGCGTCGTTGTGAAGGCCCAGGTCCATGCCGGCGGGCGCGGAAAGGCCGGAGGGATCAAGCTGGCCGCCGATGCGGCCGAGGCCGAGGAGATGGCGAAGAAGATCCTCGGCATGGAGATCAAGGGATTGACGGTCCGAAAGGTCCTGGTCACGCCGGCCTCCGACATCTCCCACGAGTACTACCTCGGGATCGTGCTCGATCGCGCCGCCGGGAAGCCTCTCGTGATGGTCTCCCGCGATGGTGGCATCGACATCGAGGAGGTCGCGAGAACGAACCCCGGGGCGCTCGTGAAGGAGCACTTCGATACCGAGCCCGGCCTCCGCGCCTTCCAGGCGCGCCAGCTCGCTTTCGCCATCGAACCCGAACCCGCCCTCGCGCGCCAGATCGCGGACATTCTGATGAAGCTCGCGAAGTGCTTCGTGGAGGTCGACTCCTCGTTGGCGGAGATCAATCCCCTGATCCGAACCCCGGAAGGGAAGATCCTGGCGCTCGACGCGAAGGTGAACCTCGATGACAACGGTCTATCGCTCCATCCCGGGCTCGAGGCCTTGCGCGATCACACCGCGGAAACGCCGAACGAGGCCGCCGCGCGGGAGATCGGGCTGTCCTACATCAAGCTCGACGGCTCGATTGGATGCGTGGTGAATGGCGCCGGCCTAGCGATGGCCACGATGGACCTCGTCAAGCACTTCGGCGGCAGTCCGGCCAACTTCCTCGACATCGGCGGTTCGTCGAGCCCGGACAAAGTGATCACAGCGATCCGGATCATCACGGAAGATCCGCTCGTCAAGGTGATCCTCTTCAACATCTTCGGAGGCATCACCCGCTGCGACGACGTCGCGAGCGGCCTTGTGCGCGCCCTGGAGGCTACGAAGGTGAAGCTTCCGATCGTCGTCCGGCTCACGGGAACGAACGAGGAGAAGGCGCGGGAGATCCTTCGGTCGGTCCAGGGGGTGACCCCGGCGGCGACGATGGACGAGGCGGTTCAGCGGGCCGTGGAACTGGCCAAGGCATAAGGGGGAGGAGGGGAGGATGAGCATCCTGATTGATGAAAAGACCCGCGTCGTCGTCCAGGGCATCACCGGACGGGACGGGGCGTTCCACGCGCGCGCGATGAAGGCCTACGGGACGAAGGTGGTGGCGGGGATGACGCCGGGCAAGGCCGGGGAGCGCGTGGACGACATTCCCGTCTTCAACACCGTCTCGGATGCGGTGAAAGAGACCGGCGCCGATTGCTCGGTCATCTACGTGCCACCCGCAGCCGCGCCCGATGCAATTCTGGAATCGGCCTATGCGGGGATCCGTCTGGTCGTGGCGATCACCGAGGGAATCCCGACCCTCCAGATGGTAAGCGTTTTCCAGACTCTCGGGCGGCTCGGAACCCGTCTTGTCGGCCCGAACTGCCCGGGCGTGATCTCCCCGGGAAAGAGCAAGGTCGGAATCATGCCCGGGGAAATCCACAAGCAAGGACCGGTCGGGATCGTCTCGCGCAGCGGAACCTTGACCTACGAGATGGTCCATCAGCTCACCAGGAATGGAATCGGCCAGTCGACCTGCATCGGGATCGGTGGCGACCCGATCATCGGAACGAACTTCATCGACTGCCTATCGATGTTTGAGAGCGACCCGGAGACGAAGGCGGTCGTGCTGATCGGCGAGATCGGTGGAACGGCGGAAGAGGAAGCGGCTCGGTTCATCTCGACGAAGATGACGAAGCCGGTCATCGGCTTCATCGCCGGGCAGACCGCGCCCCCGGGGAAGCGGATGGGGCATGCAGGGGCGATCATCTCCGGCGGCAGTGGGCTGGCGGCGGACAAGATCAAGGCCCTCGAGGACGTTGGGATCCCGGTCGCCCGGATTCCATCCGAGGTCGGTCCGCTGATGAAGAAGGCGCTCGGACTCTAGAATCCAGCGGGAGGTACGAGGCGTGCAACAGACGCTCATGATGATCAAACCGGATGCGGTGCGGCGCAATCTGATCGGCCAGATCCTCGCCCGGATCGAGGGGGCGGGACTCACGGTTCGCCGGATGCGGATAGTGCACTTGACCCCGGCCGAGGCGCGGGCGTTCTACCGCGTCCATGAAGGGAAACCGTTCCTGGACAACCTGGTCGCATTCATGGCGAGCGGGCCGATCGTCGTGGCGGTTCTCGAGGCGGAGGACGCAATCGCAAGGCTGGCCGCGATCGTGGGCCCAACCGATCCCGCCAAGGCGCCTCCCGGAACGATCAGACGGGATTTCGGCCTCGATCTCGAGAAGAACTCCATTCATCGCTCGGACGCGGTCGAGACAGCGGCCTCCGAGATCGAGTTCTTCGGGCTGAGTCTGTCCCTGCGATAGGATCGCGCCCGTGCGTCACCCGGCGCAGCCGTTTCTGGTCGCCCTGGCGATCCTCGAGGAAGGGGCGAATCGAATCCGCCTCGAGGGGAGCGTCGAGGATGCGGGGATCGCTCCGGCCGAGATCGAGGGGCCGATCGTGCTGGAGGGGGTCTTCTATCGGGCCGAGGGCTGGGTGGAAGTGCAGGCCCGCGTACTTGCAGTCGCCTTGCAGGTTTGCGACCGCTGTGTCGCCCCCGTGCGACAGCCGATCGACGCCGCGATGAGGCTGCTGTGCGAAAAGAGGGGGGAGAGGGACCGCCGGTCGGATGCAGAGAGTCGTGCAGAAGACAGCGGCCTATTGTACCATGACGGTCGGATCTTGGATTTGCGGGAGGAGATTCGAGAGGCGGTTCTTCTCGAGGTGCCTTGGCATCCCCTCTGCAGTTCCAATTGCCGGGGGCTCTGTCCCCGTTGTGGAACAAACTGGAACGAAGGGGACTGCGGTTGCCCGCCCCGGCGCGGAGCAGCTCCCTGGGGATCGCTAGGTCGGATGGTCGGGGGGGCGGAACCGTTTCCCCCGGACACATCGCGCGGGAAGGAGTAGTCGAGAATGGCTCTGCCGAAGAGAAGGCACTCGAGGACCCGAAGGGACAAGCGTCGGGCCAATTGGAAGATGACCGCACCGTCGATCAACAAGTGCCCCCACTGCGGGATGGCTCGGCGCCCGCATCGGATTTGCCCCAATCCGGAATGCGGCTTCTACCGGAACGAGAAGGTCCTTGGGTAGCGGATCCCCCGCGGTGATCAAGTCTTGAGCCTGCGCCCGGTGCCCGAGAGAATCTGCGTCGGCGTTGATGCCATGGGAGGCGACTCCGCCCCCTCCGTGGAGGTTCACGGGGCGCTGCTCGCGGCCAAGGAATCGAACGGCGAATTCGACGTACTTCTCGTCGGCGATGAGGAGCGGATATACCGGCACCTCGACCGCGCCGAAGCCGAAGGGCTCGGAATCCGCATCCAGCATTCGGCCGATCGAATTTCGATGGAAGAATCGGCGGCCTTCGCCTCCCGGCGCAAGCAGGACTCGAGCATCGTCGTCGCCGCACGGCTGCTGAAGGAGGGGCGGATCGACGCCCTCGTGAGCGCGGGAAACACCGGCGCGGTGGTCAGCTCGATGCTTCTCACCCTGGGCCGGATCCCGGGGATCCAGCGGCCGGCGATCGGCGTCCTGATCCCGACGCCGACCGGGCACACGATCCTTCTCGACGTCGGCGCCAACTCGGACTGCAAGGCCATCCATCTTTATCAGTTCGCCCTGATGGGCAAGGTTTACGCCCAGACCGTCTATCACGTTGCCGAACCCAGGGTGGGCCTTCTGAACATCGGCGAGGAACACTCGAAGGGAACCGAAGCCTCGGTCCAGGCCCACAAGCTCCTGAGCGAATCCCGCCCGCACATCAATTTCATCGGCAACGTGGAAGGACGCGACGTGCTGAAAGGGACGGCAGATGTTGTCGTCTGTGACGGCTTCACGGGGAACGTGATCTTGAAGTTCGCCGAGAGCGTCGTCGGAATGCTGATGCAGACCGTCCGCCGGGAAATGGAAAAGAACCTGAAATTCCGGGTCGGCGCGATGCTCTTGAAGCCGGTCTTCAAGCGCCTGCGCTCCCGGTTCAATTACGAGGAGTACGGCGGGGCGCCCTTGCTCGGCGCCGACGGAATCTGTGTGATCGGCCATGGCGCGTCATCCCCTCTGGCGATCAAGAACGCCATCAAAGTCGCCGCGGAATCCGCCAGAAGCCGCATCAACGACCGCATCAAAGAGGAGTTGGATCGTGAACAGGCCCAG
The DNA here is from genome assembly GCA_964575675.1 of uncultured bacterium. Taxonomy (GTDB): domain Bacteria; phylum Eisenbacteria; class RBG-16-71-46; order CAIMUX01; family VGJL01; genus CAZNRY01. The sequence continues at coordinate 5,823 of CAZNRY010000157.1, forward strand.
CGCCAAATCCTCGGCTAGACCGGTTCGCATCATCGGCACGGGTTCCTTTGTACCCGAGAACGTGCTCACGAACGCCGACGTCGAGAAGATCGTCGACACTTCCGACGAGTGGATCGTCACCCGGACCGGGGTCCGGGAGCGCAGGATCGCCCCGCCGGAAATGGCCGCGACCGATCTGGCATATCCGGCCGCCCAACGCGCCCTGGAGGACGCGGGGCTCACGGCGCAGGATCTCGACGGGATCATCGTCGCCACGGTCACGCCCGACCAGGTGTTCCCCTCCACTGGATGCCTTCTTCAGGCGCGTTTGGGGGCCGGGCAGGCTTGGGCCTTTGATCTAAGCGCCGCATGCTCAGGGTTCCTCTACTCGCTGCACGTGGCGCAGGCGATGATCGCCTGCGGCCAGCACGACACGATCCTCATCGTCGGCGCCGAGCTCCTCTCCCGCCTCACGAACTGGGAAGACCGGACGACCTGCATCCTGCTCGCGGACGGCGCAGGCGCCGCGATCCTCGCTCCGGGCGACGATGACCACCGGATCCTCTCGCTCACCCTCGGCGCGGACGGGACCTACGGGTCTCTGATCGAGATGCCGGCCGGAGGCAGCAGGATGCCGGCGTCCGAGGAAACCGTCAGGCGGAAGCTGCACACGATTCACATGAAGGGCAACGAGGTGTTCAAGATGGGCGTGCGCGGGATGGCGGATGTTTCGCTCAAGGTCATCGAGCAGGCGGGCTACACGCCGGCCGACATCGACCTGTTCGTCCCGCACCAGGCGAATCTGCGAATCATCGAGGCGATCGCCAAGCGATTGGAGATCCCGGCCGAAAAGGTTTTCACGAACATCCACAAGTATGGTAATACCTCGGCAGCCTCGGTCCCCCTTGCTCTTGACGAGGCCCGCCGCACGGGTCGTCTGCGGTCGGGGGATCTGGTCCTGATGGCGGTCTTCGGCGGAGGGCTGACCTGGGGCGCGACGCTGGTCCGGTGGTGACTCTTGATCGATGAAGGGGGGGGCTTGAAGACAGCATTCCTGTTCCCCGGACAGGGATCGCAGTTCGTCGGCATGGGACGCGAGCTCTCGGCGCAATCCGCGGAAGCGCGTCGCGTCTTCGAGCAGGCCGACGAGGTCCTTGGATTCGCGCTGTCGCAGCTCTGTTTCGAGGGTCCCGAGAGCGATCTCAGGATGACCCAGAATACGCAGCCCGCGATCTTCACCCATTCGATCGCGGTGCTCAGGGCGATGGGAGCGCGCCCCCAGGAGGCCTTTCACGCGGCCGCCGGGCACAGCCTCGGGGAGTACACGGCCTACGTTGCGGCCGGGTCGCTCGGTTTCGAGGACGCTCTGCGCCTGGTCCGCCGTCGCGGCGAGCTGATGTTCAAGGCCGGCGTGGAAAGACCGGGGACGATGGCTGCGATCTTGGGGCTGGATCACGAAAAGCTGGTCGAGATTCTCGAGGAGGGTCTGGGCATCGTCGTTCCGGCCAATCTGAACTCGCCGGGGCAGGTCGTCATATCGGGAGAGGTGGCCGCGGTCGCCGACGCGATGGAGCGCTGCAGACGGGCCGGGGCCAAGAGGGCGATCGCGCTTGAGGTGAGCGGCGCGTTTCACTCGCCGCTCATGGATGGAGCCGCCCGCGGCCTCGAGGAGGCCCTGAAGGGGGTTCAGGTCTCACCCTCGAAGGTGCCGGTGTTCGCCAATGCGTCGGCCGCGGCGGTGACGGAGCCCGACGAAATCCGGCGCAGTCTGGTGCGGCAACTTCTCTCGCCCGTTCGGTGGGAAGAGTCCATTCGGGCCATGATTGCATCTGGCCATCACCGGTTTGTCGAGGTGGGCCCCGGCAAGGTGTTGACAGGGTTGGTGAGGAATATCGATCGGGCCGCGACGGCCATCTCGGTTTCGGGGCAGGAGGATATTGCCTCGCTGTCCCAAGGAGGGGGAGCATGAGCGATTCGGAGCGCCGTTCGCGTCTCGCCCTGGTCACCGGCGGGGCTCGAGGGATCGGCCGCGCCATCAGCCTGAGATTGGCGCGCGACGGCGCCGATATTGTCGTCGCCGATCTGATTGCCGACGGAGCGAACTGCGAGACCGTCCAGGAGGTCCGGTCGCTCGGCCGCAAGTGCATGTATGTCGCCTGCGACGTCTCGAACCATGAGGCGGTCGAGGCGATGGCGGCGGCCGTGTCCGGGGAGATGGGGACCGTCCAGATCCTGGTGAACAACGCCGGGATCACGAAGGACAACCTCCTCATCCGTATGCAACCGGGCGACTGGGACGCCGTGCTCGCCGTAAACCTGCGCGGGACATTCCTCTGCACGAAGAGCTTCGCGAGGGGAATGATGAAAGAGCGATGGGGTAGGATCGTGAGCATCGCCTCGGTCGTGGGCCTCACCGGTAACCGCGGGCAGGCGAATTATGCGGCATCGAAGGCCGGGATCATTGGGTTTACGATGTCCGTGGCCAAGGAGTTGGCCGAGCGGGGGATCACGGTAAACGCCGTGGCCCCTGGCTATATCGAGACGCCGATGACCTCGTCCTTGCCGGACGAGGTGAAGGCCGCGTTTCTGGAGAGGATCCCGGTCAAGAGCCTGGGTCTTCCGGAGGACGTGGCGAACGCCGTGGCGTATCTTGCTTCGGACGACGCGAGGTACGTGACGGGTCAAGTTCTGTCGGTGGATGGTGGGATGTCGATGTCGTGATGGGGCGCCCGTTCGCCCCGGGGAGGAAGGATCGATGGAAAACTACGAGCAGAAGATCCGGGACATCATCGTCGAGCAGTTGGGAGTTGCCCCGGAGAAGGTGACGCCCGAAGCATCGTTCATCGACGACCTTGGCGCTGATTCGCTCGACACCGTCGAGCTCGTCATGGCGATCGAGGAAGCCTTCGAGATCGAGATCCCTGACGAGGCCGCGGAGAAGATGGAGCGGGTCAAGGACGCCATCCAGTACCTGAAGGATCATCACGAGGCGAAGAACTAGGCGAGCAGGAGCGGCAATGCCGGTGCCCTATCGGGTCGTTGTCACGGGGATGGGGGTCGTTTCCCCCATCGGTCTCACAGTCGATGCCTTCTGGGACGCGCTGATCGCAGGGCGTGGGGGCGTGGGGCCGATCACGCGCTTCGATGCATCTGCGATGGACGTGCGGATCGCGGCGGAGCTGAAGGGATTCGATCCGAGCCTGTACATGGAGGCCAAGGACATCAAACGGGCCGACCCGTTCGTCCATTACGCGATGGCCGCCGCGAAGCAGGCGCATTCCCAGGCGGGCCTGTCCCAAGGATCGGTCGATCCGCATCGCTTCGGCGTGATCATCGGGTCGGGAATCGGCGGGATCACGACCCTGGAGGCCCAGCACACCGTCTTGGTGAACAAGGGGCCGGGCCGCGTGAGTCCGTTCTTCGTCCCCATGATGATCGTCGACATGGCATCGGGCCATGTCTCGATGGAGTTCGGCGCCAAGGGATCGAACTACGCGACCGTTTCGGCGTGCGCTTCCGGGGCGCACGCGATCGGCGAATCTTTCAAGCTCGTGCGGGACGGCCAGCTGGACGTCGTGGTGGCCGGCGGGGCCGAGGCTGCGATCACGCCCCTCTCGATGGCCGGATTCGCGTCGATGAAGGCCATCTCCCCTCGCAACGACGAACCGGAGCGGGCGAGCCGTCCCTTCGACCGCGATCGGGACGGGTTCGTGATGGGAGAGGGCGCCGGAGTGGTCGTCCTCGAAAGTCTGGAGCATGCGCGATCCCGCGGGGCGACGGCGCTCAGCGAGGTCGTGGGCTATGGTTCCACGGCGGACGCCTATCACATGACGGCGCCGGCCCCTGACGGGGAGGGCGCGGCGCGTGCGATCGGCCTGGCGCTGAAGTCGGCGGGGATTGCGCCGACTGACGTTGATTACATCAAT
>CAZNRY010000158.1:0-9495 GCA_964575675.1 uncultured bacterium
CAACGCCGTCGACCTCGAGCATGCAGTTCACCGTGTCGCGGATGTCGTCCTCGCAGACGCCGCACCGCTTGATCCACTCAATGGGAAGACAGACCCACGCGAGCTTCCCGTCCTCGTCGATCTGCATCGCGCCGAGGACCTGCCCCAAGAGACGCATCTTCCCGATTGGGTTGCTGGCGAAGAGGTGGCGGTAGATCTTGGTGGCATCGACCCCGCGCGAGAGCAGATCGGCCGCCACGACGTGGGGAGACGGGGAGTTGCGCACGTAGCGGAAGGAATGGGTGTCGTAGGCGATGCTCGTGTAGAGGCATTCTCCGATCCGCGCATCAATCGGCAGATCGAGGTAGTGAAGCAGGAGGCGGTAGACGAGCTCGCCGGTCGAGCACGAGTCCGGGTTTCCGTAGACGTCGCGGCGGACCGCACCGCGCACCGGATGATGATCGAGGAACACGGTCGGGATCCCGGCCTTGCGCACGAGATCCCCGATGCACCCAAGGAGCGACCACTGGTGGGTGTCGATGATCAGCGCGAGGTCCGGCCGGCCGCAGTCGAGATCGGTCGCACCCTCCGGAAGCGCGCGGAGGATCCCCCCTGGATCGAGAAACCGGAACCGGTCGGGGCATGGGTCGGCCAGGCGAACGTGCACATCCGTCCCCGCGGCGCGCAGGGCGAACGCCATGGCGAGCACGGCGCCGATCCCGTCGCCGTCCGGATCCTTGTGCGTGGACATCAGGATGCTGCGCGCCGAACGGATCTGCTCAGCCAGGACCTTCATTTTCTACCTGCTCCAGTCTGGTGGCGTAACCGCGGAGAAAACTGGCGAACAGCAACTTTAGGCCAGCCGCCGCCGGCGGGTCAACGGCGATCCCGCCCGGCTCACCCCTGCGCCTCCGGACAGACGAAGGTCGCCAGGATCTCCAGATGCGCGCGATCGACCTCATCGAACGCCGCCGGCTCCCTGCTATCGAGATCGAGAACGGCGATCAGCACGCCGGCGCGGTCGAAGACCGGAACGACGATTTCGGAGCGGGTCGACGCGTCGCATGCGATGTGCCCCGGAAACGCGTGCACATCGGCGATGATCTGCGGAGCCCCCGTTCGGGCCGCCGCCCCGCAGACGCCGCGGTCGAACGGGATCCTGAGACAGCCGACCTCTCCCTGGTAGGGTCCGACGGCAAGCATCTTCGGGGCGAGGACGCGGTAGAATCCCACCCAAGAGGCCGTGGGGATGCAGCGCTTCAGGATGGAGCAGATCGTCGACATCCGGGCGATGACGTCCGTTTCGCCGCGTAGGAGGGCAACAGCCTCGGAGCTCGCCGCCTCGTACCCCAACCGCTTGCCCCGCTCTCCCTGCGCCTCGCTCACCGCCCCAACCAGACGAGGCGCGTGCTGGCGCCCGATTGAACGGATCGAAGCCAGTAGATCCCGGAAGGCGCGGGCCGGCCCTCGCGATCGTCGCCGTCCCAGAACGGAGCGGAGCGGCGAGCGACGACCCGCCCGGCGACGTTGAGAATCTCGACCTCACCGCAATCCGCGTTCCAGCGAACCCTGCCTGATGCGGGATTGCTGAGCAGCGCGGGTCCCCTGCGGACGAGCGGGGGAACGCGGGCGGGCATTCTGGCCACCCCCCATGCGAGCGGGCGGATGTCCGGCATGGGGAGTGCGCTCTTCGAGAGAAGGAGGATCAGCTCGTCGCGGGTCCACTGGAGGTCGTACACCCCCCCCTGGATCCCGGCCGACACGAGGAGGCCGGCCGCGCCGGCGACGTGGGGAGCCGCGGCCGATGTTCCGCGGAATCCCTCCCGCCCGTAGATCGCCGTCGTGACCCCCACGGGAGCGCAGATCTCCGGTTTGACAAGATCGGCCGAATCGATCGCTCCCCGGCTGCTGTAGGAATCGAGGGTCAGGTCGCGCCAGTAGGTCGCCCCGGTCGCAAGGACCGAAGGGGAGTCGGCCGGGGCCAAGAGCGATCGGTCCGATCTTTGATGCTCGTCCAACGTGACCCCGTGGCCGACCCGGAAAATGTGGAGGGTCGCTCCATTCACGTCCCCCTGCGCCCTGACGCGTGCGGCGACGGGTTCGCCGTCTCCCGTTCCCCACGCGAGGACGCGGATCGCGTACGGATTCCCGAATCCCTGGTCGACGGTCGACGCGAGAATCTCTCCGCCTGCGCCGATCAACTCGAGGTCGATGCTGCTGGAGCGCGAACGGGGCCAGTCATCCCACAAGAGAACGAGATCTAGCGTGTCGCTGGGGCCGAGATGCGTGAAGTCGAGCGTTTCGTCCCCGGCGTCGTCGAACTCGAGGAGCCGATCGGCATCCGAATCGCGCGCGGTTGCCCATGTGTGGCGCTGCGCCTCGTTTCCCGCGGCGTTGATCCAGAGGATGTCGTTGCGGGCCGCCTTGTCGGCGATGTCGTTGACAGGCCCCCGGCCGTTCAACCCCCCGAAGTACCAACCGACCGAGTGGCTGATCACCGATACGTGCTCGCTGATCAGCCATTCGACGGCGCTCTGCAGATCGAGGAGGGTTTCCACGTTGACCAAGTAGAGACGGGCCTCCGGCGCGATGTCGTGGATGATCTCGGCGCACGCGATCCCGTGGTCGATACCTCCCCCCGCGATGTCACCGCGCCCCGAAGGGCTTCGATAGAAAGACCGTACGACGACGTCATCGCCGAGCTCGGAGCCCAAGAAACGCTCGTATCCATCGAAGCCGAGGTCGAGGATCGCGACCCGGCTGCCCGCCCCGCGATGGCCCGAGGCCTGGAAGGCGGGTACCCGCATCGTGTCGATTCCCTCACTGCGCGCCTCGCTGCACACGACGGGGCGCGGGGAGCGGAAGACGTGGGACACGCCGGGGAGCTCCGCGATCAGCGGCAGGTCGCCCCAAGCGGCTACGACCTGGCACAGCTCGCCTGTCCCGCCCTCCCAGACCGAAGCGGGAGCCGCAGATTCGATCAGCGCGCGCAACTCCGCGGGCGCAGTCCCCGGGGTCATGCGAATCAAGACCCGCGCGCGTCCCCGGAGCGCTTCCTCATGGTCCCACGCGAACAGCGGGGAGACACGATCCGGCGCTTTTTGCGAGGGATCCTGGGCGAGTCGGAAAAGAAACGACTCGATCTCGCCACCGCGGGCCGCCGCCGGATGGGCGCAGAGCGCGGCCAGCAGGAGGATCGTCCATCTGCTCCCGCGCGGCGGGAGCGGCGGGGCCGCCTCACCGGACCGTCCTGAATTCGGGGGGTTCATGGCAGCCTCCAATAGATCCGCACACCCAGCGATCCCTCGTCGATCCGGCCGGCCCCGGGAGGCTCGTAGCTTTCCTCGCGAAGGACCCTCCGGCTGGCCGGCACGTAGCTCAGATACCCCTCGAGGCGCAGGCGCGGCGACGCGGAGCGCTCATACCCCAGGACGATGAGCCCGCCCGGATCGACCCGGCCGGAGCCATCCCGCTCGCGGCGCTCGCCGTCCAGTCTGTAGGTGAAGCTCTCGCTCGCCCAGAGCATCTCGAATCCCACCCCGATGTACGGATGGGCCTCGCTGTCCGTGAACGGGAATCTGGCGAGCAGGTCGATCGGGATGCGGCGGAGTTTCCCTTCGATTTCCGTAACAAAGAATGATCCGGAGAGGTGGTCCCCGGTCGCCTGCATGAAGCCGACCTCGAGGGCGAGGTTCATCGGCACCCGTACGAACTCGGCTTCAGCCATCAGGTGAAAGGACGCTCCCGCGCCGTAGAGGTCGTTCAACGTCCCCTCGCGGGGGGTCTGATAGCCGAGACCTGCGCCCCCGCGATACGAGATGCCCCCGGCGGCGATCCCCGTCCAGCTTGCGAGCAATGCGAGTGCGAGGGCTGAGCGGAATCCCGGACGGGGACGCCGCAGCTCCCTCCGTCGACGACTCGCTCCATCCTCTACCCGACCGTGCGGCCCGGCGCCCATCCTAGATCTTCACCTCTCGCATCGAGTCGGCAACGGCTTCCCCGAACTGCGAGCTCGAGAGCAGGGTCGCGCCCTCCATGAGACGATGCAGATCATAGGTGACGAGCTTGCGCGAGACGGTCAAGGCAAGCGCCTCCCGGATCGTCCGCGCCACCTCATGCCAACCGAGGTACTCGAACATCATCGCCCCCGAGAGGATCACGCTGCCGGGATTGACCTTGTCCTGCCCCGCGTACTTCGGCGCGGTGCCGTGCGTGGCCTCGAAGACGCCAATTCCATCGCCGATGTTCGAGCCCGGCGCCATCCCGAGGACGCCGATCTGCGCCGCACAGGAGTCGCTCAGGTAGTCGCCGTTCAGATTCGGCGTCGCGAGGATGTCGTATTCATCCGGCCGCAGAAGAACCTGCTGGAAGATCGAATCGGCGATCCGGTCGTTCAGGAGGACCTTCCCCACGGGGATCGGCCCGCTTCCGATCTCCTCCTCGGTCACGACCGAGTCGGCGAACTCCTTGCGCGCCAGCTCGTACCCCCAGTCCCGGAAGGCGCCTTCGGTGAACTTCATGATGTTCCCCTTGTGAACGATGGTCACCCTCTTGCGACCGTGGTCGAGGGCGTAGCGGAGCGCCATGCGCACGAGCCTCTGCGTGCCGGTGATGCTGATCGGTTTGATGCCGATCCCCGAATCGAGCCGGATCTTCTTGCCGTATTTCTCGCCGATCAAGCGGATCAGCTCCAACGCCTCGGGCGTTCCCTGCGCCCATTCGATCCCGGCATAGACATCCTCGGTGTTCTCACGGAAGATCACGACGTCGAGCTTCTCAGGCGCCCGAACGGGGGAGGGGACGCCCCGGACCCACGACACCGGACGCACGCATGCGTAGAGGTCGAGCTCTTGGCGCAGCGCGACGTTCAGGCTCCGGATCCCCCCGCCCACGGGGGTTGTCAACGGACCCTTGATCGCGACCCGGTAATCGCGGATCGCCTGCAGGGTGTCGGCCGGCAGCCACGTCCCCTCGCCGTAGACCTTGTTCGCCTTCTCGCCCGCGAAGATCTCGAACCAGACGACCCGTTTCTTCCCACCTCCCGCATGTGCGACGGCCGCATCGAAGACCCGTTTTGATGCGCGCCAGATGTCGGGTCCCGTGCCGTCCCCCTCGATGAACGGTAGGATCACGCAGTCGGGGACTTCGAGCCGCCCGTCCTGGACGCGAATGGAACTGCCTTCCTGCGGGGGTACGAGACGCTGGTACTGCACGGTTCTTCCTCCTGGTTCCTAGCGGAACGCTTCATGCCCCGAAATCGAGGCGCCGACGATGAGGGTGTGGATGTCGTGGGTCCCCTCATAGGTGGAGACCGATTCGGGATTCGCAAGATGGCGTCCGACGGGGTACTCATCGGTGATCCCGCTCGCGCCGGGGATGTCGGGCGCGCTGCGCGTCCGTCCCGTAGAAATCGATTCCTCGGAATTCGTTCAGATCGCCTCCCTCGGCCGGCGGGAAGGGAGCCCCGCGGCAGCGACGACACGCCAACCTATCATCCCCCTTCGAGTACCGTCAACCGAAGGGGCCGCCCGAACGGGCGGGGCCGGTATCGCCCGACTCGAGAGATCGTCGATTGACACCGCCGGCCGGGAACCGGTAGCTTTATGCACTTGGGGGCAATGGGTTGCGTGGACGACCCCCTGACGTCCCTTGTTCACAGCCATTCCACGGTGAGGGGGTGTTACTCAATTTGCCAGGGATTCGCGTAAAGGACGGCGAGTCCTTCGAGAGTGCTCTCCGGCGGTTCAAGAAGAAGTGTGAGAAGGCGGGTATTCTCGCGGACGTCCGCAAGCATCAGCATTTCGAGAAACCGAGCGAGAAGCGGAAGCGGAAGGAGAACGCCGCGCGCCGCAAGGCGCAGACTTCCCGGTCCGCGTCCAATTAAGAGAGTCTATCTCTACGAAGAGGCCGGCCCGGTCGAGCCGGGTCGGCCGTTTCCGTGAACCAACACGTACTCGATCTCCTAGAGTTTCCCAAGGTCTGCCAGATGGTGGCCGATCGCGCGCATTCGCCGCGCGGCCGTCATCGGGCGTTGTCGCTCATCCCGCTCACCGAACGCGCGGCGATCGAGCGGGAGATCGACCTTGTTCGCCAGATGCGCGATCTGTGGCTCGCCGGCTTCGACACCGGCCCGATCGAGGTGGGCGAGCTCGGCGGTCTGCTCAACCGCCTGGCGAACGAGCGCGACCTGCTTCAACCTTTGGAGCTGCTCGAGCTCCGGCAGTTCCTGGTTGTGAGCACTCGCGTCCGCCGGGCCCTCGATCGCAGAGAGGTCGCCGATCGCTTTCCCGAGATGCACAGGATGGGACTCCAGTTCCGGGACTTCGGCGCGCTCGTGCGCAGACTCGACGAGGTGTTCGACCCGGCGGGGGACTTTCTCGATACGGCCACCCCCGGCCTGGCCCGGATCCGCCACCGGCTCCGCTCCGCGCGGGCCGAGGCGGGCGAGGCGCTCCTGAGCCTTGCCAGACGCGAATCGTCGCACCCGGAGGAGAGCTTCGTGACCCTGCGCGAAGGGCGCTACGTGCTGGCCGTTCGCGCGCAGGACCGCGCACACTTGCGGGGGATCGTGCACGGCCACTCGGGCTCGGGGCAGACGGTCTTCCTCGAGCCGCTGCAGGCCATGGACCGCAACAACGCGATCGCGGAGATGGAGGCTGAGGAGCAGCAGGAGAAGATTGAAATCCTGCGCGACCTGACTGGCCAGCTCCGCGGCTTCGAGGGAGAGATCGCGCGCGGGTTCGCGGCGTGCGAGGAGGTCGACTGCCTGCGCGCCCGGGCGCGGCTGGCCCTCGATCTCGACTGCCGCGCCCCCTCCTTCAACGATGGGGAGCATCTCCGCGTGATCGCCGGTCGCCATCCTCTGCTTGCCGAGACGCAGCGGCTCGGGGGAGCGGAGGTCATCCCGCTCGACCTCGAGCTGTCGGGAGAGGGAAAGACGCTGGTCCTCTCGGGGCCAAACATGGGTGGAAAGACGGTCGCGCTGAAGACGGTCGGACTCCTCGCGGCGATGGCTCAAGCGGGGCTCCTGATTCCGGCGGCGGACGGGACCGACCTCGCCGTCACCGACGGGATCTTCGCCGACTTGGGCGATGAGCAGTCGATCGAACAGGAGACGAGCACATTTGCGGGCCACCTGCGGAACATCGCCCTCGCCTGGGGGGAGTCGACATCGAGCTCGCTCGTTCTGCTCGACGAGCTCGGCGGCGGCACCGATCCCGACGAAGGGACCGCGCTGGGGCGCGCCCTGCTCGAGCTGTTGACCGAGAAGGGCGGCTTCGTCGTCGCGACGACCCACCTCTCGGGGCTCAAGCTCCTTGCCCACGAGCACCCGAAGATGATCAACGCAGCGATGGAGTTCGACGCGGGAACGAGCAGGCCGACCTATCGCCTCCGCTTAGGCGCGCCGGGCCGGTCGCGGGCCTTTGAGCTGGCCCGAAGGCTCCTGCCCCCCGGGGAGCTGATCACGCGCGCCGAAGGGTACCGATCGAGGTGGACCGCGGAGCTCGATGAGCTTCTCTCGGACCTGGAGAGGAAGCGCCGTCAGGTCGAAGAGGAGGTCGGCCGGCTGCACGAGGCGCAAGAGGGTCTCAGGGCTGCGACCGAGCTGCGCGAGCGGCAGACGGAGCGTCTGAAGCAGCGGCTTCACGCGCTGAGGCAGGCGCGTCTCGAAGCGACCGGGCGGGATCTGGCCGAGGCCGAATCCCTCCTCGAGGCCGCCCGGCGGCTTCACGCCGAGACGGAGCGGCTGCGCGCGGAGGCCGAGCGGATCGATGGCGCAGGGGGGCGGGAGAGGCGCTCCGATTCCGGAGCGGGATTCCCGGAGCTGCGCGGCACGGAGGAGCGCGTGCGGGCGGCTCGCGACCGCGTCCGAGGGACGAATGATCCTAAGCTCAAGGCGATCGGCGAGGCGAAGGTTCGTCCCGGGGGGGTCGCCTTCAGTCCCGACCTCGGCTGTGTTGTGAAGATCGAAACGGAACCTGACGGAACGGGGCGCGTCTGGATCTCATCGGGGGCGCTGCGTTTCCTCGTTGCGGTAACAGCCCTCCGCGAGCCGCCCGCGGATGCGCCAGCGCCGCCGCGCAGGCGAACGCCTGAACGCCAGCCGGCGCCGGAAAGCGCGATCGCCATCGAGCGGCAGATCGATCTCCGGGGAAAGACGGCGGATGAGGGAAGGCTTCAGGTCGAACGCTACATCGATCGGGCATCGATGGCCGGCGTGCCCGAGGTCCGGATCATCCACGGCAAGGGGACCGGGACGCTCAAGCGCTCGATCGAGGAGTTGCTCGGATCACATTCCCTCGTCGAGTCGTTCCGCACGGGGGAGCCCCACGAGGGAGGATGGGGGGCGACGATCGTACGACTTCGGTCTGCGCAGACCGGCTGAGAGGCGATCGACGATCCCGAACTTGGGACGGCGCGCCGCAACCGCGATCCTGATATCGGGACGCTGAGCCCGGGGCTTGGTGGGAAGGGACAAGGAAGCCGAAGCGATGGGACTGAGAGGAACCGATCCGTTCGTCGAGCAGGTTCGCCTTGCGAGCGACGTCCTCGCCGTGATCTCCCCGTACATCGAGCTCAAGAAATCCGGCAAGCGCTGGAAAGGGCTCTGTCCCTTCCATGGCGAGAAGACCCCCTCATTCTTCGTGAACCAGGAGAATCAGACCTTCTACTGTTTCGGCTGCCATCAGGGGGGCGACGCGTTCGCCTTCCTCATGTTGCAGGAAAAGATGACGTTTCCGGAGGCGCTTCATGCGCTGGCGGAGAAGGCGGGGATCCCGATCCCGCAGCAGCGGTTCCCCGGCGCCGGCGGGCCGGACGAGCGGCTGGGGGAGGCGATGGAGGTCGCTGCAGAGTTTTTCCGCGAGCGGCTGCGCTCCAGTGACGGGGCCGCGGCGAGGTCCTACCTTCAGGCGCGCGGAATCGATCAGGCCCAGATCGAACGCTTCGGGCTCGGTTGGGCCCCGCCACCATGGGACGCCCTGCCCCAGAATGCCCGGCGCCTGCTGCCGGAACGAATCCTGCTGCGTGCAGGGCTTGTGGTCGAGGGGGAGCGCGGGCTCTACGACCGATTTCGCGAGCGCGTCATGGTCCCGATCCGATCGGCCGGAGGCAGGACCGTCGCCTTCGGAGGCCGCCTGCTCGGGGGCGGCGAGCCGAAGTATCTGAACTCCCCCGAGACGCCCCTCTACCGCAAGGGGACCATTCTGTTCGGGCTGCCGGAGGCGCGCGAGGCGATTCGGGCCGCCGGGGACGTCTTGGTCGTCGAGGGGTACTTCGATGTGATCAGCTTCTCCGCAGCGGGACTTGGGTGGGTTGTCGGGACATGCGGGACGGCCCTCACGGCCGAGCAGGCCGCCCTGCTGCGCCGTTACACGGACCGCTGGACCCTTCTCTTCGACGGGGATGCGGCGGTGGGCGCGGCCGTGTTTGAGGCGCTGGCTGCGGGCGTGCCCGGTCCCTCCGGGGGTCGGGCAGCCCTCTGCCCCCCGGGGCCCACGCACGGCCCCTCGGGGG
>CAZNRY010000159.1:0-9444 GCA_964575675.1 uncultured bacterium
GAGCTCTAGCCTCCTGCCCGGTCATCCTGCGGGTGAGAAGGGAGCCCGGCGGCCGCGGGGTCCGGCGCCCCCGGAACAAAGCCCGAGCCCCGCGGAGGCGCGTGGCGAGCGTCTCAGATCCACTCAAACTGGTTTAGCGCGGCCCTGCGCCCAGTCGATCCACTCGGCGAGAACGAGGAGGGTCCAGATGGCGCGCGCGTGATCCGCCCGTTTCTCCCGGTGCTCCTCGAGTAGATCGCGGGCCGCATGCGGATCGATCCCCACGCAAGCGAGGCCGCCGGCCGCGAGCCGGTCGACCGCCCACGGATAGATCTCCGTCCTGAGCCATTGACCCAGGGGAACCGACAACCCCCGCTTCCTGCGATGAACGATCCGTCTCGGGAGGTAGCGCAGGGCGTACTCCTTCAGGAAGGCCTTCGTCGTGATGCCGCGCAGACGGTGCCGCGCCGGCAGGGTTGCCGCGAACTCCATCACGGATTGGTCCAGGAATGGCGTCCGGAGTTCCAGGGCCGAGCGCATGCTCGCTCGGTCCGCCTTGGTCAAGAGCCCTTCGGCCAAGGATGTCTCCAGATCGATCCGCTGCACGATGTCGATCAGCTCGCCGGGCTCGCCGGACGGGACCCGGGGCGCAGCCGCAACGCCGAGTCTGCCGAGAAGCGCCGGCGGGATGTTCGACGTCCAGAGAAGGTGCCTTTCGACGCCGTCCAGTTCGGCGCCGGAGACGAATCGCTTGAGCAGGAAGGAAAGGCTGACCTTTTTGTCGCTGGGAGGCCACGCATCGACGGCCCGGCGGACGAGACGGCGAAGCGCACCCGGCAGACGGGCGTATCTCGCTGCGGCAATCGCCCCCATGTAGGTCGGGTATCCTCCGAACATCTCGTCCCCCCCCTCCCCCACTAGGGCGAGCTTCACATCCTGTGAGGCCCTGCGGGCGAGGAGCGCGGTCGGCACCCAGGCCGGGTCGGCGAGAGGCTCCCCCGCGAGGCGCACGAGTTCCGCGATCCCCTTGGGAAACTCCTCGGGCTTGATCCAGATCGGAATCGATTCGATGCCGAGCTCGCGCGCGACATCCTCGGCGAAGGAGCCCTCATCATAGGAAGCTTCGTCGAATCGTAGCGTGTAGGCCCGATACCGGCGATCTGGGAAGACTTTCCGCGCCACCGCGGCGACGAGAGAAGAATCGACCCCACCGCTCAGGAACACGCCGCAGTCGACTTCGACATCGCCCTGCCGCCGCACGGCCGAACTGAAGATCTCGTCAAAGCGCTCGACAGACGGCTTCGATTTCGGCGCGGATGCGATCTCCCACCGCCAGTAGCGCCGCCTCGTGATTCCTGCGCGTTCGAAGACAACCATCTCCGCCGGACCCACCTTGCGGATCTCGGCAAACGGCGTCTCGGGAGCCACGAAGGACCCAAACTGCAGGTATCCCGCCAAGGCCCTGGGGTCGGGCGTGAGAGACAGATGGATGTCGGCCGCGAGGGCGGCGATCTCCGTGGCGAACCGGATCGTCTCCCCCGACTGGTGATAGAAGAGAGGACGCTCTCCGGCGCGATCACGCGCGAGGAGCAACCTTCCCTCTCCCGGATCCCAGAGTGCGATCGCGAAGGCGCCGACAAGACGCTCGACGAACGATTCACCGAGCTCGAGGTACAGCCCGGGAATCACCGCCACATCTGTCGCCATCGAGACAGGCCTGCCGCGCCGGTCCAGCCAGTCACGCAACTCCCGGTGGTTGTCGATCTCGCCATTGCATGCGGCGAGCACGCCCGATGAGGGATCGAGGATCGGCTGCCGCCCGCTCGCCAATCCGCGAATCGCGAGCCGGGTCGCCCCCATGATCGCGCGCGGCGTTTTCTCGATCCACACATCGTCGGGTCCACGATGGATGAGGGCATCGACCATCGCAGCGACGCGGCCCGCGGCCTCTCCCGGATCCAGGGGTCCGCAGCCGGACGCAATCCCACAGACTCCGCACATGACTAGGGCCCCTCCACCCGCGGCACAAGGATTCCCCACCACCCTGGCGAAAGTTGCGTGAGGGGAAGCCCCAGGCGCGCCGCCTGCTCTTCCAGCGTGGACCTACCCCTGCGGCCGCCGATCAGCATCACAGGCCCGCTGCGGACCGCGAGCCACGAATCGAGCTCCGAGAGCCGCACGAGGGTCCTCGGCCAAGCCGGATCCCGCTTGAGCCGGTAGAGGATGTAGTTGCTCTCGAGCTCCCGCCCATCGCGGCTCACGAGCGTGACCGTTCGTCCGAGGTAGAAGGGCAGTCCGCCCGGAAACGACTCGACGCAGGCGACCCCGGTCCCTTTGGGAAAGGCAGGGAGAGCGCGGGCGAGGGAACGAGCGGAACCCGCCTCCGCGTACTCCCCCAGCCCCCCGAAACAGAGGGTCAGGAGCGCCGCGGGAAAGAGCGACATCGCGGCCATCGAGAGCTTAAGACTCCGGCGGAGGCAACCCAGGAGCGCGACCGAACCAATCACGACCAGTGTTACGGCCAGAGGGCGGAAAGTCGGTACCAGGCGGTCGAACTCGCGGCTGCGAATCCGGAACAAGCGCCGAATCCAATCGGGCTCGAAGATTCCGACCGCGAGAAGAACCGACAGGATCGCGCAGATGACCGCTAGAACCGCCGCCCCCCGCAACACCAGGCGCGCGGCTCGGCCGGCCGCCGCGTCGAGCGCGCGATCGGCCACCCGGGCGATCAACACGCCCAGGGCGACCACGGCGGTCAGTATGTAGCCGGGCAGCTTCGATTGGGAGGTCGAGAAGAAGAGGACCACGACGATCGCCCAGAGGATGAAGAGCCGGTCCGCGGGGAGAAGGAAGCGCCGGCGGCGCGCCGCGAGCACGATCGACTCCGGCAGCAAGACGCTCCAGGGGAAGAAAACCGCGAGCAGGACCGGCGCGTAGTAATAGAACGGCCCTGTCCGGCGGAAGGATGAGGTCGCATAGCGGCGCAACGTCTCCTCCACGATTCCGTAGTGCGGGAAGTCCGGGTGCCTATCGGTAAGGGCGAGAAACCACGGCAACACGACGGCGGCGAAGAGAAGGAGGTTCGCCGGCGAGAGGAGCCGCAAGATCGCCCGGGGGCGCCGCTCCAACGCGTGGAGCGCGGAGAGAACAAGCAGCGGCGTGAGGAAACCGACGGGGCCCTTGACCAAGGTCGCCACGGCCGCCGCGCCGGCCGAGACGAATGACCATCGCCTCCTTGCGCTAGAGGCCTCTTCCGCGAGAAAACCGGCGAGAATCGAGATCGAGACGAAGAGGGCGAGCGCCATGTCGAGGATCACAATGCGACCGAACGCGAGGAACAGCGGGGACGTCACGATGACGACGACCGCAAGCGCGGCGCAACGCGGCCCATAGACGCGCCTGGAAAAGGCGAAAAGGACCGCCAGAAGCGCCAGTGCAAAGAGAACCGACGGGAGGCGTGCGGCGAGCTCATTGTCCCCAAGAACGGAGAGCGAGAGGGCGACCGCCCGGAAGTGAAAAGCGGGCTTGTCGAGATAGGATATCCCGTCATAGGTTGGGACGAGCCAGGCGCCCGTCTCTTTCATCTCGCGCGCGATTTCGGCGTTCCTTCCCTCATCGGGCTGCAGGAGGGGAAGCTCGCCAAGACGCGCGAACAACAGAATCGCCGCGAAGAGAAACGCCGCGACGGCAAGGGTGCGATTCGGGGACGCCATGGCGAAAGCGAACCCTGGCCCCTTGGGGGTTGCCCCCACCCTCTAGAGCGCCTCGCCCCGCGCCATCGATTCCTTGTGCGCGAGGAGCTTCGCTTGGAGATCCGGGTCGGAGAGGGCGAGGATCTGAACGGCCAGAAGCGCCGCGTTCCGCGCCCCCGCCTTCCCGATCGCCAGGGTTCCCACGGCGACGCCGGCCGGCATCTGTGCCGTGGAGAGAAGGGCGTCGAGCCCTCCGAGCTGGCCCGCCGCGAGGGGAACGCCCAGAACAGGCAAGATAGTTGCTGCGGCGACGACGCCGGCCAGTTGGGCCGACATCCCGGCGCCGCAGATCAACACCCGGATCCCGCGCCCTTGAGCCGCGCGGGCATAGTCGCGAACCTCATCCGGCGTTCGATGGGCCGAGAGCACGCGAAGCTCGTGCTCGACGCCGAACTTCTCGAGTACCCGGCCCGTCAAGGCCATCACCTCACGATCCGATTCGCTCCCGAACAGAACCCCGACCGACGGGCCGTCCCTATGATTCACCGTCATGTTTCGAGCCCCCGTTTGCCAATGTCCGTGCGATACGTTTTCCCCTCGAAGTCGATCGCCTCGACTCCCTCGTACGCTTGCGCGAGCGCCTGACGCAAGTCATTCCCCGTTCCGACAACCCCCAGCACACGCCCGCCGTCGGTCACCGGGCCCTCGGGGCCCTGGCGCGTCCCGGCATGAAAGACCACCGCCCCGGCGCGCTCGACCGCCTCCTCCATTCCCCGGATTGGATATCCCTTACCGTACGAATCAGGATAGCCCCGCGACGCGAGGACGACGACGGCTGCAGCCCCCTCCTCGATCGTCAGGGGCGGAACTGGTCCCGGCGTATAGGAGGCGACCGCCTCGAGAGCTCCAAGCAAGTCGCCTCGGATCAGCGGAAGAACAGCCTGTGTCTCGGGGTCTCCGAATCGGCAGTTGTATTCCAGCACGATCGGAACGCCGTCGCGCACGATCAATCCGCAGTAGAGCAGACCGAAAAATGGGCACCCGTCGGCCTCGAGCATCTGAAGGGTCGGGCTTACCACGCCCCGGCGCACGCGCTCCTCGAGCGCCGGATCCCATCGCGGATAGGGGGAATACGCTCCCATCCCTCCCGTGTTCGGTCCCCGGTCGCCGTCGAGGAGGCGCTTGTGATCTTGAGCTGCCGGTAGGAGCAGATAGTCCGACCCGCGGCAAAGGGCGAACACAGAAACCTCTTCACCCGTCAGGAATTCCTCGATCACGATCCGTTCGCCGGCCGGGCCGAACTGCCTGTCCACCATCATCCGTTCAACCGCGTCGAGAGCCGATTCGCGATTCTGAGCGATCACGACCCCCTTGCCCGCCGCGACGCCGTCGGCCTTGATCACCTTCGGGTAGACGGCGCGGCTCAGGGCCGCCGCCGCCTCTTCAGCCATCGCGAAGACCTCGGAAGCCGCGGTCGCGATCCCCGCCCGTCGCATCAAGTCCTTCGCATAGATCTTGCTACCCTCGATCATCGCAGCGCGCGCTCGGGGGCCGAATACCCGCAAGCCGCGCGCCAGAAAGCGATCGACGACGCCCGCGATCAGGGGACCCTCCGGCCCGACGATCGTCAGATCGATCCGCTCTTCCTCGGCGAAGCGGACGAGAGCATCCGCATCGGACGCCGGCACCGGGACAATCCTCGCTATCGCGGCCAACCCGGCGTTCCCCGGGGCCGCGAAGAGCTCCGGCTTTATCGGTGACCGCGAGACGGCCCATGCGAGCGCGTGCTCCCGGCCTCCGGAACCGATCAGCAGTACTTTCACGCCGAGCTCCCTCCGCTCTTCGAGGTGGGACTGCGCTCGAACTTGGGAAGCGGAGCGCGCCTTCCGGAGCGTTCGGCAAGAACATCCTCGGCCCGCGTAAGCCAGCCCCACGCGCGGGGGGAGGAACCCTGCCCGAGCCATGCAACCGCATCATCGAGGAGGGCGAAGGATCGAATCCCCGTCGCATCCAGCAGCCCCGCCCTTGCGCGACTCAGAACGCCGACCTCGATGCGATCCAGAACCGACCGCAGCGCGAGCGCGGTGTGCGTGTGGATTTCGTAGCTCGAGAGCGCTCTCTCGGAAAGCGTCCGCACGTCGAGACCCCAGATCCTCTCCAACGTCGGCGATCCGCATCCTTCCTCCAAGGCCGCGACCAGGAGAAGCCGCCCTCCATCCGGAAGAAACCGGGCAGCGTGCTGGAGGCTCTTGTGCGCCTGCAGGAAAGTCGAATCCCTGGGAAACCCGCCCGCGTCGGCGATCAGGATCTCGGGCTCTTGCGTGTACGCGAGACGGTGCCCCTGCAGGAAGCGCGCGCAGGCCGATTCGTGCGTGGTCTGCCATTCGCCCGCCGTGAGGAGGATCGGGCCTCCAGGTTCCGGCTCGAAGGCGGTCAACAGCAGGTCGGGGGGACAGAGGGCCGCCGCGTCGAGGAGGTCGTCGTGCACCACGTTTCCGGCCAGCCGTCCGGGCGCGCATGCCTCGTGCAGCCGGCCTTCCTCGTCCAAGGTGAGACGGTGGTTCTCGAGGATTCCCTGGGGTTCGCCGAGACCCGGGAAAACCAGTTTGCGCCCTCCCCCGAAACCGGCGAAGTAGTGGAAGCTGACATCGGCCAGTGCGACCTTCAGGTCCCCCTCGACCCATGCGGGATGGAGCCGGACGTGGGTTCCGCGCGAGGTCCGTCCGACCAGACGGTGGGTCGCGTATCCATCGAGTCCGTTCGCAAGCGCGGTCCACCCGGCAGGCAGCCGGAGGCCTTCGGGCATGGCCGGGCGGTGCACGCCCGTCGCGACGAGGAGTACTCGGCTCATCGCTCGCGGCGTTTGTTCCTCGAGCCAGCGCGCGCACGGATAGACCCATTCCTGCCAGGGTCCGCGCCTCGTCGCATCCGGGATGGCCAACCGGACGTGACTCGCGCTCCCGGCGCGATCGAGGAATGCGGCCCGCAGGGCGGGATCGCTGAGGGATCGGTCGATTCCCGACGCGTGCTGCCGTTCCTCTTCCGGGATCTCGGTCCGAGGTCGGCCTTCCAGTCCCGACGCCTCGCGGACGAGCGCGCGCAGCGCGGTCGGGTGGGGAGAGACAACGGGCGGCCGTCCGAAGCGATCCATCAGGTCGAGACGAATCGTTTCCCGCCCGAGCCGAAGCCAAACGCTCAACGGCTCCTCCGTGTCCCGGGACCAAGCTTCGGGCCCCGAGGATGGTCGGGCAGGTGGATCACGCTCCCTCCGTGCGCCCCATGATATCGCCCGCCCGCCTCCGGGTCACGGCCGACCCGCCGCGGATCATCCCTTTTCGACGAGGGTGAGGTAGGCGCGCAAGATCTTCTTCGTCCCCCACCCGGGGAAGAGAACCTCGATGCGGGCGGCATCTCCCTCGCCATCGATGGAAACGACCTCGCCAAGGCCATAACGGACGTGCTTGGCGAGGAGCCCCTTCGGCCGGCGCGGCGCGGCCGCTTCCCTCTCGATCGACGGTTCCTCCCGCGAGCCACCGCCGGAGCGGGCCGTCCCCTGCGCCCCCACCCTCATCCACGAAGGGGAGGCGGGGCCGCGCGGGGGCCGCCCGTGCGCGATGCCGCCCTCCACCGAGAGGAGTTCGTTCGGTATCTCCGAGAGGAAGCGGCTCAAGTCGCCCAAGCCCGTCCAGTTGATCCGCCGGCGCGACCGGCTCGCGGTCAGGGTAAGGGTTCGGCAGGCCCTCGTAGCAGCCACATAGAAGAGCCGGCGTTCCTCTTCCATCTCCTGCGGGTCCGTGAGAGCGGAGACGTGCGGGAAGAGCCCCTCTTCGAGGCCGGTCACGAAGACGGAGCTGAACTCGAGTCCCTTCGCGTTGTGGACCGTCATCAAGGTCACGCGCTCCTCGGCGTCACTGAGGGTGTCGACCTGGGCGTAGAGGGCGATCTGCTCGAGAAACCCCGTCAGGGTAGAACCCTCCTCGGACCCTTCATAGCTGCGCGCCCCCTCGATCAACTCGACCACGTGGGCGTAGCGCTCCTCCCATTCCCCCTCTCCTTGCGTCTTGAGCCAATCGCGATAACCGACCCGGCCGACGATCTCCTCCAGCAGGACGTGAGGCGGCTCCCCGATCCGCAATGAGAGGCCGCTCAGGAATACAGCCATCTCCGAAAGAGCCGGGAGTCCCCGTCCGGCGATCCCCCATCCCTCGGCCTGCTCGCACGTCGCCAGGAGGTCCGCACCTCGGGCGCGTCCCTCCGCGATCAAACGGTCGAGCGTCGTCTCCCCCGCTCCGCGCCTCGGGGCAAGAGCGGCGCGGCGGAACGAAACCTCGTCGAGCGGATTCACGAGGAGCCGCAGATAGGCCAGAAGGTCCTTCACTTCTCGGCGTTGGTAAAACGAAACCCCTCCGACGACGCGGTAGGGGATCTCGGCGCGGAGCAGGGCGTCCTCGAGGGGCCGCGACTGGGCGTGCGTTCGATAGAGGATGGCGATCCCGCGGCACGGCGTCCCCTGCAGAAGCGCCTCGCGGATCCGCCGGCCCACGTAGCGGGCTTCCTCTTCCTCTTCCTCGGCCATGTAGAAGCGAACCGGATCGCCACGGTCGTTATCGGTCCATAGGGTTTTCTCCTTGCGATCGCGATTGTGCCGTGCGATCGCGTTGGCGACCTCAAGAATGCTCGTCGTCGAGCGGTAGTTCTGCTCCATCCTCAGGATCGTCGTCCCCGGGAAATGGCGTTCGAACTCGAGGATGTTCGTGATGTCGGCGCCGCGCCAGCCGTAGATCGATTGATCATCGTCCCCGACGACACAGACATTGCCGTGCCCCTCCGCGAGCCGGCGCACGAGATAGAACTGAACGCGATTGGTGTCCTGGTACTCGTCCACGAGGACATGGCGGAAGCGCTCCGCGTAATCGTCGCCCACGGCGCGATCCTCCGCCAGGAGGCGGAGCGCGAGCAGCAGCAGATCGTCGAAGTCAACGCCGTCCTGGGCGCGAAGGCGCTCCTCGTAGAGACGCCAGATCCGGGCGATCCTCTGGCGTGCAGGACCGGGAGATGCCTCCTCGAACGTCCGGGGGTCCATGAGCTGATTCTTCGCCATGGAGATCGTCGACCGGGCGTCCCGCGGCCGCAACCCGGTCTCGCCGACCCCCGACTCCTTCAGAACCTCCCGGATCAGGGCCAGCGAGTCGTCCGCATCAAAGACCGTCATCGTCCCCCGAAAGCCCAGCCGATGCTGATGCCGCCGGAGGATCCTAAGGCAGATCGAGTGAAATGTGCCGATCCACATCGACGACGCGAGGGAGCCCAGGAGACGCCCGACCCGCTCCCGCATCTCTCCGGCCGCCTTGTTCGTGAATGTGACCGCGAGGATCCTCTCGGGTGGAACTCCTCGAACGGCCACCAGGTGAGCCAACCGCCGGGTCAAGACGCGGGTCTTGCCGCTCCCCGCGCCGGCGAGGATCAGCAGTGGGCCGTCGCCGTGGACGACACCCGCGAGCTGAACGTCGTTCAGGTTCTCGAGAATGGAAGCGCCAGGTTCATCGGAGCGCAATCTCACCCTCCGGGCCGCCCGGGCAATGATGCGGTGCGGGTGCCTCTGTTGGGAGCGAATGAAGAAGCCGGCCCTCTAGCCCGCATTTCTCACCAGCCTTCTGCTGCAACGGCGCATCTGGCCGCATCTGCGGCGTCGCGCTTGCTCGGCCTCCTCGACATACTGCAGTGAGTATGCCTACGTCGGCCTCGCATCGCGCGACTTGCATCTACGGCCATC
>CAZNRY010000160.1:0-9289 GCA_964575675.1 uncultured bacterium
GCTGGTCCTCGCGGCGGGGAGGAGGATCTGGCGCCGCCGAGAACGATGACGTGGCAGGCAACGATGGCGTGGCCGCCGTGCTCGACGCAGGTGGCGGTGCCGACGTGTGTCGTCGTCCGATTGTGGCCGACGGGGCCTGCCGAACCGGCGAGCACGGCGAAGTCCGCACAGATTTCCTCACCGTGCGCGCCGGCGCTCGTCGTGCGATTGCGGTTTCCCCTTCGATTGACATCTGGGTCCACGCTTTCCCTAAGTAGTAATGAGTTACTACAGGGGATAAGCAAGAGGTGGACCGAAAGTGGGCGTTTGTGCGAATGGGCGCGGAAGTATCGGAAACGCAGGACTGGAGATCATCTCGCGATCGCGTGGTTCAAGTCGACAGATGGTCCGATGAGATCGTGACGTCTACAGGTCGACGACGCGCCGAAAAATGGACAGCCGCAGGAAAGCAAATACAGGTTGAAGGACGGAGATGCGCAAACAATCATGCAGCATGGGTTGGGGGCGAAGGCTGGCACGAGATCTCTAGTGCGCACCTGGCGCTCATTCGGGACGTGCCTCCGCTCGGCACCTGTCGCGCTCGCTCGGCGCATCCCGCTCGGCGCATGGCGCAGCTACGGCGATCCCCTGCATGGCCGCTGAGACCCGCGGGCCTGGCGAGCCATGCAGCGTGAGCAGGCGCGCCCGCGAGGCCGGTGTCCTGTTCGTTTAGCCGGCCCGAGCGGGATGCGCCAGGCGAGCGCGCGAACGGACATGGCGAACGAGCCGCGGGCACGCCCTGAATGATCGCCCTGCACCCTGCCGCCTTGTTCAGACCGTGAAGAAGTTCTCCGGTCCGAAGGAAAGCGACTCGTCGCTGTGAAGCGCCTCGCCATACCTCTTGCCGATCCGAATCCCGTGATAGGCCCTGATCGCCTCGAGCAAGGGCAGGATCGTATTCTCCGCCCGCCAGATCTGCATCTGCGATTCGTACGCTTTGATCGCCCGCCGGACGTCGTCCATCACTTCGGTCACATCGACCACGATCGTCGGGAGCATGTCCTTGGGCATCATGTAGTAGAAGAGGCGCTGGACGTCGTGGGTCGGCACCTCAGGCAGCACGTTGCGGAATCGGGCGAGCTTCAGGCCGTCGCGGACGAGCTGCCCCGCCGCCCAGTGGTCCGAGTTCGCCGAGCCGTCGTGATGGTCGAACCGGTTCGTGTGGTAGGGGGCGAAGACGATCTGCGGCCGATGAATGCGGATTAGGCGCGCGATCTTCAACCGTCCCTCGGGCGAGTTGACGACCTCCGTGTCCGGGAAATCGAGGATCCGGCCATCGCTCCCCATGACCGCGTTCGCGGCGGCGAACTCACTCGCCCGACTCTGCGTGTCGCCGAAGGTTCCCTTCTCGCCGCCCGTCAGCGCGACGCTGAGGACGCGTCTGCCTGAGCGAACGAGCCGGATGATGGTGCCAGCGATCGTCATCTCCGCGTCATCCGGGTGTGGGCTGAAGACCACGACGTCGTACAGCGAATCGGCCCCCATCGAATCCTCCTTCATCGCATCTGACCGCACTGCCTACCCTGCATCTTTCGCGGTCGGTTCCACCCGTTCGAGGCGACCGCGTCCCGGCATCGAACGACGCGCTCGAAGGGAGATCGCCCCTTCGCGGCTCGACGCTCACGGGTCAAGGGTTGCGGCCGGGGCGATTCACGACGCAGTATATCATCGAACTCGGGACTCACCCCCGCCCCGGCGGGAGAAGTGGCGGAGAACGGATGCGCAGTCTAGTCGTGCACGGCGGCGCCTGGCAGATTCCGGATGAGGAGGTCGCGGCTCATCTGGCCGGGCTGCGTGCAGCGATGACGCATGGGATCGGCCTTCTCAAGGAGGGGCGTCCCGCCATCGATATCGTGGTCGAGACGATCGCCATTCTCGAGGACGATCCGACCTTCGACGCGGGGCGGGGCTCCGTCCTGAACCTCGGCGGCCGGATCGAGATGGACGCCTCGGTGATGGACGGCGCGACCCTGCGCGCCGGATGCGTCGCGTGCGTGACCGATGTCGCAAACCCTATTCGCCTTGCGCGCGCGATCCTGGATGATGGCCGCACGGTGATGCTCTCCGGCGAGGGGGCGTCGGCCTTCGCGCGTTCCGTCGGCATCCCCGCCTGCGCCTTCGAGGACCTCCTGATCGATCGCGAGACGCGTCGCAAAGGATTCCTCGATCGGATCGAGGATTACCGCACGCGCCAGCCCTTCGACGGTTCGCTTCCGAACTTCCATGAGGGGACGTTCCCCGAGCCCCCGCTCAACCGACCGCCGACCGCTCCGCCCCAACCCCTCGGGACCGTCGGCGCGGTCTGCTGCGATTCGCACGGGCATCTCGCCGCCGCCACGTCGACCGGCGGCGCCCCGAACACCCTCCCCGGGCGCGTGGGCGACAGCCCGGTTCTCGGCGCCGGAACGTGGGCCGAGGATGGCGTGGGCGCCGCGGGCAGCACTGGATGGGGCGAAGCGATCCTGCTCGACCTGCTCGCCTTTCGCGCCGTTCAGGAGATCGACTCGATCACGATCGCATCGCACGACCTGCCTGCACGGAAGACGACGCGGCATCCGATCGCCACGGAGAAGATCACGTGGGGTCCTGTTCCCCAGGGGATCGCAAGAACCTCCGCTTCGCACGCCGCCCGGGCCGCAATCCGCGGGTTCGCCCACCGCACCGGAGGGGCGGGTGGCGTGATCCTGATCGGTCCGGACGGCTCCCCGGGCTTCGCCTTCAACACGCCGCGGATGGCTCGCGGCTACTGGATCGACGGGATGGGAGATCCGTATCTGGAAACCGAGCCGGCCCCCTAGATCGGGCCGGCGGAAGGAGGTGCGGCGATGGCAACATTCGTCCTCATGACGAAACTCTCGCCCGAGGTGACGCGCGAGGTGCACCACCGGGCCGAGATCGGACGGCAGTGGAAAGCGGCCGTCGAGGAGA
This sequence comes from uncultured bacterium, assembly GCA_964575675.1. GTDB lineage: Bacteria > Eisenbacteria > RBG-16-71-46 > CAIMUX01 > VGJL01 > CAZNRY01. The sequence goes on from CAZNRY010000160.1 coordinate 2,968, forward strand.
AGTGCCCCGGAGTCAAGTGGGTCGCGCACTATGCCCTGCTCGGCGCCTATGACTTCATGGATATCTTCGAGGCGCCCAACGAGGAAACGGCCGCAAAGGTCTCCTTGATTTCCCTCTCGCGCGGAGCGCTGAAGGCGGAGTCCTGGACCGCGATTCCGTACGCGCGCTTCCTCGAGATCGCGAAGGAAGTCGGGTAGCCGGTTCGATCTCTTCGTAGGATCGCGATCGCGGGCCACAGGACGCTCCCGCCGTCCCACGGCCGTACCCCGGCCAACTCCTCCGGCCCTGCGGCACTGCGGCCATCGCGCTCCGGGATCCACTCATCCCCCTCCGGCCCGCCCCTGCATCCCTAGCCTCCGCCTGAGCCGCGCGGCCAGATCAACGGGCAGCGGGGTCACGATCCGCGGCGGAAGAATCTCATCCCTCGCGGCCGCGGCGTGCTTCTTCTCGATCTTCGCCTTCTCTTTCTCGACTCGCTCCCAGCGCCCCGGATCGATCGGACCCTTGGGGACGTAATCCGAGCGGCCGAGCAGGGCGTGCAGCATGACGAGCGCCGCCTCCCTGTCCGGGATCCGCCCCTTGCCCATCGCGTCCGGGTCCTGCTGCATGTGGGGCGGCAACGGCGCGCCGACGCACGAAGGGCATCCGTCCTCGCAGGGACAGGCGTGGATCAGATCGAGCGCGGCCGAGAGGACTTCCTCGATCATGTGGTAGGCCTTCTGGGCGAAGCCGAGCCCGCCGGGATACTTGTCGTAGAGGAAGACGGCCGGAACGCCGACGTTCTTCGAATCCACGACCGTCCCCAGGTCGAGCGGATCGCACATCGCGAAGAGCGAGACGATGTCGGGCAGGACGTTCGCGATCCCGCACATCCCCTCGGCGGGAACGCGCCCGTAGCGCGTCACCTTCGTCAACACCTCGAGCGAGGGGGCGATCCAGAGTGCCATCGTCTCCAGCGTCTGGGTGGGCAGATCGAGGTTTCCGTAGCCGATCGAGTCGCGGCTGCCGAACTTGATCTTCTTGAACATCGTGACCTTGGAGTGGACGTTCGTGTCGCCGAAGCCGACCTCGCTGTCGAGAAGCTTCTTCTCCATCTCGCTTCGCACAACCTCGATGTGGCTATCCGACATCGCCTGCGTGTAATAGTCGACGTCCGAACGATGGACATAGGCCACCCGCTCGTTAATGTCGAGACGGTCGACGAAGTAGGTCTCCGCATCGTGCATGTAGATCGCCTGCGGGTGGACCTGCGGGAAGGCGGACGGCTCGTCGATCGTTCCGATCACGCGATTGCCGTCGGGGCGGCCCGTCTCGTTGATCGTGTAGACGTTCTCCGCCGTGTTGCGCAGCGAGACGCCGGCTGCGGGGAAGCCCTCCTTCGCGTAGTACCAGCGTCCCTTGACCTCCTTCACCTCGCCGTGCTCGGCGAGGAGGTCGAGGATCGCAGGCGCGTACTCCCCCCAGCTCCCCTCCTCCTGCCGGCGTAGCGGGAGCTCGAAGGCCGCACAGCGCAGGTGCGAGAGGAGGATGTGGGGGTTCTGCGGATCGATGACCGCGTGCTCGGGCGACCTCTCGAAGAAGTAGGACGGATGCCGCATTAGATATTGGTCGATCGGCAGGTTGTGGCCGACCATGACGGCGACCGACTCGTCCTCGCGCCGTCCCGCGCGCCCCGCCTGCTGCCAGGTGCTCGCGATCGTGCCGGGGAATCCAACCAGAACGGCGGCATCGAGTCCGCCCACGTCGATTCCGAGTTCGAGGGCGTTCGTCGAGACGACGCCGCGCAGCTCTCCGTCGAACAGCGCCCGCTCGATCGCCCGCCGTTCCTCCGGAAGGTATCCCCCGCGATAGGCGCGGATCTTCTTCGCGAGCCCTCCGCCGTCCCGCCGCAGTTCCTCCTGGCAGTAGCGGAGCAGAACCTCCGTCAGGAGCCGCGCTCGCACGAACGCGATCGCCTGGTATCCCCCTCGAAGGAGCGAGACCATGATGTCGCGCGCCTCGAGATTCGACGACTTCCGTTCGAGCCCCGCGCTGTCGATCCGCGGCGGGTTCCAGAAGACGAAGTGCTTGCGCCCGCGCGGGGAGCCGTCCTCGTTCACGGTCTCGAAGGGACGGCCGGTCAGCCTCTCGGCAAGCTCAGCCGGATTGGCGATCGTTGCCGAGGAGAAAATCAGCTGCGGTCGCGCCCCGTAGTGCTCGGCGATCCGGAGCAGGCGGCGCAGGACATTCGCCGTGTGCGAGCCGAAGATCCCGCGGTAGACGTGGATCTCGTCGGCCACGATGTAGGAGAGGCGGCCGAAGAACTCCGCCCACCGCGCATGATTCGGCAGGATCCCGCTGTGGAGCATGTCGGGGTTCGTCAGCAGTATCCGCGCGCGCTCGCGGAGCTGGGTCCGGAGCGCGGCGGGGGTATCGCCGTCATAGGTCCCCGCATGGAAGTCGAACGTGCCTGCGGCCTCCGTGTCCGAGGCCTCATCGTCGGGGCGCTGGAATCGGCGAAGGGTGCGGAGCTGGTCCTGCGCGAGCGCCTTCGTCGGAAACAGATAGAGGGCCCGCGCGTCCGGATGGTTCGCGATCGTCTCGATGACCGGGACATTGTAGCAAAGGGTCTTTCCGCTCGCCGTCCCCGTGACAATGACGACATCCTTGCCATCGCGGATGAGATCGATCGCTCGGGCCTGGTGCGTGTAGAGGCTCCCGATCCCCATCCGGTCGAGGGCTTCCTTCATCGCTCCCGACAGCGGCCGGGAGGGCTCCGCCGTCCGCGAATCGCGCGGCGGGATCTCGTGGACGTGGACCGCCTGGTCCTGCTCCGATGCCAGGAGAAGGACGCGATCGAGGAGACCTCGGGCGTCTTTCTCAGCCTTCCTGTGGCGCTTCAAGTTACCTCCGTAACCGATAATATGACAATGCGTTATCAATGTACCAACCAATGACCCTCATGGCGCATCTCCGTCCATCAGCGCCATGTAGAGCTCCGCGAGCGTCAACAGATCGTCGCGGTTGTGCCGCAGGATCGGCTCGAGCCAGCTCGGGTCGCCGTCCCGCACGAAGCGATGATAGGCATCCGGGACCTGCGAGCCGTCCAGATCGTCGGAACGAAGCCGGCCGCAGACCCGATGCTCGAGCGTCTTCAGCCGGCAATCAGGGAAGACGCCTCGGAAATGACGGCGCGCCTCGTGCAGAAGATCGAGATGAAACTGGGGGCGTGGTTTCTCGAGCTTGTAGAAGGCGCATCGAAGGTGAAGCGTCGGCACGTCGAAGCTCTTGCCATTGAATGTGACCCACGTCGGTATCGGCGCATATTCGCGCGCGAAGAACCGGAGCGCTTCCTCCTCCTCCGCGTAGTCACGCGCGAGGATCTGAACCAGGAGCGCTTCGCGCGGGCGAGCCGCGCCGTCGTGCGTTTGCTGACCGTCCGGTCCCATGCCGTCGGGCATCACGCGATCGCGCCGATCCTCATCCGCGGCGGCGGAAACACCCAAATCAGCGTGAAGAAGCCCGATCAGAAAGAGGGGCCGGCCGACGAATCCCAGGGTCTCGAGGTCCAGGAAGATGTGACCGGCGGGAAGATCGGGGCCGTTGCCCGGAAAGCGGACACGATGGGTCAGGACGCCGAGAGCATCTCCCGGAGTCTCCCACCGTGCTCTAGGAAAGGTCGATAGCAGCCAGCGCTCCATCGCAGTTGCGTTCTCCTCGACATCGCGCCGGCCCACTGCTGTCCCCCGCCCCGAAGGGCTGGCGGGATCGTAAGAGAGGAGAGGGAGCGGGCGCAAGTGCAGACGAGGATGATGGGCGCCCGGATGGACGTCTTACCGCACCCGCGTGATCTTCTGCTTCCGCTCCGTCTGGCCGGCCCTGAGTTTGAGGAAGTACGAACCGGAAGCGACCTGGCGACCTTCCCGATCCTGCCCCGACCAATGGATCTGCGTCTGCCCCGGGCCGATCCAGCGCGGCCCCTCCTTCCAAACGAGCCGCCCCAGCGGGTCGATCACCTCCAAGGCGACCTCCGCGCCGTTTTCCGGGATCAACGCCGTGATTGCGACCGTATCGCGCATCGGGTTTGGCCACGCAGCGCCGATCACGGCAAGTTCTGTCTGCCGGTCGGCTTCGTAGCGAATCGGGCCGTCGATCGGCAGGAACACCGGCGGGCGCCGCGCCGCGAAGAGCGCCAATGTCCGCGGCGGAACCGTTCCCCACGCTTGCGGATGGGAGCCCATCACGGTCGAGGCGGCTACCCAGTAGAACGAGTTCGAGACGTTTCCCGGGTAGTAGCGAACGGGATCCCCTCCGTCGTATGCGGAGCAGCGGAGCGCATAGAGCGTGTCGCCGGCCGTCATGACGAAGTTCAGACGGAGGCCCGGAGCGACATCCTCGATCGCCCGCACGGCCTGGATGATCCCCGCAGCCCGGTTGTGCCCGGGCGCTTCCCGGATCGCCTTCAGGATGTAGAGGAAATAGAGCTCCGAATCGATGTACCCGTTCACGTAGTCGGGCGGATAGGTGTTGAGATAGCGCGAATCGCCGTCCATCAGCATGTCCACGAGCATCCCCTCGGAGATCACGCCATTGTGAGCGAAGAGGATCCCCTCGTGCTCGAACGGATGGGGATTCGGTATCCCCCAATGCCCCGATGTCCCGGCCCGCACGTGTCCGAGAAGGGCGCGAGGGCGCATCCGGCTCAAGTCGTCGACGGCGCGATCGTAGTCCGGATCGGTCGCATGGTTCGCGGGCGTTCCACCACGCCAACAGAACGGACCGGTCGACTGGAGCTGTGTCGATCTACGAAGGAAGAATCCGAACCCCCACCCATCACGATTCGCCCCACCCAGGGTCCTGAGATTCGCGACCGATCCGATTCGCAGATGATCGTTGATCAGATCGCGGGGATACCTTCCCCCGATGAGGCCCCAAAACCGGCAGGCCGTCGATGGAGCGGCTCCGAGGATGGCCAGAAGAAGGAAAAACAAGGCCAAGGCGCCCGGTCGGACGAGTCCTCGACAGGGAGCCCTGAGGGTGCGGGATCGTGGGTGCATGAGGGCCATCTCCTCCGGCGGGACTTGGTACCGGCGGCTGCCGCGCCGACGGCCGCCCGGACCGGAATCGCTCGATTGCGAGGGAATTAGACCACCTCGAGGGCGGGCTCGTCAATGGGACGGGCGCCTGCCGTGTTCCCCCAGACCCAAGGCTCGCGACCTGCCCCCCCGTTCACGGCGCTCCCTTGACCGGTCGCGCGGGACGATTGAATCTGTGGGGGTCGCGGGCCTCGACAGACGCCGGATCGACTCGATCAAGGAGCCGCTGCGAGCAACCGCGCGAAATGGAGCAACATCCGATGGCAACCAAGCAATTCCGGGCGCTCGTTCGGGGCGGGGTGCAGGGCGTCTCCTACCGTGCGACCACGGTCGAGGTGGGACGTTCGCTCGCCTTGGCCGGGTATGCGCGCAACAGACCCGATGGATCGGTCGAGGTCGTCGCGCGCGGGGAGGAATCCGCTCTGCAAAAGTTGATCGAGTTCCTCCACATCGGCCCCTCGCTTGCCCGGGTGACCGGGGTCGAGGTCGATTGGTCCGACTCGACCCCCGCACCCGTTCCATTCACGCTCGTCTACTGAGCGCGATCGTGCGGGCGGCGCGCGGCTAGGGTTCCTCACCGATTCTTCGCACCGCATCCATGCAGGCGTCATCCCCGGCCGGGCAGGATCCCTGGGCGAAAAGCGCGGTTCCACCCCCGCGTCCTCCGAGCGGGTCGAGAACCCCGCGCAAGACCTCCCGTGCATCGAAGGGCCGGCCTCCCGGAAGAGTTTCGGACCGCGCGGCGAGCCAGGGCCGCTTCCCTAGCTCCCCCTCTCCGGCAAGAATGGCGATCGCATTGCCGCGTTCGAGGATCTGCTTGGCCGCGGCCCGCAGGATTTCGGCGTCGCCCCCTTCGATCCAGGCGGCGATGCGCAGCGTCCCGTCCTGGAGACGCGGCGTCTCGCGGGCCAGGCGCTCCGCCTCGAGAACCGCCCAGCGCTTCTGCCACTGCCGCGCCATCCGATCCGATCTCTTCGCCTCCTCGATGAGTCCGGCGGCCGCACGAGGAATGTCGAACCACCCCGCGCTAAAGAGCCTCGCCGTCTGATCAACTGATTCCACCAGACGTTGAAAGATCGAGAGCGCCCTCTCCCCGCATACGAAGTGCATCCGCGTGAGACCCTTGGCTCCCTCCCAGGAGAGGACCTTGATCGATCCGACCTCCCCTGTCCGCCTGACGTGGGTCCCGCAGCAGTGTTGTTTCTCGATCCCCCCGATCACGACCGTTCGGAGGGGGCGATCCCCGG
>CAZNRY010000161.1:0-9279 GCA_964575675.1 uncultured bacterium
AGACCCTCCGGGCGCATGATGAACGGGTGCCTCGATCCGGGGGGCCAGGGACCATCCGGGACATCCCCCTCCCAGCCTCCCTTCCCGTCCGCCAAGGCCGGGTTCCAGCGGATGACCCACCGCTTGGAATCCCACGGCCGCCCCTCGGCATCGACCGAGGCGCGGTTGTAGAGGATCCTTCGATTGACAGGCCAACACCATGCCCACTTCGGGTAGAGCCCGATCTTGTTGGCTCCATCCTCCAACGACCGGCGGGCCATCAAATTCCCTGTGTCCGTGTATGACCCGCAGTAGATCCAGCTCCCGCACGCCGTCGAACCATCCGCCAGGAGAAAAGCGAAACTGGGGACCTGCTGTCCCGCCTTGAACGGCTTATCGTTCGCCGTCGCGTCGCGGAGGAACCGGCCGTTGATCTCCTTCGCGACCATGTGAATATCAGGCTCCTCGTGCTCGCCGTAGTTCCACTCCAGGTGAAGGATCGGATCCGGGAAGGCCCCACCCCCCGCGTAGGCTTCCTTCAGGCCGCGGATCAGCCGGCTGACGATGTAGGCGTCGGACTTCGCGTCGCCCGCGGGATCCACCGCCTTGTAGCGCCACTGGGCCCAGCGGCCGCTGTTGACGACGCTCCCCTCCTTCTCCATGGAGGCGGCGGCGGGGAGCAGGAAGACCTCGGTCTTGACCTTCGCGGGGTCAACCCCGGGCCGCTTCCAGAAGATGGATGTCTCGGTTTGAAAGAGGTCGATCGAGACGAGCCAGTCCAGGTTCGACAGCGCGTCGCGCTCCTTGTTCGAGTTGGGACCGCTGACCGCCGGGTTCATGCCAAAGCAGTACAGTCCCTTGAGCTTCCCCTTGTGCATCGCCTCGAAGAGCGAGATGAACGAGTAGTTGCCGCTCGCCTTGGGGATGTAGTTGTAGGCGAAGTCGTTCGCTTCCGTCGCGTGGTCTCCCCACCAGGCCTTCAGAAGGCTCACGATGTATTTCGGGTAGTTCTGCCACCAGTTCGCGCTCATCGGATCGGTCGACTTCGGGACGGCCTTTTCCAGGTAGTCCTTGAGGAGATCCTCCCCCTTGCCCGGCGCCCGAAGATATCCGGGGAGGAGGTGGAAGAGGAGTCCCATATCCGTCGAGCCCTGGACGTTTGATTCCCCGCGCAGGGCGTTGACCCCGCCTCCCGCCATCCCGATGTTGCCGAGGAGTAGCTGGAGAATCGTGTACGTCCGGACGTTCTGCGTTCCGTTTGTGTGCTGGGTCGTGCCCATCGCATAGAGCCAGGTTCCGACCCTGTCGGGCGCCCATGTGGAAGTGAATGCCTCGCACACCTTCCGGTACGGTTCCTCGGGGGCTCCCGTGATCCTCCTGACCGTAGTCTCGTCGTACCGGGCGAAGTGCTTCTTCATGAGCTGGAAGACGCAGCGCGGATTCTCCATGGTCATGTCGCGCTTTGGGACACCGTTTCCGTCCAGCTCATAGGTCCAGGATTTCTTGTCGTAGGCGCGTTTCGATGGGTCGTAGCCTGAAAAGAGGCCATCGCTGAATCCGAACTCGGGGTTGATCAAGAACGTCGCATTCGTGTAGTGGCGCACGTATTCGCGCTGGATGCGATCGTTCTGGAGCGCATAGTTGATGATCCCGCTGACGAGGGGGATGTCCGTGCCCGAGCGGAACTTGCAGTAGACGTCAGCGAAGGCCGCGGTCCGCGTGTAGCGAGGATCGAGGCAGAGGACAATGGCGCCCCTCTCCTTTGTCTTCCGGATCCAGCGGGTGCCGAGGGGGTGATTCTCGGCTGCGTTGCTCCCACAGATCATGACGACGTCGGCATTCGTCATGTCGATCCAGTGGTTTGTCATCGCGCCCCGACCCAAGGAGGCCGCCAAACTGGCGACCGTGGAGCTGTGTCAGATCCTGGCTTGATGTTCCAGCCAGGCGACCCCCATCGCCCGCATGGCCTTCGAGAGGAGGTAGCACTCCTCCGTGTCGAGCGCGGCGCCCCCCAGACAGGCAATGCCGTCCGTGCGATTCACCGTCGCGGCACCGTCCTTGGCGACCCAGGTTTCATCGCGGGTCTTCTTCGTCAGCTCGATGATCCGCCTCATCGCGTCGTCCCATGACATCTCTTCCCAGGAATCGGCGCCCGGCTTGCGGTGGAGGACCTTGGTTAGGCGGCGGTCGTTGTGGTTGAGCTGATAGATTGAGGCGCCCTTGCTGCACAACGCCCCTTCGTTGATGGGGTGATCGGGATCGCCCTCGATGTTCACGATCGCGCCATCCCGCGTGTGAACAATCTGCCCGCATCCAACCCCGCAGTACGGGCATATCGTCGTGGTCTCCTTGGCGTGCTGGATCTTGCGGGGAGCCGACTCCTTCTCATCTTCCGCCTTTGCCGGAACGAGCCCCAGAAAAGGCGCAGCCCCCACGGTTCCCAAGAAGAATCGGCGAGACACCTTCATGACGGTCCTCCCCTCTTGCGATTGCTACCCATTCCAGCCCGTCGCCACTCGGTAGGCGCGCCTTCCCCCGTCAACGGTACGAACCCCTCGCGCACAGCTGTCGCGTCGAGTTCGCCGCTCATGAGATCTTCCAAATCCGTTCGGACCGGACTTCTTTCCCCGCTTGACGTTCGCAGGTCGATTGTCTTGACGTAGCAGCGGCACTTCTCGCAGTAATCGACCCGGCGGTCGATCTCTTCGTCCAGTTTGAAATAACCGAGGGTCGCGCTGTCCGTGTTTCCGCATGAGAGGCAGCGCAAGCGCCTCACGGGCCACTCGACGCCGCAGTAGCGGCACCAGAGCCGCCGCTGCCCACCGTCGGGCATGTGCACGGCGAGGGCCGCCTCTTGACCGCACGCTGGGCAGGTCGCGCCGGCCTTTTCGATCTCCACGAGTTCCGGGTTGAATCCATGCGCCGCGACCGCGAAAAACGGCCGGGCGAGAAACACCCCGATGAAGTGGAGGACCTGGGTCGGCACACCAAGGCGCTCGGCGAACAGGTCGATGGCTGACCCGTCCCGGTCGAGAATCGCCCGCAGGAATGCGATGGCAGAAAGTGTTCCCGCGTCCACGGCCTCGATCAGCCGATCCAGCACGACGCGATTCGATGCGGCACTCGAGCGCAGATCGGCGAGCAACTCGCGCAGAATCACCTGAACCTGGTCCGGGTCGGGATGAATCGCCGTCGCATCGATCCAAGGAAGGCCCATCGCCAGGCGCGCACGGCACTCCGCATCAGGCGGGATGTCGATGTGGATTGATCCTGTCCACTTCTCGATACGACCTGCGTAGCTCTCTAGGAAGGCTGTAATCGGCTCGGACCCGCTCACCGTATCCCCCCTGATCCACTCCGTTTGGAGCGATCGTGAAACGGCGCCTCCGCAGGCTCGCCAGCGCGACCCACCGAATCCGTGAAACGGCTACGATCATCCTGGCCTTGAGACATTATTCACTTGCCGTGGGGGTATGGAAAGTACCTTCTCAGTTTCGTGCAAGAAAACATCGAGGATCGGGCGTTTGCTATGCCTGAAAAGACATAGAGGTCGGCAGTCGCCACAAGGCCCTCAGCCTCGCCTTGCGGGAAACGCTGAGAACCCCCTGGGGTTTGGGGCCGGGCAACCGTCGGCAACGAGCCCAAGATCGCCCGGTTATGGGCTGCGGCCTACCCGTTCAGCTACCGTCCCGACACCATGACGAGCTTCCGCACTTCCGTCCCCGAGGCGGCCCTCACCCGCACGAAGTAGATCCCCGTCGCGACGGGTGTGCCGGAAGCGTCCCGACCGTCCCACTGGAGATTGTGATACCCCGCGGTGAACGGCTGATCGCTCGCAAGATCCGCGATCCGGCGGCCGGAGGCATCGAACACCTCGGCCCGGATCCTGCCAGGAGCGGGAAGTCCGAAGGCGAGCTCGACGTGGTCACGGCTCGGATTCGGGCGCGGCGCGAGTAGCTCGAAACTGAGCGGGATCCTCGCAGCGTCGTCCTCCACGTCCGAGGGACTCAGGACATGGATCGTCACGGTCGCCATGTCGGTCGCGTCGAGGCCGTCAGAGATGATGTAGGCGAAGCTGTCCGTCCCCGTGTAGCTCGCCGGCGGGTTGTAGGTGAAGCTGCCGTTCGCGGCCACGGACACGGTCCCGCCCTGGACGGAACTTCCATCCGCCAATACAACGGTGATGGGATTCAGGTCGAAGTCGCTGTCGTTGGCGAGCACTCCGAGCGTGGGGACGGTGAGCAGCGTGTTCATCGTCGTGTAGTAGGTGTCATCCAGGGCCACGGGCGCGTGGTTGAACGGATCGCCCGAGAGGCTCGTGATCGTGATGTCGTTACCGGTCTTGCCGATGTAACTGATCTTGAACGGATACGGGCCGAGGTTGAAGAGCGCATCCTGGGGCAATCCGTTGAAGGCGCCGCTCACGGCGTCGGTCCCGTCATTGTTGACGAGCACGAAGACCTGCCCCTGCGCGGGGGTGAATCCGAGGTTCGGGAACAGGCTCGCGGCGGCGTCGATCGAGATCGTCCCCGTGACGGCCAGCTGGTCGTAGGTGCCGCCGGGCAGCGAGCCGTTCATTTGCATGTAGAGGTAGGTGTTCGCGTTGAAGACGACGTTGCCGCTGGTCAGCTTGCCGACGGCTCCGCCAAGACTCTGCCCTGGCTGGATGCTGGATGAGCTGTTGAGCGTGATTGGTCCGGTCGTTCCCTTGCCGCTGACTGCAGCGTTGCCGAAGCCGCCGGTCGTGATGGCGCTCGCCGTCTGCACACCGTCGATCTCCCCTCTCTGCGAGATCGTCGTCGGACCGGTGTAGGTGTTGGGGCCGGAGAGGATGATCACGTCCCCCATCGCCAAGCCGCCCGATCCGTGGATCAACCCGGCCGCGTTGACCTGGGAGTCGAAGGTGAGCAGGTTCGGCCCGAGGTCGATGTCTCCATTCAGATTGAGAGGACCGCAACAGATCGCGCCGCCGATCGTCTGGGGCGCCATGATCTGGATGTCGTTATTGATCGTGTTGGCGGCGGTCGTGCTCGAGATCCCGTCCGTGAGACCAAAGGAGTTTCCGCTTATGACGTAGTTGCTGCCGCTGAAGAGGATGCTCTTGAAGACCAGGCCGTCGGTCAGGTCGTCCGTGTTGGTGAGGTTGGCCGCGCCGGACGGGAAGACCAGCGGGTCGCCCGCGCCGGGGACTCCACCCAGCCAGTTGCCCGGATTCGACCACAGGGCGTTCACTGCGCCGGTCCAGGTCTTGGCGGCCGCGATCACGGTCAACTCGATGTCGTTGCCGGTGCCGCCGACATAGCTGATCTTGAACGTGTTGGCGCTCAGGTTGAACGTCGCCCCCTCCGGCAGGCCGTTGAATGTCCCGACGACGGGATCCACTCCGTCGTTGTCCACGATCACCTGCGATTGGAAGAGAAGGGGCGTGTAGCCGAGCTGCGGGTAGAGGCTCGCCCCGGCGTTGATGGTGACCGTGCCCGTGACCTTCAGCCGATCGTGGTCGACGGCCGGCAGGACGCCATTCAACTGCACGAGGAAGTACGAGTTCGTGTTCCAGGTGACGCTGCCGCTGTTCAATCCGCCGACGCTGTAGCCGAAGCTCTGGCCCGGCTGGATGCTGGCCGAGCTGTTGAGCGTGACCGGCCCGATCGTCCCTATGCCGCTCACGACCGCGTTGCTGAAGCCGCCGGCGGTCACCGTGCTGCCAGGCTGCACGCCGTCGATCTGGCCCCGTTGCGAGATCGTCGTCGGTCCCGAGTAGGAGTTCGTGCCCGAGAGGGTGATCACATCACCCATCGCGAGGCCGCCCGAGCCGCTGATGATGGACGAGATGTTGACCTGGTTGTCGAGGGTCAGGAGGTAGGACCCGAGGTAGAGGGTTCCGCCCAAATTGAGCGGGCCGCAGCAGACCGCCCCGCCGAAGGTCTGCGGCGCGTAGATCTGAATGTCGCTGTTGATCGAGTTGGGTGCGACGGTGCTCGAGATCCCGTTCGTCAGGCCGATCACGCCCCCGCTGATCGAGTAGTTGCCGCCGGTGAAGAGGATGAGCTTGAAGGGCAGGCTGTCACCGAGGTCGTTCACGTTCGTGAGGTTTGCCGCTCCGGACGGGAAGACGATCGGGTCGCCGGGTCCAGGGACTCCTCCCTGCCAGTTGCCGGGGTTCGACCACAGCGCGTTCACCGCGCCGGTCCAGGTCTTGGCGGCAGCGGTCACCGTCAGCACGATGTCATTACCCGTACCGCCCACGTAGCTGATCTGAAACTCGTTCGCGCTCAGGTTGATCGTGGCGCCTTCCGGCAGGCCGCTGAAGGTTCCGGTCACCGGGTCGGCCCCGTCGTTGTCCACGAGGACAAACGAATGACCCAAGCTGGGCGAGTAACCAAGCTGCGGGAGCAGGCTGGCGCCCGCATTGATCGTGACCGTGCCCGTGACCTTCAGTTGGTCGTGGCTGACGGCCGGGACCGTTCCGTTGAGCTGCGTGAGGAAGTACGAGTTCGTGTCGAAAAGGACGCTGCCGCTATTCAACCTGCCCACGCTGCTGCCGAAGTTCTGGCCCGGCTGGATGCTGGCCGAGCTGTTGAGTGTGACCGCGCCGGTCGTGCCGATTCCGCTCACGTTGGCGTTGCTGAAGCTACCGGCGGTCACCGTGCTGCCGGGCTGCGAGCCGTCGACCTGGCCCCGCTGCGAGATGGTCGTCGGGCCCGTGTAGGTGTTGTTGGCGGAGAGGGTGATCACGTCGCCCATCGCGAGACCGCCCGTTCCGAAGATCAGGCCCGCGGCGTTGACCTGGTTGTCGAAAGTCAGGAGGTTCGCGCCGAGGTCGATCGTGCCGTTCAGATTGAGCGGACCGCAGCAGATCGCCCCACCCATGGTCTGTGGCGCCATGACCTGGATGTTGACGTTGACCGTGTTGGGGGCGGTGCTGCTGGTGATCCCGTTGGTGAGCCCAAGGGCGTTGCCGTTGATGACATAGTTGCTGCCCAGGAAGGTGATGTCGTAGAAGACCGTCCCGGCGGCAAGATCGTTCGTGTTCGTCTTGTTGATGGCGGTGGCGCCGAAGGCGATCCGATCGCCCGCGGCCGGGACGCCGCCGGTCCAGTTGCCCGGCGTCGACCAGAGGTTGTTCACCGCGCCGGTCCAGGTCTTCGTGTCGGCGCGCGCCACCGCCGTAGAACCGAGTACCAGCAGGGCGACGATTACGATTTGGAAGGCCGACAACTTCATCGACTTGCTCATCGAACACTCCTTCAGGAATGGTTGCGAAGCCGGACCAAGATCTGAACAGACATCGAGTGCTTTGCTCGCGTCGCCGGTTCTCGCGAAACTCCGTCAAACGCGAGCTACTTCACAAGATTAGTATTGATTACATTGTCGCATATTCGGTCGTATCTGTCGACATTAATGCGAGTCGCGTATCGTGTTGTGACGTAATGTGTTACAGTGCCGTCATCATGGGGACCGTGCCCTATGGGCGGTTCGTAACCGCCCTCCCCCGCCCCACGGCCTGTAACTTGCGATCCATCAATCTGTTGCCACTCTTTGGGACTTCGACCTCGGTCGGTTTGCTACCCTGCGTTTGAACTCGCCGGCGCAGCGAGGGAAAGAAGAGGAGCCCGCCGGGCGGTTTGCATCGGCGATGCAGAGACGCATCGGGCGGCTGCGACGGCGCGAATCGACCAAAATCCCGGATGCTTTGCGGGGGGTGGGTCGATAATCCACTCAGTGGGCATGATCCTCGCGGTATCCCAGGGGCGTTGAGGTGGCAAGTTGACATCAATGGGACACTCACAACAACGGAAGCTGGCCCCCGGGGATGCCGGACCCGACCCGGCCATAGAGGCGGTTCCACGTGGCGGCCCCGCGACCGAGGCTGGCCATGCCCGGGCGCATGAGATCCTCCGGTTCCGCAAGACCGAGCGGCTGGTCCACTGGGCCATCGCCATCCCCTTCCTCACCTGTTTCACGACGGCGGTTGCGATGGTGGCGCTTCAGGGGCGGGTCGACCATCCGGTCTTTCGGGCGGCTCTCTCGTGGATCCACCGGATCTCGGGTCTATGCCTGATCGTGCTCCCCTTCGCCGCCGTGTTCCGAAAGAAGGGCGACCTGCGCATCCACATATACAACGTGCGGCAGGCCTGGATCTGGACGCTGAGCGACGTCAAGTGGCTGGCCATGGTGGGTGCGGCAGCGGTCAGCAAGAAGGTCGCCCTGCCTGAACAGGGGAAGTTCAACGCCGCGGAGAAGCTGAACTTCATGGTCCTGATGGGGACCTATCCGTTCTACATCGCCACCGGACTCACCATCTGGCTCACGCACAACGCGTTTCTCTCGTGGGTGGTCCACCTCTCGATCGCGCTCATGGGGACGCCCCTTGTGCTCGGGCACTACATGGCCACGATCAACCCTTCGAGCCGGGTCGGGCTGCAAGGGATGATCACGGGCTTCGTCGACCGCCATTGGGCCCGGCATCATTACCGGCGCTGGTATCAGGAGCACTTCGAAGAGGCGGAGACCCGGGCAGGATCGACGCCGGGGATGGCCTTCGCGGCACGGTCCGCGGGACAGCGTCACCGAACGCACGTTCTCTGCGCTGCCTGCGGCGAAAACTTCGACTGGCCGAAGGAAGCGTCGACGGGCGCGGTGCCAGCCGGCAATCCGATGACCTGCTCACATTGCGGTGTCGCCATCCACCACCTTGACCCGGCCCCTGCTCCCGACAAGGTTGAAGCCGCGCTCTCCGGAGTGGCGGCTCGCGGTGGAGCCACCGGCATGTTGTCTCAAGCGCTGCTTCGCTGCGAAGATGCCGCCCCCCGGCCGGCCACCTCCGCCTCGTACATCGGGTTTCCCGAGGAGTGCGCCGTCTCGATTCCGAAAGAGGGCGCCGCATCGAGTCTGGAGGGGGCAGCCGACTCGAGTCGGAAAGAGGTTGCCGTCTCGAGTCACAAAGGGGCCGCCAACCCGAGCCAAGTGGAGGCTCCGGGCAAGGAATCCGGGCCCGAGGCATCGGATGCCCCTGCCTAGGCAGCTCCGGCCTGCCTGCGGCATTCGGTCGCTCCTCGGTGTCCTGATCCTGGGAGCCCACGACTCGGCGCTCGCGGGCAGCGCGCTTGCGGGAGACGCCCTCGCCCTCTGCGGGGCCGGCGCAATGGTGGGCTATCTTCTCCTGGCCCGGCGCCTCGGATCGGGCCTCGACGTGTGGGCCTTCTCCGGAGTCGCCACGGGGGTGGGAGGCGCCACATTGCTCGCGGCCGCGGCGTTGGCCGGAGTGCCGATCGAGGTGTCGCGAGACGCGTTCGTCTG
>CAZNRY010000162.1:0-9140 GCA_964575675.1 uncultured bacterium
ACCTCGCGGCGCGCGGGCTCGCTTCTCAGCCGAAGTCAAACCGGTCTAGAAGCGCAAAACGAGCTTCGTTCCCTTGGTCAGGGTCGGCGCGAGACTCCGGACCTGGGCGGGTTCCATATCGATCTCGATGAGGACCGACCGATCTCTTAGCCGGCGCATCTCCCGTTCAGGAGTCCCTTCCTTCATCGACCGCCACCATGCCCGTACCTCGGCCTTCCATCGTTCCGTGCGGGATTCGATCGGGACGATCCCGTCGAGGGAAACGGCGAGGTTCCGCTCGAAGTGCAGGACCGCGAGGATGGGCGATGTGCGGATCCTCTCCGCCAGAGCCCCGGTTGTGTCGGGTTTGCTCATCACGGCTGAGCTGTCCTTCATGGCCAGGGTCGGCACAGCCTCGTACCAGCGGTCCCTCTCGAGAACGAAAGGTATCTCGCAGAAAGCGATCCGCGTCGTGTCGCTCGAGACCTCCGACGCGAGGCGGTTGATCGCGATCTTGCGAATCGGGACCTTCGTGAGGGCAACGCCCTTCAACTCCAGGCGGATCTCCCTCTCCGGAACGTCGAGAATCAAGTACGGAACGGATTCGTTCGAGAGTGAGAGTCGAGCGCGGAGGACTGCGTTGATGGCGCGCAGGCGGACGTATTCACCCCCGACCCCTTCCCGATCGGTTGTCTCCACGGCAAATGCCGGCAGGAGAGAGAAGCAGAGGATGAGAATCAGCAATCCAGCGGTGATCGACGAGCGCAGCAGCCGCCCTCCCATTCCGTCTCCCCTCAGAAGATGTAGACCGGCGTCCCCACACGGGTCGCCTTCCAGATCTGAGCGAGATCCTCGCCCCCGACACGAATGCAGCCGTGCGTGACGGCCTGCCCGAGGAAACGCTGGAAGAGCGTGCCGTGGATCAGGAAACCATCCCCGATGTAGAGGCCATAGTCGCCCAGGACCCCTTCCTCGAACCGTTCCGGCGAGTTGGGCGGCGGGATCGGCTCCCCTTCTTCAACGAATGCCCAATCCGGCCGCACCCAAACGGGCCGCTCCATCCGATTCCGAACCTTGAAGACCCCCCGCGGCGAGGCGAAGAACCATTTCCTCGATCCGTCGGGCGAGGTCAACTCGGTGTTGCTTCCGGTGGAACAAACCGCGTCGAGGACCACCGAGTCGCCCTTGCGCAGGTAAATGCGATTCAGCGTCGTATTGATGACGATGTACGGATCCTTCGGAACCAACTTGTCGAGCCGGGACTGGAGGCGTTCGTTCTCCTTGCGGAGTGCTTCGACGCGCTTGCGAAGGCCCGGCGCGTCGAGGTCGGCCCGGCCTGGAGTCGCCTGTGCGGCATCCTCGCCGCGGCGACAACCCGAGAAGCCAACGCTCAACAGGACGGCGAGAACAGCCAGCCTGAGAGCAAGTGTCCCTCTTCTGTCAGACGAACAAGTCATGGCCATGGCTCAGACTAGCACTTCCCCATTTGCAAAGAGAGGACGGGCGGCTGGCCGTCAGCCCGCACACCCGCCCTATCTCCGTTGCATGCTGCTCGCAGGCACTCGCGCCCGCTCCACACAGGGAACGGGAGGTCGCTTCGAACTACTTCTTGCCGCCCGTCATCTTGTCGACGGCAGCCTGGACCTCGCTGCCGAGGCTACGAGCCTTGGAAGCGGCTTCCTTCGCCATGCGCGCCGCAGGCTTGAACTTCTCCTGCGACTGCGCCATGCGGATATTCTCAAGGGACGCCTCGGTGGCATCGAGCTCGGTCTTGATCTGCTCGATGGCCTGACGCGCTTCCTTGGCCCTCATCAGCTTCTTGCCCTGGGGGCTATCGAGCAGAGCACGGACGTCTGCAACTGCCTGGACCGCATCCGCGAGGCTCTTCTCAGCATCCTGACGCGCGATCTCCTTGTTCTTCACGGCAGCCTCGGCGGCAGTGTTGCCGGCCGTCTGCGCCGCAAGGGCCTTCGCCTTCGCAACCTTGTAGCTGCGGAACAGGGCGAACTTCGCGTTCTGGCGATCAACCTCGCTACGGCAAGCGGCGAGCGAATCCTCGGCCGCCTTCAACTCGGTGGCCGCGTACTCACCGGCCTCCTTCACCTTAGCCTGGTCAATCGCGGCCTGCGCCGCACTCATCTCAGCCTCCGGTGGCTTCGCACAGGAGGCAAGACCCAGCACCAAAAGGACCAGCACACCCGACCAAACCGCCAGCGTGAAACGCCGGGGCGAGGAACGACGCAGAGAACCGCTCATGATTTCGGACATCTCCTTTCAACTCCTTCGCAGCAGACCGTCACCACATCCCCCGTGGATGCAGCTACCTGCCGAGCGCAACTTGACCTACGCTTCAGCATAGGTCGTGCCAGACAATGTACCCGTGCCCCCCCGGCGTCAAGGGTGAAGTCCCAGGGGGGTTGCGGCATCGGAAAGGCTCCGCCGGCATGCCCGGACGCCATGTCGGGGACCGGCTTGGCCCGGTTGTGGGAATCCAACCCCGCCATCCGTCCCACCAATGGGACGATTCGAACGGGGTGGCCTAGGGAGGCTTGCCGTCGGTGAAAAGGAAGGGCCCGGGGCCGGATGGCGCCAACATTGAGCCCGTCCCCTCACGGACCAGGCGCGCACTCCTGAAATGGTTCGACGGCAACCGCCGTGAACTGCCTTGGAGGAACATCCAGGATCCGTACGCAATCTGGGTCTCGGAGGTGATGCTTCAGCAGACCAGAGTGGAGGTCGTCCTACCTCGATACGGCCGGTTCCTCTCTCGGTTCCCTTCCTTGAAAAGCCTCGCTCGGTCCGGCGCCGCGGAGGTCGCGGCCGAATGGTCGGGTCTCGGGTACTACCGCAGGGCACAGAACCTCCATGCGGCGGCGCGGATGATCGTCCGCGATCATGGAGGGGTCTTCCCTGCGGACCCCAAGCAGGCGGCCTCACTGCCCGGGGTCGGGGCGTACACCTCGCATGCGGTCCTCAGCATCGCCTACGGACTTCCCCTCGCTGTTGTGGACGGAAACGTCGAGCGCGTGCTCTCCCGTCTTTCGCTCCTCCCGGTGCGGCCTCGGAGCGTCATCCAGAAGGAAGCAGATCGTCTGCTCAGCCCGAAGCGCCCCGGAGATTCAAACCAAGCATTGATGGAGCTCGGGGCCACGGTCTGCTTGCCGCGCTCGCCTCGATGCGGCGTTTGTCCGCTGGGTGCGATGTGCGGGGCCCTGCAGAGCGGACGAGTCGCCCTATTCCCCCCCGCTGTGTCGAGGCCGCGGGTCATCCGGGTCGACACAACGATCTGGATCGTCCGGGATCGCGCGGGAAGGATATGGCTCGAGAAACGATCCAACACTCCCCTGCGCGGACTTTGGATGCTGCCATGGAGGGACGGCCGAGCGTCAGGCGACGGGCGCCCCACCGGGACCGTCTCTCATGCGATCATGAACCGGCGCTATCGTTGCGCGATCTACTTGCCGCGCATCCTCCCCGAAAAGATTCCGGGAGAGGCCGCAGGCCCCGGCCGGTGGGTGGAGCCGGACGGGATCGCGCGGCTTCCCCACTCGTCCCTGCTCACCAAGGCGCTGGCCGCCATAGGGACATCCATTCGATAGCGCATGCGATAGTGGAACGAGCCGGACGGACCGCCGACGAACTCGATGTAGTCGACGCTGAGGTTGCTGACGCCGCCCCGCGAGCCCGGGGGCCGATCCGGGCCGCACAGCAAACGGGCGATCCCCGGGAAGGGATCGCCCGCAGTACTTCAACGCGCTTGAACGGCTACCGGTAGATCGACTTCACGGCTCCCCAGGTGGTGTTCTCTGTAGGAGTCGGGCCGCCGACGAACTCGATGTAGTCGACGCGCATGTTGCCGGTCAGCGAGCCGATCGACACGCCACCGAACGCCAACGAGATGTTCTGGCCGGCGTAGGCGCCCAGATCCACCAGGATCGGGCCGACCCAGTTCGGGTAGGTGTTGTTCGCCACCGTGAACGCAAGCGTCCACACGTCGACGCCGTTGACCGAGACGTACGCATGATCGCCGTCCAGCGGGACATCGTCGGCGTCCGCGCGGTACGCGATGTAGTAGAAGGAAAGCGTGGTGCTGCTGGCGGGGACCAACACGGTCTGGGTCACGGAGTCGGTGTTCGGAGTGCCGCAGTAACCGCCGGCCCAGAAGTCATAAATGCCGTCGATGGCCGCAACGCCCCAAATCCCTGAAAAGTCGCCGATCCACTCGCACGTGGTGTTGGTGACCTCGGTCCAGGCCGATCCCGGAGGGGGACCCTGCTCGAAGCTACCGTCGTTGATCAGGGCGCGCACGCCGCCGATCACGGGGGGCGTGTAGATGCCGCTCGGAGCCCACGTGCCGTCCTTGTCGAGCGTGGCGGCCGCGGCAGCGGCACCTGCGACCATGACGCTGATCGCGAGAATCATTGCGATGCGAGTTGCTAGTTTCAAGTTCTCTTCCTCCTCTGGTGGGAACGACCGCCGGGTTGAGGAGCGGTCCGTTCAGTCCCTGACGCCCGTCGCGCCGTATAGCGGGACCGACCGAGCCACTACGAACTAGTACAAAGTATATGCGTCTCTTGGGGGCTCCACAAGTTATGCATTCTAATCATACACGCTGCGTGTAATCAATTTTTCTAATGGAATTGCGGCGATTTCGCGCCGTTTCGAGCCGGATCGCGGGCTGCCGCCGGCCCGCCGACGATCGAGCGGCGGCGGCGCGCGGCCGAAGCCGTTGCTCAGATTGGGAAATCGGCGGAACGGTTCACGTTCAGAAGGGCGATCTCCAGATCGATCGATCCAACGACATCGCGGGGGCCAACGAATTCCGCTCGAGCCGCGTCGAGAAGCGACTGCATCGAACCATCGCCCTGAAGAGGGGAATCGAACTCGGCGCCCGCAAGCCCTCCGCGTGCGGAGGCTGGGGCCGCCTCCTCTCCTCCTTCCGGTTCATTGAACAGGGCGATGAGCGATCTGTTGTAGAGGCCCGGGAAAGGATGCCGTCTTCCCTTTGAATCCACGAAGCAGATCGCGTCCAGTCTCGGGAGGCTCTCGGCCCGGGAGCGCAACGCTTCCAGCAGCCCCGGGCCCACGAGGGGCATGTCGACGCTGAGGATGAAGGCCCATCCGGAGCTGCTTGCGAGGAGGGCCGCGCGGACGCCTTCGATGGGGCCTAACCCTGGTCGCTCGCTCGTCACAGCCTCCGCGCACCACTCGCGGTAGCGGTCCGCATGAGGGGCAACGATCGCGGGCGAGATCCCGATCTCACGGAGGGCTGCGATCGGGTAGCAGATGAGGGGCCGGCCGCGAAAGACTGCAAGCGCCTTGTCGCTTCCAAACCTCTGCGATCGACCGCCGGCCAGGATGAACCCGGCGAATCCAGTCTGCATCGAGGGCGGCATCAACGTCCCATGACCTCCAGAGGTTGGATGATAGCCTATTGTTTTCGTCCCCCCCGTCCGGGGAACGCAGGATTCGAAAGCTGACCGGAGGCGGCGCCAATTGGAGCTAGATCCAGCGTTCCGGCCGCTGGCATGTTGGGGTAGGTTCCGGAGGCGACAGCGGGGATGGCGATCAGATGAACATCCCGAGGGAACAATGCGCGGATCTCTTGCGAGTGCACGGGGGCATGCCCTTGCCGCAGAGAGGCGATAGCCTGAAGACAGGTCTTCGCGCGCTCCTCGCCGGCCCGCTGCCGGGGGCCGCCGCGCATGCCGACGCGCTCCCACGCGGGTTCGAGCGCGAGGCAGTCCCAAAGTGGGCCCTCCTCACCCACGCCTCCGTTCTCCTCTCCCTGCAGCCCGACGGGAGCGATGGCCGAATCGTCTTCCCGCTGATCCGCCGGCCGGACGGTGTCGAGCCGCACGCCGGCCAGATCGGGCTGCCGGGAGGCGCGCGCGAGCCCGAGGAAGACCCTGTTCGTTGCGCCCTCCGCGAGGCGCGCGAGGAGATCGGACTCGACCCGCAGCGGGTGGAGTTGCTGGGGAGACTCACCCCGATCACGATCCCTGTGAGTCGGTACCGCGTCGAGACGGTCATCGGCTGGGTCGATCAGGCTCCGCGCTACATCCTTGAGCAACGGGAGGTCCTCCGGGTCCTCTTGGCCGATCCGGAGCGGCTTGCGCGCTCGGGTCCAACGGCGGTCGTGGAGCGAACGGCGGGCGGAAGGAGTGTTCGGTTCCCGGCCTACATGGTCGAGAACGAGAAGGTCTGGGGTGCGACGGCCCTCATCCTGTCTGAGTTTCTCCACATATGGCGGAGAATCTCCGCCCCCCGCTGGACGGGGGCATGAAGAGCGGGTTTGCGATTTCCCCCCGATCAGCCGATACTGGGGGCTGTATCGTGTCGTCCGGGCTGGGTCGAGCGACTGTATCGTGCCGGACCGGAGAGATGAGGGATTCCGCGGAGCAATCCAGCGGACAACGAAGGAGAGTCGCAGTGATGAGGAAGTCCCTTCGGATGTTGTGGCTACCGGCGCTCGTCTTGGCCCTTTTCGCGATGGGGTGCGCGCAGACTTGCCCGCCGATGCGTCACGGAGCGTTCGACAATGATTGCATGCAGGGGCCCCAGTGCTGCGCAGCGCACGCCGGCCAAAATCAGATGCAGGCGGGCTGCAAGAGCATGGGCCCGGGTTGCGGGAAGGGCATGGCCGGCAGCAAGGGCATGGGCCCCGGTTGCGGCAAGCAGCCCGCCGGATGCGAGAGCATGGGCCCCGGTTGTGGGCAGGCCAAGGCCGGATGCAAGAGCATGGCCCCCGGCTGCGGATCGGTGCCGGGTGCGGGAATGCAATCGTGCGGTCCGCGGCTTTGCGGCACCGTCGTGGCCCCGTCGGAGTGGGGACCGAAGAGGTCGCTGGCCGACTATCTTCGCGGGTGCTACATCACCGGTGGTCGCGGCCCTGACCGCCAGTGCGGGCCAGATCGCTGCGGGCCCGGACCCCGCGCCTCCTGCGGCCAATCGTGCAAGCAAAGCGGTCCGGCGGTCCCGGGCTGTGCCAGCGGAATGAATGCAGGGCGGCCGCTGAGAGCAGGCGTCCCCGGAAACCGGCCCATGTGCGGCAAGCAGGGCGGCACCCCGCCGCCTACCGCCCCCCGCCACTGCGAGCAGAAGCAGTAGGAAACGCCGAGCTTTCGGTCAGTGGATAGAGCGGCGCGATCCCAGGCGGGATCGCGCCGCTTCTTGCACCCCGGCATCGCCGGCAGGGCTCAGCCGTCACGGGACGGTCGGCGCCGGAAGTACCGGCTCAGTAGTTCTCGGCCAGTACCTCGAAGTACTCGCGCCCGTGCAGGCAGGCAGGACACTTGTCAAGCGCCCCGGGTCCTTCATGAATGTAGCCGCAGTTCCTGCACTTCCAGCGCACCCTCTCGTCCTTCTTGAAGACCTTCTGAGTCTTGACGTTTTCGAGGAGCTTGAGATAGCGGGTCTCGTGAGCCTTCTCGACGCGGGATATCATGGTGAACGTCTTCGCCACCTCGTGGAATCCTTCCGCCTCGGCCACCTCGGCGAAGGCGGGGTAGAGCTTCGTCCACTCCTCGTTCTCGCCGGCCGCGGCCGCCGCGAGATTCTGCTCCGTGGTTCCCGTGATCCCCGCGGGATATCCCGCCGTGATCTCGACCATCCCGCCCTCGAGAAACGAGAAGAATCGCTTGGCGTGCTCCTTCTCGTTCTCCGCGGTCTCAAGAAATAGCTCGGAGATCTGAAGCATCCCTTCCTTGCGCGCGACGCTCGCCGCGTAGGTGTACCGGTTGCGCGCCTGCGACTCGCCCGCAAATGCGGCCAGCAAGTTCTTCTCGGTCTTCGTACCCTTGATACTCGACATCCTCATCCTCCCTTCCCGCTCGTCCCCTCTCTGCGTCCGACGCAGCCGGCACCCGCCGCGCTTCGCTCGTGCGCACTGGGAATCCCCCGCCGATGACGGGGCACGCGGCGATACTACCAGATCGCGCCGGCTGGCGAGTCAGCGCGCGCGGATGAAGAGGTAGATCCAGTTCACAAGTATGGGGACGAGGATCGCCGCGAGCAGGACCAAGCCAGTGGGCCGGCGCGGCGCGCGCACGCGGTGCGCCCATGGGAGAACGGCAATCCCTACGACCCCGCTCGTTGCGATCAGGAGGAAGACCGCGGCGACCATGGGGTTCGCTCGGAAGGCGCCACTCACGCTCCCGTGGAGGATCTCCATCAAGGACTCCGTCCCGCCGCATGTGGGGCACGGAATGCCGGTCAGCGTTCGCAGGGGACACGGCCGCAGCACGCCAAGGGGGTTGAACCGGAGGATCAGCGTCGCCCCCGCCCCCGCCGCCACGACCGACGCCGACCAGAGGAGGAGGTCCCAGCGTCGCATCGAAGGGCTCAGGCCGCCGCTTCCTCGATGAAGCGGCGGTGGATCTCGAGCGGCGTCGAGAGCTCCGGATGAAAGGTGCATCCCCAGACACGCCCGTGGCGAACGAGCGTGGGCACGCCCGAGAGCTCGCCGATCGTCTCGACCCCTTCCCCGAGCCGTTCGATACGAGGCGCCCTGATGAACACCATCTCGGCAGGTTCGGGATCGCCGCCATTCCATCGGAGGGAACCGGTATCGACGAAACTATCGACCTGCCGGCCGTAGGCGTTCCTGCGGACCGTCACATCCAGGAGCCCGAGCGACCGTTGCGGCGGGCCGATCACTTCACGGGCGAGGAGGATCAGCCCGGCGCATGTCCCGTACAGAAAGCCCCCTGCCTCGTGATACGAGGAGAGCGCCTCGTCGAAACCGTACTCGCCCATGAGCCTGACCAAGACGGTGCTTTCGCCCCCGGGCAGGATCAGACCGTTGATCGTCCGAAGCTGCTCGACCCTGCGGATCTCGACCGCACATCCCCCCACCGCGGCAACGGCGCGCATGTGCGCCTCAAAATCGCCCTGCAGCGCGAGGACGCCGATCCGCTTGGCTTTCGACACACCCTGCTCCCGCGTTTCTCGTCCGGCCTACCACCCGCGCGTCTGCAGGAGCTCGCTCTCGTTCATCTTGGACACATCGAGCCCCGGCATCGCGGATCCAAGCTCCTCGCTGACCTCCGCGAGAACGGCCGGATCGGTGTAGTGCGTCACGGCCCTCACGATCGCCTTCGCGCGCAGTGCAGGGTCCTCGCTCTTGAAGATCCCGGAGCCCACGAAAACCGACTCGGCGC
>CAZNRY010000163.1:0-9059 GCA_964575675.1 uncultured bacterium
CCGCCGTCGTGAGGCCGCAAGTCGCAGATCAGCTCGAGGACCGTGTCGAGGAGTGCCGACACAGGACCGTTACGGCTGCCGGTCTCGAGGCGGTTCAGGTCGCGGCGCAGGCGATCCGCGAGATGCGGCGCGAGCGGCGGCGGATCATCGGGGTAGAACTGAGCCAGCCGCGAAGGCGCGATCAAGAGTCCCCCGTGCTTCAGGGAGGAGTACCAGGAGAAGCGGTCGGTGGTGTGGGAGGTCATCCTACGAATCCAACTCCTCATCTGCGCGCAAGCCGTGTGCGTGAACAATCTTGGCCATCTGGAGCAGCCAACTCAGAAGCCTCTTGGTCTCCTCCTCGTTCAGGCGGCGGGTGAGCCCGCAACGCCAGCCGCGCTGTCTGGGTTCGAAAAGGTTCGTTGCCTGAACCGCCTCCGCGATTGCCCGTTCTGCGTCGTCTGGATGAGCGACCTTGCTTAGAAGACCTCCAGCGCCTCGTAAGTCAACCTTGATGCACTGTCCATGTTTGGCATGGGGTGGATACGCGAAGCAAACCGGAACATCGGTATCATCCAGGCGGACGTTGATTGACAGCCCCTTTGTCCCCCAATGGACGGGTAGGGTGTTCTCCTTGGCAAAATCAAGAATGCGCGTGAAGACGGGGCGACCCAGATCGTCGGCGCTTCCAAGGAACTGAGCCTCAGTAATCAGCGTTGACGGCCCGGAACGCACCGATCGGGATCCCTCGGGCTCGCTCCCGACCACCGGGGTGACCGACATCATCATCTCGCCCGAATCGGTCCGGAAGAACGAGAACTCCAGACACGTGACGCGAATCCCCTTCTTCCGAAGGAAACGGGACGTTTGCTGGATTTCCGGGGTGATCCGCTGCCCCACGATGACAAGCCTCTGGTTCTGGTTGAATACAACAGCATCCTGCGTTCCAAGCCCGAAGTACTCGTTGTGATACGAAGCGAGGTCGGTTCCGTCCTCCTTCATGTATGAGGCGAAGACCGTATTGAGTTGCTCCGCTGTCAGCATCTCAGCGAACGATGCGTACTCGAGAACCTGTGCAAGGGTTTCCCGGGGGGTTCGGCCGCGCTTCAACTCCATCGCGACCGTGTCGCCCGACCGATCAATCCCGAGAAGATCAATGTATCCCCCCAGGTTCGTGAGGACCTGGCGGCCAATCAGAAGAAGGGCACCATCCTCGAGGATCTTCTCCGGATTGTTCTCGAGCCAGGTCTCCAGCACCGACTCCTGATGCTCCAATTCGAAGTCCGTGGGCATGTATTCCTTGAACGCCCCCTCTGATTCAACCTTGAACAGCCTGACACCCATCAGGAACATCTCCCCCCGACGGCGACCGACGCCTTGACACGTCCTTCCGCCGTTCCTAGCTTGACCCCATGAACTACCAGCACATCATCACCTTCGAGCCCGGCAAGCGCGGGGGTCGACCTTGCATCCGCGGGCTGCGGATCACGGTCTCTGATGTTCTCGACTGCCTCGCTGCCGGCATGACGGCAGATGAGATTCTCAAGGATTTCCCAGACCTGACCCGCGAAGACATCCGCGCCTGCCTGGCCTTCGCGGCGGGGCGTGAGCGGAGGCTGATCGCTCTCCCTCCGGAATGAAGTCCACCCAACCAGCTCAAGTCGCAAACCTGACCTCCACCCCCACCGGAAACACCTGCGCGCTCCCCCGCATCGCGTACCGTTGCGGGATCAAGTACTCGATCACCCGGTTGCGTTCCTTCTCGAGTTGCTCCCGCAGCTCCTCGTAATGTGTCTGGATCCGCGCGAGTTCCTCTTCCTTCTCCTTCTGCGACTGAGCGAGCTCGTCGAGCTTCCGTTCCGTATCGAGCAGGCTCAGTTGCTCCCGCGCGCGGCGCATCTCAGCGAGATCCTTCTCGAGCCGCGCGAGCGCCGTGTCCTGGATTAGCTGCGAGATCTCGCCCTGCCGCGACCTGAATCGCTCGCGCTCAGATTTCAGAGCTTCATCGCGCTCGGTTTCCAGTGCCTGCTTGAGCCTGAGGGTCAGCGCCTCAGCCTCTCCCTGAACCCAAGAGCGGATGTCCATGCTGATCTCGTCCCAGATCGCGCGGGCACGGTCGTCGTCGCCCGACAGACGCGGTTCCGAGTCCCTCCAAAGTGCGGGCGACTCGTGAGGAAGGGGTTCCCCGAGGGAAGTCCCCTTGATTGGAAAACGGATCGACCGCACCCAGGGGTGGAAGGTCTCGCGAAGCTCGTTCACGGCGAGTTCTTCAACGGTGAGGATGAGGATCGCATCGCATCCGGCGGGGATCGGTCCTCTGCGAACCGTCCAGCGGGAGATGTCGATCCCCGCACTGCCACCCGGATAGCGCGCCTGGGCAAGGAACGCGAGGCCCCGCTGGAAAAGTGGATGGCCAAGATGCAGCAAGGCCGTGTCTCGCAGCGTGCGAAAGACCGGGCGACCGCCCGACTTGTCGATGAAGAGGTTCGGATCGAAGGTCAGACCGAGCAACGGTCCCTTGGGACCCTTCCCGTCCCCGTCGCTTGCCCGCAGCGTGTCGTCGATCAGCGCCTCCCAGCGCGGCGGAAGAGGATGAACGAGCTTCATCCGACCCCGTGCGTCGGGGCCCTCCAGGCGTGGCCAACCCATTCCGAGACCCAGGGCGATGTGAAGCGTGTCGCGCAGCGTCGTCGGATCCAGATCGATCTCGGCGGCCAGGGCCTGGAGTCGCCGGATCTCGTCCTCTCCGGTCTCCACCTCGGTCGAGATGGGGATCGCCGCGCGGCCCCGCGCCCGCTCGACATTCGCATCCAGATTGACGCGGACGCTCTCGGCGTCCTCATCCTCGATGAAGCGATGCTGGAAGGCGGCATCGAAGACCTCCCCTGTCGAGCCCAAGTCCTCCCGGATCGTGTTGACCTTGTTCACGACAAAGGCGAGAAACTTGAGATCGGCATCATCATCGGTCGCGAAGTGATAGATGACGACGTCGCGCGCCTGACCGTGGCGGTCGAGCCGGCCATTTCGTTGCTCCAGGCGCGCCGGGTTCCAGGGAACGTCGTAGTGGAGCAGGAATCGCGACGTCTGCTGCAGATTCAAGCCCTCTGATGCCGTATCGGTCGCGATCAGGATCCGGACAGAATCGGCGGGGTCATTGAACGCGGTCTTGACCTCCTCGCGCTCCACATCGTCCAATCCCCCGTAGAGAATCCGGATGCGTCCCGCCTCGGGGTAACGCAGGCGGAGACGGGCTTCGAGTGAGTCGAGCGTCGTCTTGTACTCCGTGAAGATGACGATCCGCTCATCGTCGCGCCAGGCGCCTCCTTTGCGACGGAGATAGGTCTCGATCCAGGCGCACAATGCATCGAAGCGGGCGTCCTTGCTTGGGACAACCTTGTCGAGAAGGTCGAGGGCGTCGAGGGATCGCTCGACCTGCAGGATCTCGGTCGCGAGATCCTTGGCGAGAGGCTTCATCCAGGCGCCGATCGTGCGGGCCGCGTGCGCCGTGCGCCCCTCCGCCTCGCGATCGTCCCCGGTCTCTTCCTCGGCTGACTTCTGCGCCGCGCGCACCTCGGTCGCGTCGGCGCCCTCTTCCTCCTTCATCCCGTCGCGATAACGGCGCCAGGAATCGGCAAAGGTGACCGGCGAAGAGAGCAGGCGCTTCCCCAGGATCTCGACGGCGAAGTTACCGGCGAGCTGCTCGCCGCGGCCCTTGGCAGCGATCAGAGAGCGGATCTTCGCGCGAAAGACCTGGAGCGAGGTGGAGAGCGCCCGTTCCTCCACTCCCAAGGCCAGCGGAACAGCCTGGAGCGATCGGCTGCAAAACCGGGGCGGATTGGTGCGGGCGTTGATGTCGCGCTTGAGGCGACGGATCACGACCTGCTCGACCCGCCGTTTCTCAGAATCGGTCAGCTCGCTCTTCTGCGTGAAGCGGACCGGATCGAGGCGCTCGAGCAATCCCGTGAACGACCGTGTGTAGCCGTTGTGAGGCGTCGCGGTCAGGAACAGCTTGTGCTCGAAGTAGGGCGCGAGGAATCGGAGCATGCGGGACAGATCGCTGTCCTGGCCGTAGGCCGCAGGGGTCAGGTTGTGGGCTTCGTCCAGGATCATCAGGTCCCAGGGCAGATGCGGAGAACCTCCCGGCACCCGGCAGGCCGAGCGGAACTGCTCCAGGACGTCGGGCTGCTTCAGATAGTGATACGAGGTGATGACTCGCGAGTAGGTTCGCCAGGGATTCGCGTCGAGACCGATCCTTTTACGGAGGGCGTGCGTCTCGTCGCGATCGACGATGTCGAAGGTGAGCGAGAACTTCTCGCGCATCTCCTGCTTCCACTGGTACCGGAGCGAGGCCGGACAGGCGATGAGCACGCGGCGCGCGCGGCGGCGGAGGATCAGCTCGGAGAGGATCAGCCCTGCCTCGATCGTCTTCCCGAGCCCCACGTCGTCGGCGAGCAGAAGCGCGATCCGCGGCATCCGCAAAGCGTGAAGCAGCGGGACGAGCTGGAAATCCTCGACCTGGAGCGCGCCGTGAAACGGCGAAGCGATCGGTAGGCGTCCGAGTGGGCCTGCCGAGCCATCGGGATCGACGAACGGAGTGAGCGCAGTCCATCGCGCGGCGCGGATAAGGGCGTCGTACTGGTCCGCAGGCATCGCTGGATCACGAGAGGGGTCAGGGAGAGCGGTCGCTTCGAGCAGGCGCGTGCCCGGCTCGCGTTCCCAGATCAGGCGGTCTTCGGGAGGACCGTCGGCCTCGGTGTACTCGAGCGTAACGAGGTGCAGGCGGCCATCGATGCCGGCGTCAAAAGGCTCAACGGAAGTTATGAGGGCGCGGCGGTTGCGCACCGTGGCAAGCATCCCCGTCCGGGGAGGATTGGCGGAAACGTCTTGCGTCATTTGCACCCGTCGTCATTTCGACGATTCACCGTTCGCACTTGACCCGATCGGTCCCTAACTGGGCGAGGATCGACGCGGTCGTCATGATAGCCCGCCCCCGGAACTTGGTCAAGGACGGGAAGATACGCGGGGATCGACCGGGGCCCGGGGTCACCCTAGGGAGGGTCAGATTCGGGCGAACCCCGGTCCCCGTCGAAATCGCGACGGAGTGTCGATTCCCCGCCACCAGGGAGATCAATACCAGGGGGGTGCGTCACAGATTGACGTAGGGGTGGAGGAGAGCGAAAGCCGCCGCGCGGGGTGTCTGGGCCCCGGCGGTAGAGAAGCGCCCGTCAAGATCATGACGGTGAACGCGTGCAATCGGAATCTACAGAGGTGGGAGTATGGGCATTATTGGCTTCTTCTTGTGCTCAATCCATGTGACGAACTTGGCCAGCGAAGCCGTGTGCCACTTCCTGCCTCCACCACGAACCCACTGAATGCGACCTGCCGACACTTTGATGCGCCCGTAGACCTGATCGTCGTCATCGAGGATCGTTGCTTCAAGCTCTCTTGGTGCTTTGATGTGCTTGGCCATGGGATTCCTCCTTTGTCTGTCCTGTGTTCACGCACTGCAGCGTGAGTCTACTAGCCTCCGCTCGGGCGACGCGGACGGCCATCAGCTCGTCTCCTGCTCTTACCTCAATGTCCGTGCCACACGGGTCTCGCTGGCGGCGCCTCGCCAATCTCGTGCGCAGTCAGCTGATTCTGAACCAGGGGTGGCCTGATGCAACCCCCGCCTCGCCACGTACTCCCCGAACCACTCCTCCTGCCCCGGAATCGCCTCTAGCAACCGCGACCACGTGAGCTGCCTGAATCGCCGGTTCTCACTTCGTTCCAGGCGCCTCTCGAACTCCGCCAGCCGCTTGCCCTCGGGACCCTCGAAGAGAATCGGCGGCCCGAGGTTCACGAGCGTGAACGGCCGCTCCACCGCCAGATCCCAGCCGATGCGCCAGTTGCGCGCGAGTTCGTAATGGCCGCTGCTGCAGAGACTCAGGGGATCGGCAAAGGCATCCGTGTCGAGGTACCTGGACCAGCCGCCATAGCTGGCGTCCTTGTTGTCGTTCAAGCTCCGGTACTTGACCTCGATGAAGACGATCCCGGCGCCGCCACAATCGAGGATGACATCGGGGTCCGACATCGATTCCGGATTCTCACCAATGCGCGGCAGGATCTCCTCGAGTCGCTCCCGGACGGCCCCGGCCTGGACGTCCCCTGCCGAGACGGGCACGCCCCAGAGGAGAAGAGCGGGCTCCTGCGGCACAGCATTTCCGAGATCCGGCACGCACTCCCTCAGGACGCCGCCTAGGGTCCCGGTCGACTGCAAGTACCGGAACACCGTCCACGTGACCGCGTCCTCCGAGGTCTCGAACGCGAACTTCTCCCGCTTGTTCTCGCGGTTCCGGATGTTGAGCGCGGCGGCCAGCGTTTCCATGGCGCCATCCCGGACCTGTTCCGGAATGTTGCGTAGAGAATCGCGGTGGATTCTCACGACGGCACTCGGGTCCCGCGTGTTGGAGAAACCAACATCGCAAGAGAGGCACTTCCGGAGACAGGTGGCGTAGCTCTGCGCGGGCGGTGGTCCACCGCGCTGGTCCGGCGCGTAGTCCACCGGGCCGGTCGACCGGCCGCAGTCGGGGCAGGTTATGGCTTCTAGTTCCGGCATGTCAGACTCGTCCTCCGGGACCGGCTCTCGGCGACAGCACGAGAATCAAGTCAGATGCGGCCATCACGGTCCGGGCAGTCCCAAAAGACCATTGATACAGGAGGGGTGCGTCATGCGTTGTCGCACCCTCCGAGATTCGACGGTGGGCCGGCAGCACAGCGGGCAACTTGGAACATCCTCATGGCCACCCTCGCAGGTTCGCAAATCACCGGGTCACGTTACGTACAGAGCCATAAGAACATACAGCGCAATGAGCTTAGCGCGGTCGGGGCGGGGGTTCAATGGGGTTTTTGGGGACGCAATCAAGCTCCCGGGAAACGGGCGCCCAATCCCCTACCGCGGCAGCTCGGGTGGCAACACTCCGGCGATGTCGAGCCCAGCGACTATCAGGAACGCCGCAAGATCCGCGCTGCGATCGAAGTCCTCGAGCCGATCGAGAAAGAGGTGGAAGGCCCCGATGGCAGGCGCCGGGGTCGTCTCTAGTTCGAGCAGCGTTTCGCGCCAGGCTTCCGTCGTGGCGCGGATGTTCGAGGCTGCCCCGACCCACATCAGGCTCACCAGGAACGCGAACAATGATGGCACGAACAGAGGCAGCGCGATTCGATCCGCGACGACAAAGACAGAGATGATCGCACCGAAGAAGAAGAGCGCCCACTGGTGCCAGCGATCGTGCTCGCGCGAGTACATGAGTAGCGCGGCGTCATACGGCGTGTGGTGAGTCATCCGGTCCTCTCGGGCCCCCCGCGGCAGGGCGGTGGGCTCCTGCTCAGGTAACAGGCTCAACGTCCCGACGATTCACCGTCCACGTTCTGCCAGATCGGTCCATGACGAGGCAATGAATGACGCGGTCGTCAAGATAGCCTGCCTCCGGAATTTGTTCAAGCCCCGGAGGATACGAGCGATCGACAGGGGTCCGGGGCCGCCCGGGGAGGGTCGGAAACGGGCAAACCCCTGTCCCCGTCGAGAGCCCGACGACCCGTCGGATCGTCGCCGCCTCGGAGATCTGTAGCAGGGGGATGCGACAGCCGTTACCACAGGGTGAGGGGGGCGCCAATGATCTTGGCGCCAGATTCTGCTGATCTTTCTGAGCCTGAACGCCGATCGGGAATCCCAGGCAAGTGCTATGCTCGTATGCACAGTGGTCGTCGGTCATCGCCTTACGAAGTCGTTTGGGGAGGTCACATGGACTGGCGTCAGTACATCACGACGGACCCGGCCGTCTTGGGTGGTAAGCCCGTCGCCCGGGGCACCCGGCTCGCTGTCGACTTCATCCTTGGGCTCTTTGCCTTCCGCTGGACGACGCAACAGATCATCGAGAACTACCCGGATCTCACGCCGGAGTCTCTACGAGCCGTCTTCGCGTTCGCCGCAGAGTCCCTGGGAGATGAGACCCTTCACCCGCTCCGTAGGGAAACGGCCTAGTTCACTTCTTGGCCGACTGCACGACAGATCTCGAGTCGCCATGCGCCCTATCCGAACCCGATCAGACGAGACGGAGCCCCGGCCCGCACCTTAGAATCTCGGCGACAGGCACCTCCTTCCCCTGAGTCATGCCGACGATCTTCTGTTCGACCTCGGAGATTCTCCCAAGTATCTCGGCCGCCTTCATCGTCAGCCACCGGCCGGGTCAGCGGTGCTGAGGGCCGTTCCAGAGGTTTGTGTCACCCGCTTTCGCGGTCTACGGCAGCATCACCAGCGATAGAGGCTGAGCGCTGAGATCCGCTCAGCCATCAATCGAAGATGTCCGCGGGGAGATTGAATCTCCGAATGATGGATCTGAGCACGCCGGAATAGATCTCTGTGCCCTCGCCGTGGCACTTCAATGGGATGCTCTCCGATCTTCCACCTATGTCAGGGTGATAGATCATTCGCTCACTGCCCTTGCCGCGGTTTTGGCGGAACTCGAATCGGGGATCATGTTCGCGAAGCCTCTGGGCAACTTCGCGAAACTTCTTCGGCTTAGGCACCGGCCAAAATGAAGTTGCTCGGCTTCTTGGGTGACTTTGGCATGTTGATGTTGCCGATCGCATGTCTCGGCTCTTTCGGAGCCTGCGGATAATTGCGGAGAGTTGCTAGGAGGACGTTGCTGTAGGTCTCGATCACCCAGCTTGGAGCAGGGTGGTCCAATAGGCTGGGCTGCTTCTTGAAAACCGCGAATCCAACCTGCAAGACCGTGAGGTCGTTGAGATCATCGAGTGCCTTCTCAAAGGAAGAGCCGAATCCGACCAAGTCAGTCTCCAGACAGTGGGCGGCCCACAGGCCATCCTCATCAAGGTAGCCCAAGACCCTAAGACTCAAGGAGATATCAGGCATGTCGCTCCCCCAACTGGATTCTGGACCTCTGATTATGCGGTTCTGGCGACCTATCCGTCAAGAAAACAATCGGCATGTGTGCTGGGTTCCCGGAGTTCCACTTTCATCGAACCTCTTGTAGCGTATCGCCGCATTCAGGATTCGGCACGTATAGGGAGGGATGCGCATG
>CAZNRY010000164.1:0-8976 GCA_964575675.1 uncultured bacterium
GGGCGGCGGGGGGCGATCGGCAAGGACCAGGGGCCCGGGCGGGTCGCGAACGTGGCCACGTTGCCCGGCATCCAGGTCGCCAGCTTCGCCATGCCCGACATTCACTGGGGCTACGGCTTCTGCATCGGCGGGGTGTGCGCGACCGACCCGGCGGAGGGCGGCGTGATCTCGCCCGGCGGCGTCGGCTACGACATCAACTGCGGCGTCCGCCTCTGTCTCACGCGCTTGACGGTCGAGGAAGTTCGTCCCCGGATCGAGAAGATCGTCGCCCGCCTCTTTTCGAACATCCCCTGCGGCGTCGGCTCGGAGGGTGCGATCCCGCGCGTCTCGGTGAAGGAACTCGAGCAGGTGATGACGCGGGGCGCGCGCTGGGCGATCGAGCGCGGCTACGGGCAGAAAAGCCACATGGACAACATCGAGGACGGCGGGTGCATCCCCGGCGCCGACCCGTCAAAGGTGAGCGCCCGCGCGCGCGAGCGGGGGCTTGAGCAGGTCGGGACATTGGGCTCCGGGAACCACTTCACCGAGATCGACGTGGTCGATTCCATCTTCCATCCCGAGGCGGCGCGGGCCTTCGGGGTCGAGGTGGGACAGGTCGCCGTCATGATCCACACCGGCTCGCGCGGATTCGGCTACCAGATCTGCGACGACTATCTGAAGGTGCTCGGCCGGGCGATGCAGAAGTACGGAATCCAACTTCCGGACCGCCAGCTCGCGTGCGCGCCGGTCAACTCCGACGAAGGACGATCCTACCTTGCGGCGATGGCCTGCGCGGCGAACTTCGCCTGGGCAAACCGCCAGACGATCCAGCATCTCGCCGAGAAATCTCTCGTCGAGGGGATGGAGGCTTCCCCGCGCGACGTCGGCCTCCGCCTGCTGTACGATGTCTGCCATAACGTCGCGAAACTCGAGGAGCACGAGGTCGGAGGCTCGGTCCGCCGTCTCTGCGTCCATCGGAAGGGGGCGACCCGGGCCCATCTGCCGCGGGGGCAGAAGGACGACTGGCCGTACGGGCAGCCGGTCATCGTCCCAGGGGATATGGGGAGCGAGAGCTATCTCTGTGTCGGGACGAAGCGCTCCCTGACCGAGACGTTCGGGAGCACCTGCCACGGGGCGGGACGGGTCTTGAGCCGCACCGCCGCACGCGCGAAGTTCGGCAACCGCGACCTCGTGAGCGAGCTCTCGAAGGAGGGGATCACCGTGATGGCGAAGGGACGCGGAACGCTTTCCGAGGAGATGCGGGGCGCATACAAGAATGTGGCGGATGTCGTCGACGTGATGGACCGCGCGGGAGTGAGCCGGAAGGTGGCCAGGTTGAGGCCGATCGGCGTGATCAAGGGGTAGCGGGGAGCGGCGAGACGAAACCGATGCCCGAAGCGCCTGCAAGAGAGGGTCTCAGGCTCTACCTTCGCATCCTCTCCTACCTCCGCCCCTACACGCGGTCGATCGTTCTGATCCTCGTGTTCAACCTCCTCTTCGTCGCCTTCAACGCCCTCTCGATCTGGATGGTCGCGCCATTCATCAACACGCTCTTCAAGGGATCAACAACCCACACGACCACGGCCACGCTTCCGGCCCAATCCAAGCCCGCCGTCGTCGTGACCGAGCCCGCCCAAACCGCCTACGATCCGGCCGCGCAGCACCCCGAAGCCGTGTCCACGCCCGGCGTGTCTTCGAGTGCGACGCCCATCCGCACGGGGTTCAGCATCCAGCACCTCAACGCATGGATGAAGGAGACGACCGACAGCCTGATCCTCCGGGGAGATCCCATCGAGGTCCTCAAGCTCCTCTGCATCCTGATTTTTCTCGCCTTTCTTCTGAAGAACTTCTTCTCTTTCGCCGAGGCGTACACGGTCAGTTACGTCGAGCAGAGGGTGATCAAGGACCTTCGCGAACAGATCCACGATCACATGCTGGGACTCCCTCTAGGGTTCTTCTCGAAAAACCAGACGGGGAGCCTGATGTCGCGCGTCATCAACGACGTCAACTCCCTGAACGTCGCCCTCAACCGGAGCTTCACGAAGGTGATCCGCGATCCGATCGTGATCATCGTCTTCGTGATCCTGCTCTTCAGCATCAGTTGGCGGCTCACGCTGCTGGCCCTTGTCGTGATCCCCGTGAGCGGACTCCTGATCCAACGGATCGGGCAAAGCCTGAAGCGGAAGAGCCGCCGCGTGCAGGAGCGGATCGCCGAGATGACCTCGACGCTGCAGGAGAGCCTCTCGGGCATCAAGGTGATCAAGGCGTTCACGATGGAGGAGTTCGCGGCGGGCAAGTTCTCCGGGCGCGTCGGCGAGCACTTCCGCGCGGTCCTGAGGCAGGTCAGGATGAACCGCCTCTCATCCCCGCTTTCGGAGACGATCGGGGTCGGGATCCTCGTCTCCGTTCTCTGGGTAGGGGGGCATCAGGTCCTGAGCGGGCGCTCGATCGATCCCGAGGATTTCATCCGATTCATCGTGATCCTCTTCTCGGTGATGGCTCCGATCAAGAGCTTGGCCGAGCTGAACAACAACGTTCAGATCGCGCTCGCGTCGGGGGTGCGCGTGTTCGAGATCATCGATACCCCGGCGGGAATCGCGGACACGCCGGCTGCGGTCGCCAAGGTTCGATTCGAGCGCGATATTCTCTACGAGAGCGTTTCGTTCCGTTACTCGGACGATAGCGGGCTCGTTCTCGAGGGAGTCGACCTGGGGATCGAGAAGAACCAGAGGGTCGCCCTCGTCGGGAGCAGCGGCGCGGGAAAGACCAGTCTCGTGAACCTCCTGCCCCGCTTCTACGAAGTTTCGGCGGGAAATGTGAAGATTGACGGCGTCGACGTGCGCGACCTGAGACTCCGTGACCTGCGCGGGCTGATGGGAATCGTGAGTCAGGACGTGTTCTTGTTCAACGATACCGTCGCGAGCAATATAGCATGCGGCGAGACGGGGCACTCCATTACGGACCTCGAGCGCGCGGGCCGTCTTGCCAATGCCCACGATTTCATCATGCGTCTTCCCGACGGATACGACACCATGATCGGCGAACGCGGGATGCGCCTGTCCGGCGGAGAGCGACAGAGACTCTCGATCGCCCGCGCCTTCTTCAAGAACCCGCCGATCCTGATCTTCGACGAGGCGACATCGTCCCTCGACTCCGAGTCCGAGAGCCAGATCCAGGAGGCGATCGAGAAGCTGATGAAGGACCGCACGGTGCTGATCATCGCCCACCGCCTGTCGTCCGTGATCCACGCCGACAAGATCGTCGTCCTCGATGCCGGGAGAATCATCGACGAGGGAACGCACCTGGTCCTTCTCGGCCGCTGCGCCAAGTACC
Source organism: uncultured bacterium (assembly GCA_964575675.1). Taxonomy (GTDB): domain Bacteria; phylum Eisenbacteria; class RBG-16-71-46; order CAIMUX01; family VGJL01; genus CAZNRY01. Next base: position 3,313 of record CAZNRY010000164.1, read on the forward strand.
GGCAGTTCTACGAGCTGCAGTTGCTGGGGAGCGAGTAGGCGGGGGAGGTCGGGCGATGAGCGCACTGTCTCGCAATGGGTGCCCCGCTCCGCACGTTGCCGGGGCGTTCTCGCGGCCGAGCGCGTCTCGATGAACATCCTCTTCATGAACAGCATCGCCCCCCTCGTCTGGGGCGGGGGCGAGAAGTGGATGCTCACCGCCGCGGAGGGACTGCGGGGGCGGGGACACGAGATCACGATTTGCGGCCGGAAGGGTTCGCTCTTCCTTTCGCGATGCCACGAACGGCGCATCGCCGTCGCCCCGCTACGGATCGGCAGCGATTTCGGACTCCGCAACATCCTCCGCCTGCGGCGGATCTACCGGGAACGGAAGACCGACGTCGTGATCGCGAACTTCAACAAGGACGTCCGCCTCGCTGGTCTCGCCGCCTGCGGGGGCGGGCCGCGCATCGTGGCCCGCAACGGCCTACCCCTCATCCAGAACAACTGGCGCTACCGCCTGACCTACACGGCCTTCGCGAAGGGGATCCTCACGAACGCGGAAGCGATCAAACGGCGGTACCTCTCGTACGGCTGGTTCCCGGAGGACTTCATCAAGGTGATCCACAACGGGATCGACGTCGATCAGATCGTCGAGTTCCCCGGGCCCGCCGTGGTCGCGAAGCACAAGATACCGTTTGGGCGTCCGATCATCGGCATCTTCGGGCGCCTCGTTGGCCAGAAGCAGCACCACCTGTTCCTCGAGACGGCCAAACGCGTGGCGGTCGAGGTTTCGGAGACGGTCTTTATCGTCGTGGGTGAGGGACCGCTCGAGGCGGATCTCCGGAGGCTTGCCGCGGAGTTGGGAATCGCGGAAAAGGTCCTGTTCATGGGCTTCCAGCGCGAACCGATGCCGCTCTACTCGGTCTGCGACGTCGTTCTCCTCACGTCGCGAAGCGAAGGCCTTCCGAATGTGGTCATGGAGGCGATGCTGGCGGCTCGGGCGGTCGTCGCGTTCGACGTGGGGGGCGTGCGCGAACTGATACCCAACGAGGAGACCGGGATCGTCGTGCCGGAGGGGGATGTCGCCGGCATGGCGGCGCGGGCGGTCGAGCTCCTTCGGGATCCGGAGGCGCGGGGAAGGATTGGCGGAAGGGCGAGGGCGAGGATCATCGCGGAGTTCTCGGTCGGGGGGATGGTGGGGGAGTTGGAGGGGTGGTTGGGAGAGAAGGTTACACCCCCCTAGCCCGCATTTCTCACCACCGTTCGTCGCGAAACGGCGCCAGATGGCCGTAGATGCAAGTCGCGCGAGGCGAGTCCGAAGCGCCGGTCGGGCCGGATGGTTCCGCAGGAGCTGCCCGCCGCGCGGATGCGGCCCGCGAGAAACTCCGTCGCTCGACGCGCGAAGCGGGCCGCAGGCGCGAGCCAGGATGCTCGGACTTCCTCGAGCGAGCGCCGGTCCGGAGGAACCGTCCGGCCGACCGGCTACCTCAGCATCTCCTCCAGCTCGCGCACGACTCGCTCCGCCGCAAGCTCGCTCCCACGCGCATCGATCGATCGATCCTTCGGACCGAACGGCCGATACCGATTGGCATCGGAGCTGAGGAAGATCCCGAGGGTCGGGGCGCCGACCGCCGACGCCAGGTGCATCGGCCCACTGTCGGCGGCCACAACTGCGCGACAGAACCGGAAGGCGTGCGCGACGTCGACGATCTCGACGCGCGGCATGATCACGAGCCCGCGCTCGCGCATCGGTCCGAAGATCGTCTCGGCCTCCGGTTCCCGGGGCCCGCTGAATATCCACGGGACCCGCCCGGCCCGAAGGAGGCTCTCGCACAATCCGCCGAATCGCGCGAGCGGCCAGCGCTTTGCCCCTCTACCGCCGACAAATAGACCGACGATATCTCCCGATGCGGTGCTTGCCATGCGTCTCAGCGTGTCACCCCATGCCGGACGGACCGGAGGGAGGTGGACCGACAACCGCAGGTCGCTGAGCGGGGGCGGCGTCTCGCCGATCAGGTGCGCCGCGAGAATTGCCGGATCGCGGGCCGCGTGAAGCTCCCCGTCGAATGAACGCACCTCGTCATTCAGGTAGTGCCGCGACAGCTCCCTCGCGAACCCTATCCTCCTGGGAGAACGACTCGCGCACGCGTACAGAGCGCTGCTGAAGGAGAACGTATCGCGGTTGCTGCACTCGATCACGGCGTCGTAGTCCACCATCCCCGCCCGGCACAGATCGCGGAAAAACAGCGGGAAGAACGTCTTCTGGCGCCCCTTGTCGACGATTAAACGGCGAGCGATACGGCCATCGGCATCGAAAATCGCAGCAAATGCGCGGCTCAGGAGCAGATCGATCTCAAGCTCGGGCCTGCGGGCCTTCAGCCATTCGATCGCCGGGGTCAGCAGGACGAGATTGCCCAGGCGATCGTCGATCCGGACGAGCAGAACCCGCCGGAGCGGTCTCGCTCCCCGGCGCGACGGGAAAAGCGCCGGCGCCAGGCGGATCAGCCCGCGCTTGACCCCGCGCTCAAGAGACCGCATCGCGTCCCCCGCCTGGCACGGACCCGGCCGCGCGGCGCGGCGTCCCCGGCTCCGTCCTGCATCTCTCCGTCCTCGCCTCGTGCGCGACCGCGACCGTCGCCGCGACCACGAACCAGAACAACGACGCGACCTTCTCGTTCGTCAAAAAGCATTGGCCAATGCCGCCCACGAGAACCCCGACGACCGCCAGCGCCCCGGCGAGGAGAACCGCTCGCCGCGGATCGGATGCCGGCAGAATCGCCCGCGCCCGCGCGACGTGGCGGAAGAACCGGATCCAGATGAATGTGAACGCCGCGAGACCGATCAGGCCCGAGTTCACCATGATGTTCAAGATGTCGTTGTGGGGATGCGCGGTCGATAGATACTCACCGGGGACCCTGTAGAGCGGAAACTGCGACCTGAAGCTCGCCATTCCAGATCCGAAGATCGGATGGTGCTTCCAGATCTCGAGCGAGGTCATCCACAGCCGGATGCGGGGATCGTCGCCGAAATCGCCGAGCGTTCCGAGCCGCGCCCTGACAGCCGGAATCAAGGCCGCGACGACCACCGCCGCGGCCGCTGCCGCCAGCGCCGCACGGCGCGCGATCCCCTTCGTCGATGCGGCGACCCCCGCGACGGCGGCAAGATACCCCGCCCAAGCGGTGCGGGCGAAGCTCGCGACAATGCCTCCGAACTGAACGGCCGCAAGAATAGCGAGCAGGATTCGCTCCCGCGGCCGCCTAGAAGACATCCCAAGGACGAACGCAATCGTCCCCGTGATGAGAACGTGTCCCCCGTAGCTCAAGTGGTGTCCGAAGAGCCCCGTCGCGATGTATAGGTTCCCGATCGGCTCGAGCGCGCGCCCGCGCCACAGATCGCGTCCAACGAACATCTGCTCGATCGCATAGAGGGCGACGAGCGACGAGGAAATCAGGAGCACCGTGAGCGCTCGCCGGACCGCGCGGGCGTCCCTGAATGCCTGCACGAACACCGGGTAGAACAGGAGGATCCACTCGCCGCGCATGCTCCGCAGGCTGTGGAGCGGATGGACCGAGAACACGCAGGCGAGGAGATCGGCGGCAACGAGCGCCAGGAGTGGCAGATCGCAGACGGTCCTTCGATAGGATAGGCTGCGCGACGCGAATGCAACCACAAGTCCGATCACCGCGATACCGAAGGCCGCTTCGTAGGCGACGATCGAGATGCTCGATGTCGCGGCGAAGGCGAATGCTCCCCAGGTCGCCAGCGTCAAGCCGACCGCGCCGATCCTGCTTTGTGATCGCGCTTGATCCATCGATCGCCCGTCCCGGTAAGAGTGCGTCCAACGCCTGCTGCAACCCGTGCATCAAAGGATACGGCCGGTCCAGAGGCGGGGCAAGGGTAGCGCCGCGGTCGGGCAAGCGTGGCGCGGTGAAGCGCCCATGAGCGCGCCTGGGCGATCATGCAGGCGGATCGCCGCAGCGAGCTGCGCTATGCGCCGAGCGAAGGCGGCCGCCGAATGACTCGCCAGGCGCGCGGGCCCGTCGCAGGCGCGAGCCAGGGTGCTCGAACTCCCCGAGCGAGCGCCGATCCGGAGGAACCGTTCGACCGACCCGCGGCGAATGACTCGCCAGGCGCGCGGGCCCGCCGCAGGCGCGAGCCAGGATGCTCGAACTCCCCGAGCGAGCGCCGATCCGGAGGAACCGTTCGACCGACCGGCGGTCACTCCTTTGACCTCGTCCGATCAGCGTGCGATACTCAGGAACAGATCAAACGAAGCAATGCTCATGCTCCAGGGGCTCGCCTCCGCGCAGGCCGCGCTTTTCGTGCGGAATCGACCCGGACCGAAGGGAGAGGAATTATGAAACCGGTCGCCGAACAGATCGAGATCCTCCTGTTCGGAACGCAGTTCGCGGATGAGGTCGAAGGAACGTCCGATTCGACGGATTCGACCGCAATGGGGCGGGTCGAGGGGCGATCTCTTCGGGAGCAGATGACCGCCGAGCTGACCGAGCGGTTGAAGGAGAACCGGCCGCTCCGCGTATACCTCGGCGTTGATCCGACGTCGACGAACCTCCATCTCGGCCACTTCGTCCCCATCCAGAAGCTCCGTCAGTTCCAGGAGCTCGGCCACCAGGTCGTCTTTTTGATCGGCGACTACACGGCGACGATCGGGGATCCATCCGGCCAATCCGGCGAGCGCCAGCGCCTCCGTCACGAGCAGGTGCTCGAGATGGGCCAGACGTACGCACAGCAGGCGTTCCGCCTGCTCGACCCGGCACTCACCGAGGTGCGACACAACGGAGAGTGGCTCTCGAAGCTCACCTTCGCTGAGATTGTCGATCTCGCGTCGATCTTCTCCCTCAAGTGGATCGTGAGCCGGCGGGATTTCCGCGACCGCCTCGATCGAGGCGAGTCCCTCCGCTTGCACGAAACGCTGTACAGCCTGATGCAGGGTTACGATGCGTACGCGCTCCATTGCGACCTTCAGGTCGGCGGGTACGACCAGCACTTCAATCTCCTCGCCGGACGCTGGGTCCAGGAGCACTTCGGCGAGAAGCCGCACGTCATGCTGACCCTACCGCTCTTGATGGGGACCGATGGCCGGAAAATGTCGAAGTCCTACGGCAACACGATTCACATCAATGACGCGCCCGAGGAGATCTTCGGCAAGACGATGCGGATCGCCGACGAGTTCATCGGCAACTACTTCGACCTGGCAACGGCCTTCCCCGCAGCGGACATCCGTGCCGCCAAGAAGAGGCTCGCGACGAAGAGCGAGAACCCGATGGACGTGAAGAAGGACCTCGCCGCGCACATCGTGGCCCTCTATCACGGGGCGGAAGCCGCCGGCCGGGCGGCTGCCCACTTCCGGCAGGTGATCCAGGAGAAGTCCGCCCCGGAAGACGTGGAAGTGGCGCGTGTCCCTGCGGGGCTGGCCCCGGGGACGTCCTGGGCGGACCTGCTCGTAACGCTCAAGCTTTCCGCGAGCAAGAGCGAGGTCCGCCGGTTGATCCAACAGGGCGGGTTCTATGTCGAGCAAGAGGCCGTCTCCGACCAGGCCGCCGCGTGGGATGGAAGACCCGAGACACTTATTCGCCTCGGGAAGAGGCGCTATTTCCGAGTCGTCCGGGGCTAGACGAGTTTGACTTCGGCTGAGAAGCGAGCCCGCGCGCCGCGAGGTCCG
>CAZNRY010000165.1:0-8676 GCA_964575675.1 uncultured bacterium
CGATCGCGATCCCGATCTACGGGAAGTACATCAAGAACGCCCGGCTCACCGAGGCGACGGGCCGGATCGGCGAGGTCATCACCGCCGCGAAGGCCTGGGCGCAGGACAACCAGGACGCGAGCGGGAACCCGATCTGGCCGGCGGGCGCCGGCGGGATCGTCGATCTCAGCGCGACCCAGTACTTCACCTACGCGATCACGGCCGGCGGTGGTTCGAACGCCAACACGACGGCGCTCGGCATCACCTCGACCGGTATCGCAGGCCAGAGGATGGCGGGTGTCACCGTCGTCATCACTGTCCCCAACATCAACTCGAACGGGAACGCGCCGGTGGTGACAGGGCTGTAAGGACGCGCGGGCGTGAGTTCCGGGGGGGCCGACCTCCCGGGATCTTCGCTCGGAGGCCGTAAACAAGAACAGAGTGAGACCCTTCGGGTGTTTGGGGAAGGGGCGCGCCGACGGCGCTGGCTGGATCGGACGGGGATCGTGCCTCGGCGGGTGGATGGGCATGGTATACCGCAAGGGATTGCAAGGGAGGATTCCAGATGAGGTCGTTGCAGAAGAAGAACCGTCGTGGATTCACGATGATCGAGCTCATGGTTGTCGTCGTGATCGTCGGCGTCTTGGCGTCGATCGCGATCCCGATCTACGGGAAGTACATCAAGAACGCCCGGCTCACCGAGGCTACCGGCAAGATCGGCGACATTGTGACCGGCGCGAAGTCGTGGGCCATCGAGAACACGAACGCCAGCGGTGCTCCGGTTTGGCCGAGCGCTGCCGGAGGGGTGGTTGACCTGACCTCGACGCAGTGCTTCAGCTACGCGATCACGGCCGGTGGCGGGGCGGTTGCGACCACGACCGCGTTCACACTCACCGCGACCGGTATCGCGGGAAACAAGATGGCCGGCGTGACGGTCGCCGTCACGATCCCGAACATCAACTCGAACGGAAACGCTCCCGTTGTGACGGGCTTGTAGAGAAGGCAAGCGTCCGGGTGGGGACCGGCTGGTAGATCGGTCCCCACCCGACGTGCTGCCGGCTCCGAAGCGGCGGGCCTTACCGTCTCCGTCACGGTTCCGAACGTGGCCGCAGCGGGGGCGAACGCGGTGGTCGGCCGCAAGTAGTTCTCGGGCGGCGCGCCGCGGCGGGAATGATCCATCGGGCAGGACGGATCGCTGGAGGATGAAGATGAGCTTCGGGAGATTGCGAAAGTGCCGGCGGCGGAAGGCCGAGGAGGGATTCTCCCTTCTCGAGGTTCTGATCGCGTCCTTTCTGCTCCTCATCGTCTTTTATGGAATCACCCAGTACTACGTCCGCGGACGGACCCAGATCGACTACGAGGAAAACCGCCGAAAGGCGACCGCGGTCGCGCAGAACCGCCTGGACGGGATCCGGCGCGACTACACCTATGACGCGCTGCCCGGCCTGAGCGGAGCGACGGCGAACTTCGTCGTCGAGAACAAGACGTACCAGGTTACCCACACGATCGCCGCCGACATGGCGTTTCAAGCCGCGCAGCCGAATGCGACAACGATCGCCCTCACGGTCCAATGGCCGGAGAAGGTAGGGGCGAGCACGGTGACGCGGTCGTTGGTGACCTCGACCGTTCTCGCCCGGGGGATGCCATGAGACGCGACGATGGGAGAAAGGGATTCACCCTCCTCGAGATGATGATCGGACTCTCGCTCGCGCTGATCGTCGTCTTCGCCTTGGGGAGGATCGTGACTTCGAACCAGAAGGCCTGGGAGTGGGGCCGCGACAAGACGGTTCTGCAGGCCAACGTGACCGAGGCGCTCGAGTGGATGTCGCGGGGGGTGCATGGGGCCCGGACCCTGGAGGTCATCTCCCACAGCGGGGTCAACGATGAGTTTCGCGCCTACGACGAGACGGGCGCCCTACTCCATACCTACCGCCGGGTCATGGTGAGCGGGGTGGGGAGATTGCAACAGGACGGCGCAAATCTGGTGGACCGGCCCTGCACCCGGTTCATCGTCACGCCCAATGCCGACACGACGAGCTTGACGTTCGATCTGGAGCTCAAGAGCAAAACCGACGCCCTTGTGGCCGCGACGACGCGGGCGACCGTCCGCAACCGGTTCTTCACCTTCTAGGAGGGATCGTGAGATGAAGCACAGGACGTCGCGCACCATCCGCCGCAGGTCGGGCGGCTTCGCTCTGCCGACCGTGATGATCTTCTCGCTCCTTTTGATTATTGTGGGGCTCACATTCTTCGCGATGGCCGCGTCCGAGACCCGGAACGCGAACGGCCGCCAGAACTCCAGCAAGGCGTTCTACATGGCCGACGGCGCGATCGAGCGGACACGGGCCAAGTTCCTGGAGGATCGTTCCTGGCGCTCCGGGTGGACGGGCGTCGCGACGCCGGATGGGACATACGACTTGACCGTCCGCGACACGACCTTCACGGGTTACAGCAGCGTCGTCCGTTTGGTGGCGACCGGGCATGTCGAGAATACGAATCGCCGGATCGAGGTCTTCGCGGACGTTCCGCCGACCGCGCCGGGTTTGAGCATCCTGATCATGGGCGACGCGGACATTGGCGGGAACCTCTGCGTCTCGGGAACCGTGCATCTGAACCCGCCGAATGAACCGGAGGACGGCTCTCACATCACCTGCGGCGCGGTGGTCACGACGGAGTTCACCATCATTCCCCCCCCGATCTTCACCGACCCGGCCCACTTCCCGGGGGCGACCTACTACTATGTGAAGGGCAACAAGATCGGCCCGACCTGGCAGGCGAAGATCTACTACTGGAATGGCACGAGTTTGGTAGACGTGACTCCGCCCGGAGGGATGACTGACGTCACGACCTACAACTCGGGGACGAAGACCTTCACGTTCGATTTCAACTCAGCGGCCGACGTGACCAACTACTTCCACGAGACAATCGGGGTGTTCAAGAAAAACGCCGGAGACACGAGCGTCGTCGTGAACTTCGGGGAGGAGCCCGTCGTTGATCCTCCCGGAGTTCTTGGCGTGAGCAAGCTCAGCTTCGATGCCGCGAACTCGACGATCCGGGCGACCGTGATCAACGCGCGCTATGTCGGGCCTCTGTCGCCCGATTCGCTGCGCACCGTGGCGGGCAACTGGCGCGGGGCCGTCGTCGAGGTGAAGAAGATCATCTTCGAGCCCCGAAACGGGATCGCGATGATCGCCTACGACATGGAGAAGCAGGGAAGCAGCCACGTCCAGCTCGGGACGACGGCTTTCCCGGCCTTGGTTTACATCACGAACGATGTCGTCGGAATCAATGCGAATTTCGAGCTCGTTGGCAGCATCATCTGTCTCGGGGACTTCCATAGCAGCGGCGGACCCGACATCACATATAGCGCGGGTTTCATCCCCGTTCTGCCGACATATCTGAGTACGAGCTGGCCGACCGGGGTCTCGGGAACGCTCAAGATCCTACGATGGCGGGAGTTAGCTGCCGGCAACTAGCACACACCGACCGAGTGGCGCACAAGCAGGCTGCGCGCATGGGACCAGGAACGGTCCGTGACAGTTTGTATCGGGGAATCAGGATGGTTCCTAACTTTGCAGGCGAGGATTGGCCTTGGGAGGCTTGCCATGCCCGATCAAGCGCGACATCGGATGAGCGGGCGGGAGAACGGCTACGCCCTCCTCACCGTCATGGTCTTCGCCTTGATCCTGATGACGGCCGGCGTCGGTTTCTTTGCGATGAGCCAGTCGGAGACGCGAAACGCGCTCGCGCGACAAAACTCGAGCGAGGCGTTCTATCTTGCTGAAGGGGCGCTCGAGCGCGCCCGGGCCGTTCTCTTGCAGGATCGCTCCTGGCGATCGGGCTGGAACGCCCCCCAGCCCGGAGGACGGGGAACCTATACGCTCGCCGTCCGGGACACCGTCTACGGGAGCTTCTCGAACGCTGTGCAGATCGTGGGGACCGGGCAGGTGAAGGGTGCGCGGCGGAGCGTTGAAGTCATCGCCGATCTCCCCCCGACCACCTTCGACCTCGGCATTTTCGTCATGGGCACGGGCGACTTCAACGGCAACGTCTGCCTGACGGGCGGCACGGCCCACATCAACGGCACCGTCTTCAAGGACAAGTTCACGTGCGGCGGGACCTACACGACCGGGTTCACCGTCACGCCGCCGCCGGTCTACACCGACCCGGCGCACTTCCCGGGGGCGACCTACTACTACGTGAAGGGGAGCAAGACGTCGAGTCCCTACGAGTCGAAGATCTACGACGGCGCAGGGGTGGACATCACAGGGGTTAACAAGATGACCGACGTGACGAGCTACAGCGCCGCGTCGAAGACCTTCACCTACAATTTCAACTCGTCGTTGAAGATCTCGCAGTACTTCGACGAGACAGCCGGGGAGTTCAAGAAGAACCCCGGGGACGCCTACGTGGTCGTGAACTTCGGAGAGGCGCCGGTCGTGAATCCTCCAGGGACCCTCGGGCTGAGCGCCGTGACGATCGATGGAGGCGGCTCCACCATCGTTCGCTCGACGGTCATCAATACGCGCTTCGTGGGCGTGACCGAGCTAGATCGTCTGAACACAACCTACTGGCGCGGGGCGTTGCTCGCCATCAAGCAGAACACCTTCGAGCCGCGCGGCGGGATCGCCTTCATCGCCTATGACTTCCAGAAGCAGGGCGGATCGAACGTCATTCTCGGCACGGCGGCGTGGCCGGCCCTCGTCTACGTCACGCGCGACGTGAGCGCGCTCAACTCGAACTTCAGCATGACGGGCAACATCACCTGCCTGCGCAACTGGAGCAACACCGGGGGGCCCAATTTCGCGTACAACGCGGCGTTCATCCCGAACCTTCCCGATTATCTAGAATCGGGTTGGGCCAGCGGCGTCTCGGGGACCCTGAAGGTTATCCACTGGCGCGAGATGGCGGCAGGGAATTAGAATCGCGAAGCTCTAACGCCGACAGGGAGGTCTGGTTTGTTCGGTCCAGGGAAGGCCCGCACAGGAATCGACATTGGGACCGGGAGCGTGAAGCTCGTTCGCGGCGAGGGATCGGCCTCGCTGGAGCGGATCACGCACGTCGGCGTCGAGGATTGGGATCCTCCCGGCCCCGCGGGGGATGTCGCCCGCGCGGCGGCTGCCTTGGGGCGCCTCTTGGCTCGCCTGCATCTCGGCGGTGGGCATCTCGGACGAATCGCGGTCGCGGTGGGCGGAGACGATTCGAGCTTCCGCGAGGTGATCCTGCCCTCCCTTTCCGAGGTCGAGCTCCGTCAGGCGCTTCCCTTCGAGGCGAAGAAACACCTCTTCCTCGAAAGCATGAGCTCGCCGGTTCTGGATTGCCAGATTCTCGGCCCCGCGCCCCCCGGCGAAGACGGGGGGATGCAGATTCGCGTCCTCCTCGCCGCCGCCCCCGCCTCGGGAAGGGATTTCCCGCTTCACGTGCTGGCGCGCGCCGGTCTGGAACCCGAGGTCGTGGACCTGGAACCCCTGGCCGCGCTGAACGCGCTCCTGGCGGTCGCTGGTCCGGAGGCGGATTCGGGAAAGGCCCTTGGTCTTCTCGATCTCGGCGGACGGCATGCGGTTCTTCACATCACGGGCCGCGATGGGGGCGTTGTCAGCCGGCCGGTCGGGCCTGGCGCTCCCGCGAAGAATCGCGCGCGGGAGGATGTGGCGTCGTATGCGGAGACGATCGTGGAACGGGTTCGCGAAACCCTGACCTTCTACCGAGGCCGCCACCGCGCGGAGGTCGCGAAGCTCTTCCTGGCTGGCGGTGGGATCGTGCTGCCCGGCCTGTCGGATCTGCTGATCGAGAAGGCGGGTTTGCCCGCGGCGGTATTCGATCCCTTGAACGGCTTTGCGCCCTCCGGCCGGGGGGCGGAAGGTGTAGCGGTGTCCGGGCCGCGTTTCGTCACGGCCTGCGGGCTCTGCCGGTGGTGGGATGGGGCGCATGTATAGGATCAACCTCTATCGCGAGTTCTTCTCGAAGCGGCAACAGGCGCGCCTGAAGACGGGGCGTACGGCCCTGCTCGCCGGGCTTGTCGGGCTCGAGATCGTCCTGGTCGGCGTCCTCGTGGTCAGCGCCGCGATGATCCGTGAGCAGTCCGCCTCGATCCGCGCGGAGATCTCGCATCTCTCGACGCGCCTGGGCGAGGAATCGGCGTCGCGGCCGGGGCTCGAGACAGCCCGCCAGATCCTCGACCTGCGCGAGAATCGCGTCGTCTGGTCCCCGAAGCTCGCGTGCCTTTCCGATCGGATCGATCGCGCGCTTGTGCTTAAGGAGGTCGTCGGGCAGGTCTCCGAGAAGCGGCCCGCCGAGATGACCGTGACGGGGCAGGTCCGCTCGGGGAGCGCGCAGATGGAACCGGTCGCCCGCTTCATGGAAGCGATACGGAACGATCCGCGGATGAGGGACCCGTTCTCGAATGTCCGGCTCGGCGCCCTGGAGGGAACGGAGGGGAGCACGTTCCAGATCGTGTGCGGATCGCCCAAACCGGAGGAAGCAGGGTCATGAAGCCCGTGATGACCGGCGCTTCCGCCCGGACCCATGTGATTCTGGCCGCTGTCCTGTTAGCGGCCGGCCTGCTCGTCGACATCGGTTTCATTCGCCCGGGTCGAGGCGAGCTCGCGCGGCTGAAGGCCGCTCGCGAGGATACGCGGCTTCGACTTGGGCAACAGCGGGCGCTGGATGAGGAGGCCGGGAGCCTGGCCGCGAGCCTGGGCGTCAGCGACCTCGCGGAGGCGATGTCGGGCGCGACTTTGTCGGACCCCGTGACGTTCCTCGGCGGATTGATTGCGGATGCGCGCCTGACGCGATTGGAGCTCGCAACGCATGCCTCGGCCGATGCAGGGAGCCTGCATCGAACGCGATTCAGCCTGAGGGTCCTGGGCGCGTACCCACGCATCCTGCAGCTCGTGCAGTCAATGGAGCGGAGTTCCCGCCTCGTCACGGTCGACGCGTTCTCGCTGCAGCCTGCGGCTGATTCCGCAGCTCTCGAGGGGCGGCTCGACGTCTCGATCTATGACCCGGCCGCGGAGAGAAGGCCATGACGGAAATGCCCAAGGGGACGAACGCCTTCTGGCTCGGGCTCGGACTGTTGGCGATTGTCGGCTTGTTCTTGGGATTCAGCGCGGCCGGGGCGGTCAGGGCGGTTCTTCAAAGCAAGGGCCTATCCGCGGTTCCGGCGTCGGGGCAGTCCGTCGTCGCCGGACGCTCGACGACGCCGCGGGCCGATAAGGACGCATTGATCGCCGCGGCCGTTCCCGGGGAGCGCGATCCGTTTCGCGATCCGCCCCCGCTGAAATCAGAGGGAGCATCCGCCGCCCGTACAGGGCAACAAGAGGTTCGGGAGGTCCCGATCTGCAGCGGCCTCCTTTATGACACCATCAGCCCGCTTGTCGAGCTGGCCGCGGGATCTGGAAGCTCCGGCTGGCTGCGCAGGGGAGATCAGTTCCTCGGATGGAAGATCGTCCAAATCAACCCCAAGACCGTCACGATCGCGAAAGGCTCTGAGAGTATCGTTCTGCACTCGCCCTAGGAGGCCACGCATGATGCCAAAATCGAACAGAGTCGTCGGGCCCGCCGTCCTCATGGCCCTTCTCATCCTATTGCTAGTCGTGCCCGCGGGGACCCGGGCGCAGCAAGCCGGCTCGAGCGGCGTGATCACCCTCGACGCCGACAGCACCTCCGTGAACGGCATCCTGCAGATCCTGGCGGATCGAGGCGGACTGAACATCGTGACGAGCCCGGAGGTGCAGCGCAGGAAGATCACAATCCACCTGCGGAACACGCCGTTCGACGAGGCGCTGAACCTGGTCGTTCGGGCCGCGGGGTTGGGATACGAGCGGGTGGGCAACTCGATCCTCGTTGCAAACGTCGAGAAGCTCTCGACGCCCACCGGCCTCGTCACGCGCGTCTTCGACCTCCAATACGTCAGCGCCCAGGAGGTCAAGTCGATGCTCGAGGTGTTGAGCAAAGACGTTTCCGCAAACGCCACCGGGACCCGGATCGTGATCCACGCGAGCCAATCGGTCGTGGACGAGGCCGCGGGGATCATCAAACAACTCGATACCAAACCCCCGCAGATCCTTCTAGAGGCCCGCATGGTGGAGGTGAATACCTCGGACCTGAAGGAACTGGGCATCGATTGGGAGAAGATCACGAAGTGGAACACGGTTCTGACCGAGGGGAAGCAGCCGGCGACCCGCCAGGGGCAGGTCCCCCAGACCCTCGACTTCTTCAAGGCTGACGAGACGGCCGACTACTACCGGCAGGCAGCGGCGTTCGAGGTGACCCTCGACGCATTGATCACAGACGGAAGCGCGCGCCTGCTCACGAACAGCAAGGTCGTCACGCTGAACGGGAGGCCGGCCGAGATCTTCGCGGGCGAGACGGTCCCGGTCGTCATCACGTCTCTCCAGAGCGGCGGGGGCGCAGGGGGAGTCCTGCAGTCGATCCAGCTGGAGAAGATCGACGTCGGCGTGAAACTCAAGATCACCCCGTTCATCGGGGAGGGAGAGTATGTCACGGCGTTGGTCGAACCCGAGGTCTCTCGGATCACGCGATTCATCGGCCCCGACAGCGATCTTCCGCAAACCTCGACGCGGCGCGCGAAATCGATCGTCCGCGTGCGGGATGGCGAGAAGATTTACCTGGGCGGATTGCTGGATGAGCAGAAAAAGCGCACGGTGAAGAAGGTCCCGCTGCTCGGCGACATCC
>CAZNRY010000166.1:0-8567 GCA_964575675.1 uncultured bacterium
GAGGCGATCCCGTTCCCGCGGATGCTCTACCGGCTTTACCCGTGATCGAGGCCGCCCGGGCGGCCCAACGTCCGGGGCAAACCGGCGTCGGGACGGCCTGGCGTGATACCTTCCACGGAGGACCGCCAGCACGGGCGCGAACCCGGAGGCCCCTTCACGCGTAGAGGCCGGCGGGGCTATCGGGCCCCGGGGAGGAGTACGAGGATGATTCACCGATCGAGTGTAGCGAAGCGGTTCTGCCGCCGGGGTATCGCCCCGGCCCTCGCGGGAATCTTGGGCGTTGCCGCCGCCGGTTGGGTTCATGCGGCGCCGCTTTCCTTGGATGAGTGCGTCGATATCGCCAGGAAGCAGAATCCCGGCGTCGCCGCCGCCCGTTACGGCGTCGAGGCAGCGCGGGGAAGCCGTCTGAGCAGCAGCTCGGCCTTCCTTCCCAGTGTCACGACCAGCGGCGGATTCCGGCAGACCTCGAGCCGCCCGGGAAGCCCGGTCGTCGACGTGGTCCTCTCCGATTCGGCCGGGATCACCTACGATATTACCTATGACCGGGTCAACGACGGCTACTCCTCGAGCTACGCGATCACGCAGAATCTGGTCGATTTTCCCGCCTTTTACGAGTACCGTGCGTCGGGATTTGATCTGCTCTCGGCGCGGCACAGCCTTCGTGCGAGCGAGGCGCAGCTCATCTACCAGGTCCGCCAGCAGTACTTCGCCCTCCTGAAGGCGATTCTCCTCAAACAGGTCGCGACGGAGGCCCTTGGAGTGGCCGACGCCCAACTGCGGAAGTCGGAAGCCCTCTTTGATCTGGGCTCCGTCGCCCGGGCCGATGTCCTGCAGGCCCGAGTGAATCGTGCGGCCAAGGAGCGCGCGGAGATTGCGTCGCGCACGGCCATCGAGCAGGAGCGGGCCAGACTGGGGACGCTCTTGGGCCTCGACGTGCAGGAGCCACTCGAGATCAGGCTGGATGTGGCGGATCCTCCCCCCGCAGAGCTCGATGAAGCCGCCCTCATGGGGGAGGCGACCGACGGCCTTCCGGAAGTGCAGCTCGCCAAGGCCCGGGCCAGGGCGTCGCGCGACCGCTACCGCTCCACCGTCTGGTCCCAGTTTCCCACGGTGAACGGGAGCCTATTCTATGGGAAGGGTACGGATCGTCTCGGGGACTTGATGAATCCCGACGAGATCAAGGCGAACGGCAGCGAGTGGGGATTCTCGATCGGTGTGAGCTGGGATCTCTTCGACGGGATGAGAACGATCGGGGCGATGCAGCGGGCGAGGGCGCAAGAGGCTGCCGCCCAGCAGGGCCGTCGCGAGGCCGAGCTCAGCGCTTCGCTCGGCGTCCGCGAGGCGCTTGTCGCGATCCGGGACGCGCGCGAAGGGATCCGCGCGGGGCAGGAATCGGTGAACCTCGCCGAGGAGAACCTGAAGCTTCAGCAGGCTCTTTATGAGAACGGAGGCGGGACCGTACTCGAGGTCAACACGGCGCAGGCGGATCTGACGAAGGCAAAGACCGACCTGATCAACAACCGCGTCGATCTGCAGCTCGCGCTCGCCCTGCTCGATCGGGCTCTGGGGCGCTGACCCGGAACGTTTGCCGGCTAAGCGAGGAGGCAATGCGGTGGTGAAGGGGAAGAAGAAGTTCCTTCTAGCGGGCGCCGCGCTCGTCGTCCTCGGCGTCCTCGTATATGTGAACCTCAAACCCAAGGCCTCATCGCGCGGGGTCGACGTCAAGGTCGAGGACGTGACGGCCAGGCGGATCGAATCTTGGGTCCGCGCCCCCGGGAAGGTCCAGCCGGTCACGAAGGTTCAGGTCTCGAGCAACGTGATGGGGAGGGTGATCGAGCTGGCCGTGAGGGAGGGGCAGCGCGTCAAGAGCGGCGATCTCCTGCTGCGCCTCGACGATGAGCGCTACCGCTCGATCGCCGCGCAGTACCGGGCCGCGATCCAATCGGGGGAGGCTCAGGTCGCCCTCGCCGAAGCGAATGCGCGGGAGGCAGAGGACAACCTCGCCCGGACCGAGAAGTTGGCGCCGCAGGGCCTCGCATCCGAACAGGATCTAATCGCGGCGCGGACCCGCAGCCAGGTCGCCGCGGCCCGCGTCACGGCCGCGAGGGAGGAGGTCAGCCGCGCGAAGGCGGGCCTCGCTCAGGGGGAGAAGGACCTCCGCGAGACGGTATTCCTCGCGCCGATGGACGGGGTCGTGACCGCCCTGAACGTCGAGGCGGGCGAAAATGTGATGACGGGGACGATGAACAACCCCGGCACCGTGATCCTCACCCTGGCCGATCTCTCCGCGATGGAAGTCCTCGCCGACGTGGACGAGACGGACGTCGTCAGGATCACGCCGGGACAGACGGCCCGCGTCTTCGTCGACGCAATCCCCGACACGACGTTTCCGGCGGTCGTCACGCGCGTCGGGCAATCGGGACGAGGCACGACCGGCGCCGCTCAGGAGGCGACCTCTTTCGAGGTCGCCGTCCTGCTCGCCGATCCGCCCGCGGCGATCCGCTCGGGAATGAACGCGGACGTCGAGGTTCTAACCGGGACCGCCGACAGCGTTCTCGCCGTTCCCCTGCAGGCGCTCACCGCGCGCCCGCCGGCAGTTGTCGAGAGGTGGAGGGCGAAGCGCGAGAATCGGACCTTCGATCCGGCCTCCGTCGACACGACCGGGCCGGCCGCCCGCAACCTCCTGGAGGGGGTCTTCCTCTTCGAGAGCGGCAAAGCGCGGTTCGTTCCCGTCGTGCTTGCCCTGCGAGGCGAAACGCATGTCGAGGTCCGCGGCGACCTCTCCGCGGGTCAGAAGTTGATCATTGGCCCCTACAAGACCGTCCGCCGGCTCAACGACCAGGATCGCGCCCGGCTGGAGAAAAAGAAGGGGAAAGGGAAGAAGAACTCCGAGGGCGCGGGCGGCGCCAAAGAGGAGTCATGACGGGCGAGGGGGCGGCGCCGGTCCCCCCGGAACCACAGGCCGCGGTCCGTCCCGCGCGGATCGATGAGGCGAACGCGGCGCGCAAATCGACATCGATGACAGAATCGTCCGTGCTGATCGAGCTTGCCGGGATCGAACGTGTCTACCACGTCGGGCAGGAAGAAGTTCACGCACTGGACGGGGTCGATCTCACGATCCGCCGCAACGAGTTCGTTGCCGTGATGGGACCATCGGGCAGCGGCAAGTCGACCCTGATGAATCTGATCGGATGCCTCGACTCCCCGACTGCGGGGAGCTACTTGCTCAACGGCAACGCCGTCGAGCGGCTCGATGACGATGAGCTCGCGCGGATCAGGAATCTCGAGATCGGCTTCGTCTTCCAGACGTTCAATCTCCTCCCCCGCGCGAGCGCCCTCAGAAACGTCGAGCTCCCTCTGATCTACGCCGGGCTCAAGATGGCCGAGCGGAGGCGCCGCGCCCTGCAGGCCCTCGTCTGGGTGGGCCTCGGGGATTGCGCTCATCGGAAGCCGAACGAGCTCTCGGGAGGACAGCGGCAACGCGTGGCGATCGCGCGAGCCCTCGTTACGGAACCGAGCTTGATCCTCGCCGACGAGCCGACCGGCAATCTCGATTCCAAGACCGGCGAGGAGATTCTCGCAGCCTTCGACAGGATCCATGCTGCGGGGAACTCGATCGTGCTCGTAACCCACGACGAATGGATCGCCCGCCACGCCCAGAGGGTCATCCGGCTGCACGACGGCCGCGTGGCCTCCGACCTGCCCAGGGAAGAGGACGCGGGACGCGGATTCACCCGATGAGCTTCCTGGAATCTCTGCGGCTCGCCCTCTCTGTCCTGTGGGCGAATCGGCTGCGGTCTTTTCTAACCATCCTGGGCAACGTCGTGGCGGTGAGCTCCGTCGTCGCCGTCGTCGCCATCATCAACGGGTTCAACAGCTACGTCGCGGACCGTATTCTTCTGACGGGAAGCCACGTCTTCACGGTGACGAAGTTCGGTTTCACGACCGATGAAGAGACGTTTCACAAGATGATGCGCCGCCGGAATCTGACCCTCGACGATGCGGATGCGCTCGGACGGCAGATGCAGAACGCGATGGCCGTGGTTCCCGTCGTCTCCCGCCAGGAGAACCTTCGCGCGGGGGGAGAAGAAGCGACCGGGGCGCGGATCGTCGGGCTGGGCGAGGGGTATCCGGACCTCCGGACCATGGACATCCAGGCGGGTCGCCACATGGCGCGCGAGGAAATCCAGGGACGGGCTCTCGTCGCCGTGATCGGCGACCAGGTTCGGGAGAAGCTCTTCGAGGGGATCGATCCGCTCGGGCGGGATCTCCGGGTCGGCCGGCATCGCTTCCGGATCGTGGGGGTCCTTCAGAAGCGGGGGAGCGTACTGGGACAATCCCAGGACAACGTCGTTCTCGTCCCCGTCACGACCTATGTGAAGCTCTTCGGCGCGCGAGACCCGGTCGAGATCAACATTCGGGCCAAGAGCGCGGAGACGATGCTCGCGGCTCAGGACGAGGCGGCGCTGCTCCTGAAGCTGCGGCGCGGACTCAATCCTTGGCAGGAGGCGGATTTCGACATCGTGACCTCGGAAATGCTCTACGACCTCTATCAAAACGTCACGAAGGGGATCTACGGCCTCACGATCGGGATTGTCGCGATCAGTCTGCTCGTCGGCGGGATCGTGATCATGAACATCATGTTCGTCTCGGTGACCGAGCGGACTCGAGAAATCGGCATACGCCGGGCCCTCGGCGCGAGGAAGCGCGACATCGTGCTGCAGTTCCTCTCGGAGTCGATCTCTCTTGCCGCGATGGGCGGCTTGATCGGCGTCCTCGTCGGAGTCGGCGGGGCCCTGATCCTCCGGGGAGCGACGCCGCTGCCGGCGTCGATCAGCCTATGGTCGGTCGTCGTGGGCCTCGTTCTCGCCTCGTCGGTCGGTCTGTTCTTCGGGATCAATCCCGCCGTGCGGGCGAGCCGGCTCGAGCCGGTGGAGGCGCTGCGCCATGAAGTTTGACGCGGCCCATCGGCGCAGCCTCGCCGGGGAGAATGTGCGGATGGCTCTGACGACGCTCTGGTCGCAGAAGCTGAGGTCGGGCCTCACGCTCCTCGGCGTCATCATCGGGGTGGCGACGGTGATCGCAATGGTCAGCCTCATCCAGGGACTGAATGGATCGATCGCCCGGCAGATCGGCGCCCTCGGCAGCGGGGTCCTCTACATCTCGAAGCACGAGGCGGGGATCCACATCGGGGAGAGGGACCGGAAGGTGCGCAAGGACCTGACGAAGGACGATGCCGCGGCGATCGCCCGCCTGTGCCCGGCCGTGGCGACCGTTTCCCCGGAGGTCTGGCAGGGGCGGCGAATCTCGTATGGACGGCTCGAGACGAGAAACATCGGAATCGTCGGGGGGACCGAGGATTTCTTCGCGACGAACAACTGGTCGATCGGGGAGGGACGGCCCCTGTCGGCGGACGATGTGCGGCACTCCTCCGCATTCTGTGTCCTCGGTACGGCAGTGACCGATCAACTCTTCCCATCCGGCGGGGCGATCGGCGCGCGGGTCAGAGTCGGCAGCGATGTGTACGTCGTGATCGGCGTTCTCGCCTCCAGGGGGAAGTTCCTCGGACAGAACCAGGACGAGATCGCCGTCGTGCCGCTTGCGCGACTCGCCCGCAGCAGGGGCTACGGCAACGCGGTCGATCACATCGTCGCCGCCGCGCGGAGCCCGGCCCTGGCCGAGGCGGCGAGCGAGCAGATCGAGGAACTGCTGCGGAGGCGCCGCGGGGTGCGCTCCGAGCAGGAGAATGACTTCGGCATCACGTCCCAGGAGAACTTGCTACAGATCTACAAGCAGATCACGCAGGGGTTCTTCCTTGTGATGGTCCTGATCTCATCGATCGGGTTGATGGTCGGCGGGATCGGCGTGATGAACATGATGCTCGTTTCCGTCCGGGAGCGGACGCGCGAGATTGGACTCAGGATGGCGGTTGGCTGCCGCCGCAGGGACCTGCTGGCGCAGTTCCTCGTCGAGGCCTCCGTTCTGACGGGTTGCGGCGGCGTGATCGGAATCGCCTTGGGGCAGCTTTTCGCGCTCCTGCTCTCGCTTGTTCTGCCGGTCCCCGCGGGCGTGAGCCTGCCGTGGGTGGTCGTCGCCGTCGCGGTCTCGGCGTCGATCGGCCTCTTCTTCGGGATCTACCCCGCCTGGCGGGCCTCGCGCCTGGACCCTGTCGAGGCTCTGCGATACGAGTGAGCCTCCGGCAGCCAGGAAGCTGAATCCTGCGCTAGAATCCCCCCATGGACAGAATCGAGATCCGCGGCGCCCGCGAGCACAACCTAAAGAACCTCACCCTCTCGATCCCCCGCGACCGGCTCACGGTGATCACCGGCGTGAGCGGCTCGGGCAAGTCGAGCCTCGCCTTCGACACCCTCTATGCGGAGGGACAGAGACGCTACGTCGAATCGCTCTCTGCCTATGCCCGGCAGTTCCTGGGGCAAATGGAGAAGCCGGACGTCGATCAGATCGAGGGCCTGTCGCCTGCTATTTCGATCGAGCAGCGCACCGCGGGGCACAACCCTCGCTCGACGGTGGCGACCACGACGGAGATCTACGACTACCTTCGAGTGCTCTTCGCGCGGGTCGGCGTCCAGCACTGCCATCAGTGCGGCCGGAAAATCAGCCGGCAGTCGATCGACGAGATCCTCGCCCGCGTCATGGACGAGATGGCGGGCAAGCGGGTTCAGATTCTCGCGCCGGTCGTGAGTGGACGGAAGGGGGAGTACAAGAAGGATCTCGACGCGCTGCGCCGACAGGGATTCCTGCGCGTGCGGCTGGATGGCGTGGTGCGGAGCCTGGAAGAGGAGATCGTCCTGGCGAAGAATCGGCGACACACGATCGAGGTCGTCGTCGATCGTCTACCGGTCGAGCCGGGGCGGAGGCGGCGGATCGCCGATTCGCTCGAGACGGCCCTCTCCGCGGGAAAGGGGACGGCGATTATCCTCGGCGATGACGGACGGGAGCAGATCTTCAGCGAGGAGTCGGCCTGCCCGAAGTGCGGGATCAGTTTCGAGCCCCTCCACCCGCGGAACTTCTCGTTCAATAGCCCCTACGGCGCCTGTCCGTCCTGCCAGGGACTTGGCAGTCTGATGGAGATCGACCCGGAGCTTCTGGTCACCGAACCCGGTCTCTCGATCGCGGAGGGGGCCCTTCCGGTCTTCCGGCAGGTCGAGTCGGGCTGGACCGGAAGCATCCTTCGCTCGCTCGCCAAGCAGTACGGCTTCTCCCTCGACACCCCCTGGAAGAAGCTCGGCAAACGGGCGCGCGATCTCGTTCTCCACGGAACGGGAAAGGACGAGGTCCAGGTCGCCCACAAGACGGAGAAGGGGGAGTACCGCTGGAAGAGCTCCTTCGAGGGGGTCATTGGAAACCTGTCGCGCCGCTATCGCGAGACGCAATCCCAAGAGATTCGCGAGTGGATTGAAGGTTACATGAGCCCGCGGCCGTGCCAGACCTGCGACGGGGCGCGCCTGAGGCCACAGACCCTCTCGGTCCGCATCGGCGAAACGAACATCGCCGATCTCGCGCGCCTCTCCGTCCGGGCCGCGCTCCAAGCGGTGGACGACCTGATCCCCGGCGAGCGGGAGCGTCAGATCGCGACCGGGGTCATCAAGGAGATCCGCGAACGGCTCCGCTTCCTCGACGACGTCGGGCTCGCGTACCTGACGCTCGATCGCGCCTCATCGACCTTGTCGGGGGGTGAGGCGCAGCGGATCCGCCTGGCGACCCAGATCGGAAGCCAGCTGGTCGGAGTCCTCTACATCCTCGACGAGCCCTCGATCGGCCTCCATCATCGCGACAACAGCCGGCTGCTCGCTACGCTCCGGCGCCTGCGCGATCTCGGGAACACGGTCGTCGTGGTCGAGCACGACCGCGACACGATGCTCGCCGCCGACTGGTTGATCGACCTGGGTCCGGGCGCCGGACGCCACGGCGGGGAGCTCGTGGCCAGTGGAAGGCCCGAGGAGGTCATGAAGCACGCCTCCTCCCTGACGGGGCTCTACCTGTCCGGGAAGCGCGAGATCCCGATTCCGCCGCTGCGCCGGCCCGCGAGCGGTCGCGCGATCGAGATTTCGGGCGCGCGGCACCACAACCTGAAGGACGTGACGGTCCGCTTCCCACTATCGCAGCTCATCTGCGTGACCGGGGTGTCGGGCTCGGGCAAGAGCTCGCTCGTCAACGAGACGCTTCACCGTTGCCTGGCGCGCGCCCTCACGCGCAGCGGGCCGGCGCCGGGTTTGCATCGCGCGATCCGGGGCCTCGAATACGTCGACAAGGTGATCAACATCGATCAATCGCCGATCGGCCGCACCCCGCGCTCGAACGCGGCGACCTATACGGGGGCCTTCACCGAGATCCGCGACCTCTTCACCCACCTCCCCGAATCGAAGGTCAGGGGCTACAGACCCGGCCGCTTCTCGTTCAACGTCAAGGGCGGGCGCTGCGAATCCTGCGGGGGCGACGGCGTCGTCAAGATCGAGATGCACTTCCTTCCCGACGTCTACGTGCGCTTCGAAGTCTGGGGGGGGAAACGCTACAACCGCGAGACCCTCGATATCGCCTACAAGGGT
>CAZNRY010000167.1:0-8532 GCA_964575675.1 uncultured bacterium
GGATCGGGTAGTCGCCCGAGGGCGCAGACCGCGCGAGAACCACGCCCGCCGCTAGTCCAAGAAAAGCGCGACGCCTCACCGCGTGTGCTTCTCCTCCAGGATCTGCGCCTCGAACACCTCGAAACTCGCCCCGCTCCGCCAATCCTCCGGCCCGAGACCCGCCTTGAGGCACAGATGGCGGAGCATCGTGTCGCGGTCCCATCCCTGTTCGGGTGCGACCTGGGGAAGGAAGACGGCGCGGTGGCCGTCCTTCTCCATGAGGACTCCGTGGCGGCCCACGATGATCGACTCGTAGCCCGGCACCGCGGTGGGGGGTGTGAGGACCGAAATCTCGATCTCGATGGAATCGAGTTCTTCGGCGCGGAGCTCTCCAAACCGCGGATCGCGGAATGCGGAGCTGATCGCCTGGTGCGCGACCCCCTTCGTCAGAGGTTCTTCCCCGAAGATGCTCCCGATGCAGCCGCGCAGATCGCCGTCCTCGTTCAGCGTCACGAAGACGCCGCGGATTTCCCGGAGGGGGGAGTCTTTGGAGAACTCGGATGGAACCTCGCTCGACGGGGGCTTCGTCCCGCGCAGCTTTGCGGCGATCGTTCCGCGCGCGAGCTTCAGCAGAAGCGCCCCTTCCGCTTCATTCAACATCCGGGGGCCATCGGACGCCGGGTTGGCGCCAGGCGGGTCCCGATGCATCGCTCCCTCGCCCCCGCCCCCGTCGACCGGCGGCAGAAAAGCGATCGCGAAGTAGCTGACCGAGTTCGTGAAATCTCCCATCAGATCCCCCGATCGCGCGTACCCCAGTGTGGCGGCGCGCGCATTGCGTTCTTGTAGGAGCGTGAGCAAGATGCGAATCGGCTCGCGGCCGCAGATCGTGTCCTGGGTGCGCGAGCAGAACTCCTCGAAGCCCTTCGGCGAGAGCGCATGAATGGCCGCGGCCGCGCGCCCGTCGAGTTCCTCGATCCGTTCTCGGACATTCTCCCGGAAGGGGACGTAATCGTAGTTCGGACCGTAGTGCGTGAAGTCTGATGAGACGACGAGCAGGGTCGCAGGCCCCAACAGCGGCTTGAGTCCGTTCGCGACGTCCCTGCATCCATCCGCATCCAGGCGTCCGATCACGATCGGAACGAGACGGAAACCCGGCTCGAGCGCGACTTGCAGGAAGGGGAGTTGGATCTCGAGACAGTGTTCCTTTTCGTGTGCGGCTGGAAGGCGCGCGAAGCGGGTCCGCGCGGCCAGGGAGGCAACGGCCTCTTCGTCAAGAGGGACGTCTCCGAGCGGAGTGCGCCATGACCCGCTCGGGGGAAGGGCCGCCCCATCGAAGGGGACGCGATGGCTCGGTCCGATCAGGATGACCCGCTCGTATGTTCGTCCGCGCACGGTCGCGTATCCCCTTCCCGCCGTCGGGCCGGAGAATCGATAGCCGGCGTGGGGGACGATCAATGCGATGGGGGATTCGTCGCCGCGCGATGCCCGGGCCGAATCGTCGGAGAGATACGACTCGACCGTCCGGCGCAGGAGGGCCTTGTCTTCCGGATACCAACTTCCCGCGAGGATCGGCTCCCGGACGCCCGCCTGCGCGTTCGCCGCGCCCTGGATCAGAAGCAGCACGAGGATCATGCGGTATGCGGTGCGGGGCGTCATTCTCCCGTTCTCCCTCCCGCGCCTGCGCCGGGATCAGGTTTCGACCTCCGGGGATTCCGCGGCGAGTCCTTGAGTGACGATCGCGGGCCTGCGACGTCGTCCGATCGCCGCATCCTCACGGCGACGCTCAGGTTACTCCCGCCGGCGAAGCGGATCAATCGGGCCTTCCTCGACGCCTTCGTACTCCCTTACACTGTCCGCGTTGCGTTACGGCGGACCGGCGGACGCGGATGAGAGGAGATGCGTACCCATGGAGATGGTTCCCGAGCTTCCGAATGCGCCGCGTCGGAGGGTGCCGATCCTTCCAATCGCCTGGGGCGCCCTGGCGATTCTGCTCATTCTCCTTCTCTGTCCGGCCTGGCAGGGTCCCGACGTCTTCTATCACATGGCGCTCGGCAAGGGGGTCCTCGCGACGGGACACCCGCAGCCGCCCGATCCGGTGATGGCGCAGCAGCCCGGCTATCTCAACATTTACTGGCTCTTCCAGATCGTGCTCCACGGCCTTTACGCGGTGGGTGGGGTGATGGGCGTCACCCTGTTCATGATGGCGGTCTGGATCGGTGTGTTCTACCTCTGGTGGCGCGTCTCGAAGGCCTCGCTCATGCCCGCGCTCGGGTTCCCCGTCGCGCTCATCGTCATTCTGATCGTGCAGGGCCGCTTCGATCCGCGTCCCGACGCCGTTTCATGGTTCCTCCTGATGACCGAGCTGGTCCTGCTCACGACGTGGGACTTCACGCGCAGGCTCTCATGGAAGCAGTACGCGATGTTCGCGCTCGTCCAGGTTCTCTGGACGAACACGCACGTCTTCTTCATTCTCGGGCCGGCAATCGTCGCGGCGTCGCTTCTCTCGCGTTTCCTGCACGGCGAGCACAAGACTCCCGTGGCAGAGACCGCCAAACTGCTCGGCGTCACCATTCTCGCCTCGCTCGTTTCGCCCTTCGGGATCAAGAGTTGGCGCTTGATCGGCGTGCTCTGGGGCTTTTCGCGGCAGATGCGCGAGTCGATTGTCGAGTTCCGTCCCCCCACAGGCCCGCTATTCGATCTCTGGACGGTGAAACTCCTCTGGGTCTTCTGGGGGGTGACCGTTCTTGCACTCGTCTTCCTCCTGGCGCGACGGCGGCTGAAGGTCTTCCATGGCCTCCTGGCGGCGTCCGCGCTCTACCTGAGTGCGACGAGCGTCCGCTGCATACCGGCCCTGCCCCTGCTCTCCGCTCCCCTGTGGGGACTCCTCATCGCGAGCCTCTCCTCGCGGAAGTCGATCCCTCTGGAGGACGGCGTTTCGTCGGACGAAGCCTCCTCGCACGATGCTTCCCCGCGCGGGCCAGGCCGCATCACCGTCGGAATCGCGGCCGGTACGGGTCTGCTGTCGCTGGCGCTGGGCGTGTGGGTGTTGACCGGCGGCTTCTACGGTTCGCTTCAGAGCGCCAGCCGGTTCGGTCCATCGCTTCCGGTCGACGCCTATCCGCTCCGCGTTTCGGAGTATCTCCGCAAGGTTTCGTTCGAGGGGAAGGTCTTCAACAACTCCGCCGACGGCGCTTACCTCGAGTACGCATTCCCGCGGATCCGGCCCTACATGGACCCGCGCTATCTGGATGCCGCGATCGTGAAGGAGTACTTCAAGGCGCTGCGAGATCCTCAGGCGTTCCACGAGCTGGATCGGAAGTGGAAATTCGACGGCGTCCTGCTGCGGGTTACGGAGAGCCCGGAGCTTCTCGGGGACCTTCTGGCCGCCGAGCACTGGATGCTCGTCTATGCGGATCTCCACCGGGCGTTCTTCGTGCGCACGTCCGATGTCACCGCGCGCGGGTGGACGAGCGAACCGTTCCGATTCTATCAGGGGGAGGACCTGACGGCGATGACCAACTGGACGCCGAGCATCCAATGGGTCGTCGCCCTCGTGCGGCTCAAGAACCGCCCGCTTATCATGGATGCGCTCCGGCAGTTCGATCGCTCCCCGCGGATCCCGTCATGGGTCATCCAGTATGCCCTCGGATACGGCCTGCAGACGAAGGACAAGGAGCTCGTCGCGCTGGGACGCGGAATGCATGCGCGGATGGTATCGCACAAGGATGCCGATCGGAGCGCGGTCGATCGTCTGATGTCGATGACCGGGCAGATGTGAAGCGGGCGGCTTCGTAGCCTTCAGGGCAACAGCAGGCGCAGCCCCGCGCGCAGGAGCCTCGGCTCTCCGTAGTTCGCCGGATCCTGGATCCGTTCGGCGTACTCGCTCGCGAACCCGTTCCGCTCGCTCAACCGATCGGGGATGAGCCTCGTGCCCAGCGCCGCGTCGTCGTCCCCTTCGCCGGTCGCCTGGTAGACCCGGATCACATTGCGCCGGTCGGTGACGTTGGTCACCTCGAACCACACCTGCAGCTCACCCTTCGGGAACGCGACCGCCTTGGCGATGCGAAGGTCGAGCTGTCCCGTCCATGGAAGGGTCCCATCGTTCGGATCGATTCCGGTCAGCACGACCGGCTGAACGTCCTCGGGGGGGGGAAGCACGCCCGCGGGATAGATCGTGGTCCAGGAAAAGCGCCCGCCCGAGGCCGCGCGGAAAAGCGCGGAGGCCTCGAAGCCATCGAAGAGGATCCGTCCGGATTCCCCGATCAGATCCGCGGGGGTGCGCGCCGTGAACGCCAGGGAGACGCGGTGCCGGCGATCATGGATGGACGGATAGAAGCCGCCCGCCTCGCCCTCCTGCAGGGAAGGAACCACGGGCATCAGGCCCTCGCGCTGGGCGAGGAAACTCGCCGGCATCCCGCCTTCGTACCGCGCGGCATCCAGCAGTTCCGGTTCCACGGCCTGTGTTCGCGCGCGGGAAAGATCATAGGAAACACGAGCGGCAAAACGGGGGGTGGGCTCCCACTCCGCTCGGACAAACAGATCGATCAGGTCGCGGGCCCCTTCGTTGACGTAGTAAGCGAGTTTGCCGCCCGAGACCGAGTAGGCGCGCGGGGTGATGGCGTTGTCCGTTCGCCGGCCCTCGGCGCCGACGCGGAACCGGAGATCCGGAGTCATCCGCATGCCGATGGCGGCCAGTCCGTCGAGGACGCGTTCCGGTCGCAGGCCGGGGTTGCCGAGAACTGTCTTCATCTCTATTCCGCCCGATTCCGCGAGGAGCGCGGTCTCCTGGAGGAACGGCACGCTGTAGTAGAGCGCCTCCGAGGGGGGGACTCTTGTCTCGCCGCCGCCCGAGATCCAGAGCCTCCACCGCGAGCCGATAGCCCGCGTATAGGCGATTCGCGGATCGATCGTCGTTCGCGCGACGGCGTCGCCGAGCGACAACGCATTGAGTAACTCGTCGTTTCCGAACGGATCGTCGAGTTTCCGCAGGGGCTTCTGCCCCGAAGCGAACCGCGTCAGGCGCAGTCCGACCTCGATCTCTCCCCCCAAGGAGGGGACGCCACGCCGCGCCGTTCCGAAAGCCGCCATGGTCGAGGGATGCCCCGGTTCCCTTCCCTCCGCATCGCTGTGCGCCTCGCCGAGCTCGTCGTACCCGATGGCTTGACGATCCGATTCGATCGTGATGCCGGAGTTGACCGGATTGAAATGCTCGTAGCTTC
The DNA here is from genome assembly GCA_964575675.1 of uncultured bacterium. Classification (GTDB taxonomy): domain Bacteria; phylum Eisenbacteria; class RBG-16-71-46; order CAIMUX01; family VGJL01; genus CAZNRY01. The sequence continues at coordinate 5,199 of CAZNRY010000167.1, forward strand.
TGTAAGTCCCGCGGCGAAGGAGGATTCCGGCGCCCGCGGAACGCGCGGTCCCCGGATCGCGCCACGCCTCGAACCGGCCAATCCACTCGACCTGCACATTCCTGCGAAAGTAATTGTAGGCATGCCCATCGATCGTATTGCCGTCCACGACCCTGTCGCCCTGCCAGTAGAGTTCGTTCTCCTCCACGGCGTCCACGGCTCCCGCCGAGCTCGCGTAACCGGAGATGTTGTCGAAATAGGTGCCGTCTCCCGTGGCCGTGTAGGTCCGCTGCAGGTCGATCTCGGCGAGAAACTGCAGACGCTCACCGTGCTCGTGGACGGCGCGCACCCCGCCTTCGATCGAGGCGCGATCCACGCGCGGCGCGTGCGAGGCGTCGTGGCGGTAAGCCTCCACGAAGTGGTTCCGTTGGGATCCCTCGCCGTAGAGCAGGGCGTTCACGCGGGTGCGGTTCGACGGGCGGGCGTCGATGCGGCCGAAGAGGTCGAAACCCTTGAGGCCGTTGTTGGCAAGCTTCTCGCCGGACGAGAAGACGCTCGGGGCGGCGTCGGCGAAGTCGATCCCCCGAAGTGAAAGGACCACGCGAGGATCCCATGGGACCTTCGAGAATCGCCTGGCGAGGCTTCCCTCGTATGAGTTGCGTCCCCTGCTTCCGGTCGCCCTCTCGATCTCGCCGAAGGAGGAATCGTAACGAGACAGGAGCCGCCGGGCCGCGGTCTCGACCGAGGCCGGGCCAAGGCCCAGGGGCGTGCGAAGGGAGCGAACCATCGACCCGCTCCGCACGCGGGCATCGTGGCGGAATCCGGTGCCGATCAGGTCGAGCCGATCGAGGCTCTTCTGCCGCGGGGACGCGGGGGATGTCTCCGCGGCGATCGGCCCTTCCTCGCCGGCTCCGGGAAGCCCGTCGATCCATGCTGCATCCCATGCGTCTTCGATCCCGAAGGGGTCGGGTCGGAACGGATCGATCGCGAGGCGGCCGCGTCCGATCTCCGCGCGGATGACGGCCGTGAGCCCCTCGTGGATCCCAATCTCGATCGTCGACTCCTCGCCGGATCCCGGCGAGCCCGCCGCATCCAACCCGACGCGGTAGACGCCGGGCTCGAGCCCGTCGAAGAGGATCTCGCGTGATGCGAGGGCGAGGGCGTCCATGGTTCTGGATTCTTCACGTCCCGGACCGCTCAGCGTGAGCGCAGGGGGGATCGGACCCGCGAGGGCGCCTTCGAGGCGGACGAGCAACCGTCCGCCGTATCCGTGCGCCGTCCCGATGATCGCCAAGGAGAAAGCGAGGCTGCAGGCCGCGAGGACGAGCTTCGTGAGACGGCGAGTGTTCTGCGTCATCGATCCTCCACGCTCCGCCCGATCCCCGGCGGCGGGACTATCGAATGATAGCGCAGGGCTCGCTCGAGACCGCAGGCTGGATTCGTGCCGCCGTTCGTCCAAGATACTGCAGGACTGCGGCGGGCGGCTGCGCTAGGCTGGCCTCGCGATCGGGGAATCGATGGGGGGTGCCCTTCCTCGGTCGGACAAGGAGGTATGGATGCCTGGACTTCTGGTCCGATTCATCGTGAGCGTTTTCGCTCTGGGCTTCACGACCGCGATCGTCCCCGGAATCCGAATCGAGGGGGAGAGCGATCTCAACCGCGGACTGGCGCTCGGGGCCGCGGCCCTGGTCCTCGGGATCCTGAATGCCATCGTGAGACCGATCCTGATCCTGCTGACGCTGCCCATCACGATCCTCTCTCTTGGGCTCTTCCTCCTCGTCCTCAATGGGCTGATGCTCTGGCTCACGTCGGTCGTGGTGAAGGGATTCGAGGTTCACGGTCTCGTCGCGGCGCTGCTCGGCGCGATCCTGATGACCGTGATCTCCTTCGTCCTGAATCGATTCGTGAAGGACAAGAACGAGCGGCGCTAGACCGCATTTCGCACCACCGTTCGTCGCGAACCGCGGGCTAGGGTCGCGGCGCGCCGGCGCCTTCAGAGCTTCGCCTCCCTCGCGGCATCGAGCACGTCCGAGAGCAGCCGTTCGAGCGTGGCGTCATCGCAGCGCGGGTGGAGGATCACGGCGCGGAGCACGCGCCGGCCCTGGTAGGACGGCATCGAGAGCCAGCCGTGCCCCCGATGGGCCACCTCCTGCTGCACCTGCGCCTGGATCCGATCGAGCCGCTCTCCGTCGCCCTGCTCCCCGCCTTCCGGGATCACACGGAAGCAGACGATGTTGAGGTCGGGTTCCGCGATGAGCTCGAGCCCCGGCGTCGCGGCGATTCGCTCGGCCAGCTTACCCGCGCGCTCGATCTGGAGATCGATCAGCCCGCCGAGGTAGTCGGTTCCGAAGTGTTCGAGCGTGAGCCACAGCTTCAGGACATCGACGCGCCGGGTCCCCTGGATCGTGTACTCACCGAGGTTCGGTTTCTGCCACTGTCCGTTCTCGCGGCCATAGACGAACGGTTCGCGAACCGTGTGATCCAGCACGGAGCCGTCCCTGAAGAGGATCGAGGCGCATGTTTTCGGGACGTAGAGCCACTTCTGCGGATTCCAAGTGATCGAGTCCGCCTTCTCGCAACCGCGGAGGTGTGAGCGATGGCGTCGGGAGAGAAACAGGCTGCCGCCGTAGGCGGCGTCCACGTGGAACCACAGGTCGTGCCGACGGGCGATCGCGCCGATCTCTTCGAGCGGCTCGATGGTTCCCGTGACCGTCGTGCCGGCCACCCCCACGACGCAGAACGGACGCAATCCTTGCGACTTGGCCCGTTCGATTGCAGCCTCGAACCCCCGCGGATCCACCCTTCCGCTCCGCTCGTTCGGGACGCGCACGAACCCCTCGCGTCCGATCCCGAGCAGATTGGCCGCCTTGGAGAAGGAGTAGTGCGCGCTCTCGGAGGCGATGAAGACCGGGCGGCGTCCGGCGCCGGCGATCCCGTCTTGGGCGAACGCCTCGCCGCCCCGATGGTTGCGCGCCGCCCAGATGGCCTGAATGTTCGCGAGCGTTCCTCCGCTGACGAGGAAACCGCGCGACGAATCGCCCCAGCCGAACGACCGGGCCGCCCAGTCGAGGATCGTCTTCTCCATCCCCGTGAAGAGGAGCGACATTTCGTAGGAGAGCATGTTGTTGTTGCAGGCCGAGACGATCGCATCCGAGAAGATCCCGACCGCCGAGGCGAGGGAGTCCATGTGCCCCACGTAACCCGGATGAGCGGGATTCAAGACCCGGTCCAGGATCTGACCTTTCAGCACCTGCAGCAGATCGTCCGAGTCGCGGCCGGCCGCGGGCGGGTTGTAGGGGTGGCTCAGCAGTTCGGGGTTCGGCAACTCGTCGGGGACGGGGGGACGCGCGCCGGC
>CAZNRY010000168.1:0-8514 GCA_964575675.1 uncultured bacterium
CGCATCCACTCGGCCCGGCTATTCTCCCCGGGGCGCCGGACCTCGCGGCGCGCGGACTCGCTTCTCAGCTGCAGTCAAACTCGTCTAGTCGATCCGCGCGGCAGCCGACAAACACCGATGGCGGCGTACCGGCGCCGTTGGTAGTCTACGTGGTCGCGGGGTCACGCACCGGCGCCGATCGGCACCTGTGCGGGGCCCGGAGATCATGAGGAGGGAGCATGAAGAACAGATTCGTCGGATTGCTCGTGCTGCTCATCGGTAGCGAGGTCCTCGGCATCGTCTTCGGCAACATCTTCTTCCGGTTGTTCAATCACACCGTGCCGCCCGCCGTTCTGACCAGCTTCAACAAGGGAACCGCCCACGCGGCCTTTCTCGTCTACGGGCTCGGAACCGGCTTCATCGTCTTCCTCTGGGGAGTCGTGGCAATCGCGGGATCCAAGCTGTTTCGGGGCAAGCCCCAGGAGCCGCCGCGAGGGTAGCCGGATTCCGGCGGAGGAGCGCGAGATCGGATGAGCAAAGCAGAAGAAGCGAACGTTCGCCGCTGCGCCTGGACGCGCAGCGCGCTCAGCATCGCCTATCACGATCGCGAATGGGGCGTGCCCTGCCACGACGACCGCATCCTCTTCGAGTTCCTTCTCCTGGAGGGCGCGCAGGCCGGGCTCACCTGGGAGTTAATCTTACAAAGACGCGAGGGGTATCGCAAGGCGTTCAGCAAGTTCAACCCCAGGCTGATCGCCAGGTACGATGCCCGCAAGTCCGCCGCGCTCATGGCCGACGCATCGATCATCCGAAACCACCTCAAGATCCGAGCGGCAATCCAGAACGCACAGACCTTTCTTGCCGTACAGAAGGAGTTCGGCAGCTTCGACGCCTACCTGTGGGGTTTCGTCGGCGGCAAGCCGATTCGGAATCGCTGGAAGAATCTTCGCGAGATTCCCGTCTTCACGCCCGAAGCAGCCACCCTCAGCAAGGACTTGAAGAAGCGGGGCTTCGGCTTTGTCGGTCCGACGACTTGCTATGCCTACATGCAATCGATCGGCATGGTGAACGATCATACGACCGACTGCTTTCGGCATCAGGAAATCGATCGCACGGCGCTCCCGCGACGGGGTCGCGCCACAAGATCCGAGCGGGGCGATGGGTAGGCCTGATCGACCGCCCCGTGGGCGGGGCCCGTTCCGCCGGTCCCTCGGCAGGTTGTGTCTCGCCGCCGGGACGACCGTCCTCTTCGTCGTGGCTTGCAGCCAGGACCATCGGCAAACGGAGCCGCCTCCTCCGGACACGATCCCCCCGGCTGCGGTATCGGACCTCCGCATCGCAGGGACCCAGGCCGGGCGCCCGCTGTCGGAAGCGGCGTCCGATTCCGTCGCGCTCCTGATCTGGACCGCGCCGGGAGACGACAGCACCGCGGGCGCGGCGGCGCGTTACGATGTACGGTTCGCGGCCGATTCGATCGCCGACGCGTCCTGGGCGGAGGCCGCTACCGTGCGAATCGTCCCCGCGCCGAAACCGGGGGGCGAGACCGAATCGCTCCGGGTCGATGGGCTCGCGCCGGAGACGACCTACGGCTTCGCCCTGAAGTCCGCCGACGAAGCCCTGAGTTGGTCGGGCTTGTCGAATGTCGCGATCCGGACGGAGAGGGTCCCCCCCGCCGGCGTCATCGATCTGCAATCCGACGCGCAGACCGATTCCTCGATCTCACTCGCATGGACGGCGCCGGGCGACGATCGCCTCTCCGGCACCGCCGCCCTCTACGACGTGCGGTACGCGAGGCACGTGCTCACGTCCTTCACATGGGATTCCGCCGCCGTTGCAACGTCGCCTCCAATCCCCCGGCCGGCCGGCGGGCGGGAATCGATGACCCTGACCGGCCTCGAAGCGGATGCGGACCACTGGTTCGCGCTCCGAACAGCGGACGAAGCGCGGAACTGGTCGACACTCTCGAACGTCTTGAAGACCAGAACCAAGTCCGCCGACCGGATCGCTCCTGCGGCGGTTGCCGATCTGTCGATTGCCGCGGCGACCGCGACGACTATCCGCCTGGAGTGGACCGCCCCGGGAGACGATGGCGCCCAAGGAACGGCGAGCCACTATGAGATCCGCCTATCGACCGTGCCCATCACGGAGGGCAACTGGGATTCGGCGATCATGGTCAAGGGGAGCCTCCCCTGCCGGGCTGCCGGCTCGGTCGAGAGCGTCGATCTGGGCTGTCTCGAGCCGAACACGACCTACTACGTCGCGCTGAAGACCGCAGATGAGGCGCCGAACTGGTCCACCCTCTCCAACGTCGCACTCGGTGGCACCGAGGAGGTTGCTTGGCCCCACGCCCTCTCGCTCGGGCTCTTCGTCGGGCGGGATGCCAGGATCGGGGGACGCCTGTGCCTCAAGGGGGACGGATACATCGGGGGCGCGGCGACCGGGGTCGATGGTACCGGAGAGCCGGCGATCGGCTGCGGGGGCTGCTACTCGCTCGGGCCGGGGTGGGATGCCCCCGCGATCTACACTGATCCCGAACACTTCCCCGGTGCGACGTATTACTACGTGAGGATCACCCTGGTAGATCAACGCTTCCATTCCGTGATCCATGACCGCGACGGAATCGACATCACGGGCGGCAACTCCCTTGATGGTCTGATGTCCTACGACTCGTCGACCAAGACCTTCGGGTTCTTGTTCAACTCGAGCACCCTGATCGCCCGCTACTTCGACGACGCGACGGGCGTCTTCCGCCGGGAGCCCGGCGACCTGTCGGTCGTGGTCAACTTCGGCGAGGCGCCTATCGCCGACCCGCCGGGAGCCGAGGGCGTGACGGCGCTCTCCTTCGACCGGGGCGGCAGCACGGCGGTCCGCGCCACCATCGTCAACACGCGATTCGTCGGCGAGGGCGAGTCCGCGCGGCTCAATCCCTCGGGATGGAAGGGCGGGAGGATCTCCGTCAAGAGCGTGACATTCGAACCCAAGAACGGCCTCGCGATCGTCGGCCACGACATGCAGAAGTTCGGAAGCTCCTCTGCGATCCTAGGGACCTCAAGCGCCCCCGCCCTGGTCTATCTGACCCGCGACGCCATCGAGCTCCAGCTGAGTTTCGCCGTCACGGGAAGCATGATCTGCCTTCGCGACTTCAAGAGCACGGGAGGCCCGAGCTTCGAGTACGCACCGGGATTCATCGCGCTGCTCCCGGCATACCTGCGCGGAGGAGCCGGACGGCCGTGAGCCGCTGGATCGACGTCACCGTCCCGCTCTGCGACGGGATGGTTCATTGGCCGGGAGACCCGCCGGTCATGATCGAGCGCCTGTCGGATGTCGATCGCGGCGATCCCCAAACCTTGACCACGATCCAGATGAGCGCGCACACGGGCACGCACATGGATGCTCCGATCCACTACATCCCCGGCGGAAAAGGGATCGACAAGTTCCCGCCGGAGATCGCGATCGGCCCGGCGCGGGTGATCGCCTGCGGCGACGCGCGATCGATCGGGGCCGCCGAGCTCCGGCGCCACCGCATCCGCAGCGGCGAGAGGATTCTCCTACAGACTACGAACTCCGCCCGCCGGTGGCACGAGAGCCCCTTCATCGAGGACTATGCGGCGATCTCTCCCGACGGAGCTCGATTTCTCGCGGGGCGGGGCGTCCGCCTGGTGGGGGTGGACTATCTATCCGTCGGCGGGCCGGGAGCGGACGGCGTCAAGACCCACATCGCCCTCCTCGAGGCGGGGATCTGGCTCATCGAAGGTCTCGATCTCTCCCGCGTCGCGCCGGGCCGCTACGCGATGATCTGCATGCCGCTCAGAATCCCTCATGGCGACGGCGCGCCGGCGCGCGTCTTCTTGCGGCCGCGGGCATCGGCGCGGCAGGGGGATCCTCTCCCGCACTAGGCTCCGGGCGAGACCTTCCTTCCCGGCTCCCGGTCCGGCGGGCCGGCCTGTTCGGGGAAGCCCGGTCGGCCAACTGTCTCCCGAAACGTACGCGATCTGGTCCTCAAATATCCTACCGGATCGCGATCACCCGGCCTTCCTTCTCCTGAGTCCCGGACGTCAGCCGGTAGAAGTACACCCTGCTCCCGAGGCGCCGGCCGTCCAGCGGAACCGCATGCACTCCCGCCTCCAGGGGGCCGTCCACGAGCGTCGCGACGTCGCGGCCGAGAACGTCAAACACCTGCAGCCGAACATGGCCCGGCTCCGGCAACACAAACCGGAGCGTGGTTCGGTCGCTGAAGGGATTCGGCGAAGCGGGCAGGAGTCGCAGCGAGGACGCGCTCTCCGGTGCGACAGGTGCGCCGGAAGTGGTGGCCGGGCCAAGATGGTCGAAATAGGGAAGACCACCGCCCCCCAGATAGATGGCCCCATGCTCCATAAGACTTGAGTTGGGCAGTGAGTTCAATGCAGTGTCGGAGCCAGTGATGACGTCGAAGTCATTGAACGCCTCCCGCTCCTCCCACAGGCCCGGTGCGTATCCCAGGCGGTACTGGTAGTAGACGGCATCCGGCTCTCCGACTTCTTTCTGGTAGACGATCGCCGTTCCCAGACCGCTGCGCGCGTCTACGGCGGGACACGAATACGTGCCGATCACAGCACTGTCGGGCTTAGCGAGGTCCGCGAAATTCCAGCCTGTCCCGCAGTCGTAGCTGATGTCATACCGGATTCCCCTTCCATAGGTGTAATCCCTCTCATAGGCGCAGATGACGGTCTCGCCGTAGGCCGAGATGGAGGTGCCATGGTAATGGGCGGCTACCGCGGATAGGGTGACGTCCGTCCACGTCGTCTCCGTCCGCATCTGAACGTGGACATAGTCGTCGGTCCCCGCATAAGACACAAAGAGGTATTCACCGCAAACGCCTCTGTTGTGATCCCAGGTTGCCGCCAGACCGGCCGAGGCGTTGGCCACGGCAGGCGGAGGTACCTCCGTAAAAACGGTGCCCGTCGAAGCGGATGCCCATGCAAAACGAAGAGCATGACTGTTGTCGATGCCCAGACAATAGATCCGATTGTCAAAGTCCGAGGCGTTTGTCACCACGGCAATGTCACTGAAGGTGTTCGGAGCGGCATCAATCGCGGTATGAAAGCCGTACAGCCCGTCCACAGTCCCGTCACTGACGCGGCAGCGTCGCACGCGGAGCTCACTCGTCGTATTGCCAACCACATATCCGACGTAGAGATAGTCATCGACCACCGCGGCGTCGACGTCGATGATCCCGACACTGGAGGTCCACACGTACGTCTCCTCCCAGGTAGCGCCGCGGTCGGTGGAGATGTTCGCGGTCCAGGCAGACGTACCCGTGGTTGTCCCCCACTGGATGACGCTGAAGAGGTGACCGGTCTGCGCGTCAAAGTCGACACTCACGGTCCGTCCATCCGTGCGCGTTCCTCCAATGCGCACATCCCCGTACACACGAAGGCCCGCGGGCGCACCGTCCGTCCAAGCGATGCCCAGGCCCATGCGCACACCGGCTTCCTCCAACCCTCGCAATTGCTCGATTGCCTGTTGGTGCCGGCCGCGATTCCAGAGCGCCGAAGTCTCGCGGGCGGCTATGAGGTCAAGCGGTTCGATATCCCGGCCGGGCTCCAGCTCGATCACCGCTTGCTCACGCACCTCCGGCGGAACGGCCGCCAGTTGCTCCCACAACGCGGAAGCGGGCAACTCGTTATCTCCCAGTTTGGCAACGTCGCTAACATCGAGGGTTGCCGCAACCGTCCCCGAGCGTTCGACGAGCGGACGAAGCGTGTCGTCGAGCCCGGGGGGAACGATCGAGAAGGAGCCGGCTGCGCCTTCCCAGCCTGGAGGAGCGCCAGAGATCGTCGGCGAGTCGCCGGCGTGGACGACGGTCAGCGGGCAAGCCAGAAAGGCACCAATCAGCAGGAAAACCTTGGAAAATTGGTAGAGTGACACGGGAAGCCTCCTCCTCGATGTGACGGACCCACCGGCCAGGCAGGGTCGACCTCCCACATCTGCGACTCTGGAGGATCGGTCCGCCGTCCGGCCGCGACCATGGCGGATGTCGAATACCGTCGGGGATTCTATCATGCCTGCTGGGCATGAAGCCAGTCCATTCACAGTGGGAACTCCGTCCAGGAATGGCCTTTCCCTGATTGAGAATCGTTGCGCCTTCGGGTCTCCCCACCTACTGAAGCTGCTGAAGATCTGCGCACTGGTATCCATCAGCGTCCGCAGGATCCGATTCCGAATGGCCAGCGGATACCCCTATGCCGATCTGTTCTGGCAGGTCTTGGCCAACCTGCGACACGGTCCGAGTCCCGGGTAATGTGGTGAGAAATGCGGGCTAGGCTCCGGGCGAGACCTTCCTTCCCGGCTCCCGGTCCGGCGGGCCGGCCCTCATTCCCCTGCCCCGCCAATCTTCGTGAACGGAAGGACCCTCCGGTCCGTCCAACACCACGGAAAAGGACAAGAGCCCCGGACGGCGCGCAGGTCCGGGGAGAAGGCAGTCGATGCGGCGCCGTTTCGGCGTCCATGGAAGAAGGAGAAGAGCGCATGTACAAGCCATTGAACCAACTCGCCGGCCTCCACAGGCTCGCTCGAGGGATCGCCGTCTCGTTTCTTGCGGTGGTCATGGTCACGGGGATCGCGATCGCATCGGGCCCCACGAATCCCGAGAAGCTGAACCGTCAGATGGGGCACCTCGAGCGCGCACTCGACGAGGCTCTCGTCGACAGCCCGAACTTTCTCGTGACGTCGGGCCGCAACGCGAGCGGGTTCTACGTCTCGGACTTCGGGGTCGTATTCACGTTCAATGCCCGCCTCGTCGACGAGTGGTACCAGCTGCACGATCTCTCGTTCGGCCCCGGCTCCGACTTGAAGATCACGAAGGACGACAACGGCGATCGGCAGATCATCATCCGGAAGGACAAGCGATGGAACCTGGAGCGCGCGCTCGGTCTCAAGGGCGATGGCGACGAGGTTCACGACTTAGTCGAACTCTACAACTCGGGCAAGGAGGAGATGATCGATCTGCTCATGGACGAGGGCGGCGCCTTGGGCACGGTGCCGGACGGGCAGTCTGTCATGATCTGCGCCCGGCTGGACGACGACGAGCTACGGCGTGAGAAGAAGATCCAACGCCTGACGATCAAGGCGAAGATCGACGACCTGAAGGCCTATGCCGACGACAAGCTTTCCAAGGAGGAGATGAAGGCAAGGATCGTGATCGAAGAATCCTGACCTGCTTGCGGCCGCGGGCAGTCCGTCGGTGACCGTCCTCCGCACATCCTGAACCGCCGCCGCACTCTCCGAACGCCGTTCGCGTCGCTGACCCGACATGGCGCTTCGGGTGCCCGAGGGGAATCCGACCTGGGCTAACCGCCTAGGCCGGATCTAGTTACGGCTGCGTCAATCCCTGTCGTCCCTACCCGAGATGATTCCCCCGACCCGGCTCTTCCGATCGGGAAGCCGGACGGCCGCCCCCCCGAGGAGGCGAAACGGAGCCGCAAGGACTCCGGGGAAGGAAGCGACGAACGATGACGGAGATCGATGGATGCGCGCTCAAGAAATGCCTCACGACCCTCGAGATCGGCAATCCGCAGGAGCACGGGAAGATCGTGATCCTGCCGTTACTCGGCGTGAAAGGCGGATCGCCGGAGTATCTGACCCTCAGAGAAGCGCTACGTGGGAGCCTGCTCAGGATCACCGAGGTCGACTCCGGCGGATCGGTCCCGGAGTTGAAGGTGGTGAACGGAGCCGACGTGCCGGTCATCCTCCTCGACGGGGAGGAGCTCGCCGGGGCCAAACAGAACCGGGTCTTGAACGCCACGATCCTGCTGAAGGAGAAGTCCGATACCCTGATTCCGGTGAGTTGCACCGAGAGCGGGCGGTGGTCGTATCGGAGCGACGTCTTCTCCGATTCGGGGCACATCTCGCCCCATACGTTGCGGAGGAGCAAGATGCACTCGGTCAGCGAGTCCTTGGCAGCCAGAGTCGGTTTCCGCAGCGACCAGGGAAGGGTCTGGGCCGACATCGAGCAACTCCAGGTGAGGGGCAACCATCGCTCCCCAACGAACGCGATGCGCGACGTCCTCGAGGCGCATGAGGAGTCGATCGGAAGCTACCTGGAGGTCTTCCGGCCGGTCGAAGGGCAGCGGGGGTTGGTCGCGGTGATCGAGGGCAAGGCGGCCGGTTTCGACCTGCTCTCGCTTCCGCGCGCGTACGCGAGCCTCCATGACAAGCTCGTGAAAAGCTACGTGATGGACGCTCTCTTGAGCCCTGCCGCAAAGGAGCCCGGAGCGGCCGATGCCTCCCTCCAGGCAAGGGAGATCCTGGAAGAAGCCGCAGCGTGTGCGGGGGGCAAGTACAAGTCGGTCGGGCATGGATGGGATCACCGCTATCGGAGCCCGTCGCTGGTGGGATCGGCCTTGGTCCACGAAGGGACGGTCATCCATGCCGCGTTCTTCAGGGCATGAGAGCTCGTGAGAAACGACCTGCCGGGACCGGGACTCGAACCCGGAAGGGCTTGCGCCCGGCGGATTTTAAATCCGCTGCGTCTGCCAATTCCGCCATCCCGGCATG
>CAZNRY010000169.1:0-8463 GCA_964575675.1 uncultured bacterium
CCTGCCGCCCCAAGACGCCATCGTGGTGCTGACACCTTAAGTAAACGGTATTGGGCCTAGGCCGTGGCTGTCCTCCTTGGCTCGTTGCAGATTCGTTGGGTCTCCGACGCTGCTTTCTCTCAACATCCGCTCTAGCTCATCGAGATCGGTTGGCGTGAGCGGCTTGTTCGTGCGCAGCTTGTGGATCACGACATGGTCCTCGTGCGCCCTCAGGAACGCCCGGGCCTTCGCTCGGAAGCGCTCGAAACCATCGGGGAAGCCGAAGCCCGGCAGGTCGATCGTCGTCTCGTCGCCGACCTGATCCTCGAAGTCGGAGTAGATCGGTCGACGCTTCTGCTTGTCGATGAGTTTTACAAGTGCACGAAGCTGTCGACGCACCCCTTCCAGCAACGACGGGGTGACGTCCTGCCACCACGCGTCCTCCTGGATCTCCTCGATCAGGATGAGCTGCTGCCGGACCATCGGAATGTTGGCTTTCTCCTCAAGGAGTCCGGCGATCACTCTGACCTGGTCCCTCAGCCGCGCGAATACGGGTCTCACGCGCAGGAGCGCCAACCCGATGAAGATCGCTGCGCGGAGTTTCAACGAAGCTCTTCCGGGGGATTCCAATCCGGGGCCCTCGGTCGCCTCCGCCGCGGGCGGCGATGATCCGCTCGCTCATGATGTTAGGTCCCGGTTCGCCGATCTGACAAGGAGATCGAGGCGCGCTCCGGCAGCCCCCGGAGGCGGGGAGCGCCGATTCTTTTCCTGCAAGGAGGGCTTGAATCGTCTATCGTGCCCAGGTTGCCGTGGCTCAGCCACCCTTCGGACGTCTCCGTTCGGAAGAGTTCCGTCGGGACGAACCCCACTCGAGATAGGGGCGGGACGGATCGCGCCCCGCCGCGGCCCGACGGTACACTCAACATGCGCGCGTCCAGTTTGAACGTGCAGGAGGTTTCGATGAAGAAATACCATTGGCGCCCGGGATTGCTCATGGTCGCGCCCCTCGTCCTCGCGCTTCTTTTCGGAGGATGTTCGAGCAGCGACGACTCTACCGACCCGGGCGATACGACTGCGCCCGCGGCGATCGCGGCGCTGGCGACCGCAAACATCACGGTCAACTCGGTCGATCTGGCTTGGGCGGCTCCGGGGGATGACGGTTCGACGGGGACCGCAAAGTCGTACGACATCCGCTACTCGACCGCGACGATCACGGAGGGGAACTGGGCCTCGGCCACCCAAGTGTCGGGTGAGCCGGTTCCGGCGGCTGCGGGCAGCGCTCAGACCTTCACAGTGAGCGGTCTCACGGCGGACACGCCTTACTTTTTCGCGATGAAGACGGCCGACGAGGTCCCCAACTGGTCGCCCCTTTCGATCGTTGCGCAAGCCCGCACGCTGCAGGGCACGGGCGGCGACACGACGCCGCCCTCGGCGATCACGACCCTGTCGACCGGAGCGACGACGGCGAGCTCCATCGTCCTCAGTTGGACCGCGACGGGCGATGACGGCACGACGGGGACGGCCAATCAGTACGACATCCGGTACTCGATCTCGCCGATCGACGCCGCGAGCTTCGCCGCCGCAACGCCGGTCGCGGGCGAGCCCGCCCCGGCGATTGCGGGGACGGCGCAGAACACGACCGTCACGGGTCTATCCGCGAGCACTCCCTACTATTTCGCGATGAAGGCGGCGGACGAGGCCACCAACTGGTCGGCCCTCTCGAACGTCGTTCAGGCGACGACCGCGCAAGCGTCTGACACGACGCCTCCCGCGACGGTCGACAACCTGAGCGGGGTCGCCCTCGACGAGACCAGCATTGAGCTGACCTGGACGGCGCCCGGAGACGATGGCGGGACCGGCACGGCGGCTTCCTACGACATCCGCTACGCCAGCTCGGCGATCACGAACTTGAACTGGGCGTCGGCCACGCAGGTTGCGGGCGAGCCGGCTCCGGTCGCGGCGGGCGGCGTGCAGCACGTGACGGTCTCGGGGCTCGACCCCGACACCGACTATCACTTCGCGATGAAGACCGCCGACGAGGTCCCCAACACGTCGGCCGTCTCGAACGACGCGCTGGTCCACACGCCGGCGAGCCAAACGGCGCCCCCAGGGCTTCTCGCTCCGGACTTTCCCGACTCGGTCTGCATCAGCAGCCAGGATTCGTATGCGCAGATGGCAAAGCTGCTCGCAACCTCGCAGCTGATGATCATCACCGCCTACTCGTCGATGGGGGCGGCGTTCTTTGGTCCCCTCGGCAGCGCGGATTGGGAGACTACAGGCGACTGCTGGGACTACGAATACGGGTTCGGCGGCTGCACGGGCCACTACAATGTCTGCCTGAGCGGCTCGGTCTACACCTACACGCTGACGTTGAACGGTACGTGCGGCCCGACCTACGACAACTGGGTGGCCTACCGGACGGTCACGAACATCGACACGCGGACCGCCACGTTCTACGTCTACGATATCAATTCGATCGTCATCGCGGCGGCATGGACCTGGACCTGGGCGGAGGACGAGCTCTCCGGCGCCTTCACGTTCTACGACGGAGATCCCTCGACGAGCCCGATTCAGTTCAGCATCGTCTGGTCGAAGACCGCCGACGAGAACATCTTCGACATGATCTATGAGACCCCGGGCGTGTCGAAGTCCGTCAGTCACTTCGAGAAGAACCCCTGCTCGGGCTGGTACAAGACCTACAATTGGGACGACTCCATCCCCGGTTGGTGGTTGGAGAACGACATCGTCTGGAACGCGGACCAGACCGGGTACTGGGACGTTTACGGCGACTCCGGAGAACTGCAGGAGCACCACGTCTGGTAGCGAAAGCGAATCGCTCGACTTCGGAAGGGCGGCCCTGCGGGGCCGCCTTTCTCGTTCTCGGGCGATCTGCCGGCCGAGAGAGGATCGCGGAGGCCGAAGCCGGTCCCGGCCCCGGCGGATCGTCAGGAGACCATTTCCCTCTCCCGAATGGGCGGCGACGGGAAACCCGCCTCGAAGCCGGCGGCATTCACAGAATCGATTCGCTCGACCAAGCGCGCATCCATGAAGCGGGCGAACGGGCGAAGGTGCAGGTAGATCGCGGCAAGGGCGAAGACGACCCTCACGGCCCGCGGGTTGTGGATGAGGCAATCGAGGAGTGCCCTCCAGAACGGGCCGAGGACCTGCCGGTCGAGCACGCCGCTGCGCCACGCGATCCGGCTGAGCGCCCGCAGATCCCTTCGGATCGATGACATCGGGCGGTTGATCTTGTGCTCGGACAAGTCGAGTTGACGGGCGAGACGGCTGACCCGGGCGAAGAAAGCGCCCGGCTCATAGATCCTCTGCAGAACGGCACGATAGTCCTCGATCATCTCGTTACGAGGCCGGAGCGTCGTGTAGTTCAATCCCGACGTGCACTGGTCGGAATCCTCGTCGTTCCTCGGCCGGTCGGACTCCGCGTGCAATCGCCCCTCCGCGGTCAGGCGGCGCGAGAGCTGCGTGTTCGGCAGGGCATAGAGCAGCCCCACCATGCAGACCGGGATCGCCGCGGCCTCGATGCAGGCGATCATCGCCTCGGCGACGCGGTCCTTCTCCCCGTCGAATCCAATGATGAAACCGGCGTTCACGAAGATCCCGGCGCGGTAGATCTTCTGGATGCTCTCGACGATGTCGCGTCTCGTGTTCTGTCGTTTGTTCGTGCTGAGGAGCGTGGCGGCATCCGGTGTTTCGATCCCGACGAAGATCGCGAAGAAGTTCGCGCGCTTCATCAGGGCGAGCAGTTCGTCGTCTTCAGCGATGTTGATGCTTGCCTCGGTCGAGAACTCGAAGGGGTGGTCGTGCCGCTCCAGCCAAATCGCCAGCTCGGCGAGGAGCGGCTTCACGGCCTTGCGGTTTCCAATCAAGTTGTCGTCGACGAAGTCGATGTGCCCGCGATACCCCAGCGCGTAGATGGCTTCGAGTTCATCCTTCATCTGCGAGGCAGTCTTGATGCGGGGAGTGCGGCCGTTCAGCTCGATCACGTTACAGAACTCGCAGTTGAAGGGGCAGCCGCGCGAGATCTGGATCCCCACGTGCATGTAGTGATCGAGCTTGAGCAGGTCGAAGCGGGGAATGGGAGATCTCGTGATGTCGGGGTAGTCCTTCGCGACGAAGTCTCCCCCCGCAGCCCCGGCGCGCCACGCGGCGATGAAGTCCTCTATGACTTCTTCCGCCTCGCCGATCACCTTGAAGTCCGCGTGGTCGTAGACGTGAGGGCTCGAGGTCACGTCCGGCCCTCCCACGACGACGGGCTTGTGATGGGCGAGGGCCGTGGCAATCACGCGCATCGTGTCGATCTGCTGGGGGAGCATCCCGCCCGTCATGACGAGATCGGCCCACTCGAGATCGGCGGCGGTAAGCTCTTCGGTGTTCCGGTTGACGAGCCGCACCGACCAGTCGGGCGGCAGCAGCGCCGCGACCGTGATCAACCCGAGGGGCGCCGCCGAGTACCGCGCGCCAACCACCTCGCAGGTCGCCTGGTAGTTCCAGAAGGAGTTGGGGCTGAAACGGGGATAGATAAGGAGAACACGGGCGGGATCCGGACGCATCGAGGGAGCCTCGCAATCGGTAAGCGGAACGGGTCGCGTCGGTGATGGGCTCTTGGACGGCGGACGGCGGGGGGGACGAGTCTCCGCAGACCGTCAGGATGCCCACCGACAGGGTGTAGGTCGTTACCGGAACCTACACGATGGCGGTGGGCATGTCCACGGCAAGGATCATCGACACGGACCGCTTCGTTCCCCTTCTACCACCCGGCCCGCCCGGCCACATAGCGGGAGAAGTGCGAGAGGTTGTCCACGATCTTGTCGCCGTCGAAGATACCGGTCTGCCTCTCCCAGAGTCCGGTCTCTTCGTTCAACCAGTAGTCGGTCCAATCGGTGTAGGGCGCCCAGTCAAGTCCCGAGAGATCCATCTCGAGCTGGACCGGGACCAGGAATGTGATCCCATGCGGCTCGAGCTCGCACATCACGTAACCGGCGCCCGGGTCGCGGACCGTGATGTAGGTGTCCTCGCTGAGGGCGTTTTCCGGAACCTCGACCCTGTGGCGGCCGAATTCGACTTCTCCGCCTTGCCCCACCGTGACCCACCGGGTTTGGTAGTTGGGCCCATCGAGCCAGCGGATGCAGCGCGTTCCGTCCTGTTCGCTCGTTCCCACCGCAAAGAGGCCGAAGGAGAAGGCGGTCCCGTACTGCTCGGACCCAGTGCGATCGCTCGAGATGCGTGTCCAGCTCCCATCCAGCAAGCCGTAGAAGCTGGTCTGAGAGTCTTGCCCATCCGACTGGTCCAAGTTGGTGTAGGTGACTGTCAGGGCTTCTCTGAGGACCGTGCCCGCGGGCTCCACGAGGATATTGAGATACTCCGGGTCGATCGTGACCGTCACGGTCATGTTCTGGGGGAGCGCGTTCTCGGGAATGAAGACCTTGGCCTTGCCGACGGTGAGCTCACCGCCGTCCTCCGCCTTGATCAACTTGGAGACAGGCGTCGGGACGGAAAGCGGCACCGCCATCGGCGCGGGGTTCATGAGAAAGCGCGGCTGCTGGGAGGAGGGATCTCCGCTCGGATCCGCGGGCGATGCCGCGTTTCTGTCGTCCCCGCAGCCAGCGAGGATCAGCACCGTTGCGATCGTCATCGCGATGAGGAGTCCGTGCTCGCGTCGTTTCATGGTCCACCTCCCTGTTGGTATCGGCTCACTCGGTAGAGGGACGAGCCTGCAGCTCCCATGGGCAAGACCGATGCCAACCCGGACCAGGTCGTCTATCTCCTTTCGCCGCAGGGCGATGACCGCTAGCATGCGATGGTGTTCGGCCATTGGATTGGGTTCGGATCGGTCGGGTTTCCACAGGAGGAGGAATATACCACGCGCAACCTTCAATAGATGAATGGGTTAGACGGGGATGGCGGAAATGCGCCGGAATGGTCGATTTTACGAATCGGTGTGTTCGCTCTTTGCTCCCGGTCGATGATTAGGTTAGGTTCCGGGGGCCGGGCCGAGGAGCGCCTCGGTCCGGCGCGCACAGGACGACGCTGAGTTTTCGGTCTTCGGGCTGTGATCGGAGGAACGATTGATGAGGACGAAGACAGGCTACACGGGCCGGTTCTTGCACCTGCTTGCCATGCTGCTCGCACCCGCACTGGCATCCGCCCAGATCGAGGCGAACCTCGACAACTACACGGGCCAGAACGCGAAGGGGTACTTGATGCCCTTGAAGGATGGATTCGGGGCGGGCCTGAACAATGGGCTCTTCCGCTCCGGCCGCATTCCGGAATCCGGATTCACTTTCAGCTTCGAGCTTAAGACGATGATCGTGAAGTTCGGCGAAGCGGACAAAACCTTCACCGCGAGGACCGAGAAGGGGTTCTTCCCTGAGACCGAGGTCGAGGCGCCGACCGTGATCGGCAGCACCGAGGCGAAGTCGGTCCAGGGGGAGGGCGGCGCCACGGCGACCCTCCCCGGCGGTTTCGACATCGGGTCCCTGGGATTGGCCGTACCGCAGATCACGATCGGAACCGTCCGCGGTACCCAGGCGGTCGCGCGCTACATAGCGGTCAATACGGGCGACGTCGAGATCGGGGACCTGAGCCTCTTCGGTTTCGGGCTCCGCCACAGCATCTCGCAATACCTGAGCAATCCACCTGTCGACATCGCCGTCGGCGGTTTCTACCAGAAATTCAAGCTGGGGGACAAGCTGATCGATTCGAGCGCGATGACCCTCGGCGCGCTGGCGAGCAAGCAGTGGTCGGTCCTCGAGCCGTACGCCGGCCTCGCGTACGACTCGTTCAACATGTCGGTTGAGTACGATTCGAGCACGACGGATCCGCCGACCCGGCTGAACGTCGATTTCGGCTCCTCGTCCACCGTGCGCCTGACCGCCGGACTTGGCATCAACCTCCTCAAGGTCATCCACCTTCAGGGGGAGGTCAACGTCGCTTCCCAGACGAGCTACCTGCTCGGTCTGAGCGTGGGGAACTAGCCATGAGAACCTTGAAGCGAATCTATGGAATGCCCGCCCTGCGTTGGATCGGACTGGCGATCCTCGTCGTGGGACTCACCGGTTCGACCTGCACGGAGGAACGCGACGTCCAGGTCGTCATCACGGCAGACATCACCGCGCAGTTCGCCGCGACCGGCGCGACGAATGAGTTCAGCGGTTCGAGGACGGTCTTTCTGAACGACGAGATCAACCTGCAGCAGATCCTCGACGACAACGGACTGGAATCGATCGACGAGGTCACGGTCCAGAGCGCGTTTTACCGCGTCATCACTCCCGATCCGAATCCGAGCCGGACCATCACGGGTGCGATTTCCGTTCACGAAGGGTCCAATCCGGACCAAGGGCTCGTTTCCCTGGCGTCCGTCCTCGTCGACGACCCGGCCTACGCCGATTGGACGGCGGTCCCGCTTCTGCCCGGCGGTGTTGCGGTGGTGAACGCTGCGCTCGCCCAGGCAGTGGCCGGCGGGAGTCCGACGCTGACCATCTCGACCGCGGGCACATCCACCCCGGTCGACGTGGCGACCAGCTTCGTCTGGGAGGTCAAGATCCGGGTGAATGTCGTCGGAACGGCGAAGGTCACGGTGGTCGAGCCTCCGATCTGATCCGACCGGACCCGGTCCGATACGCCAAACGGCGCGCCCACTGCGGGCGCGCCGTCTTCTTTCGAGCTCGGCGGTGGTCCCGCCGCCGCGTCTACCAGGCCAGGACGATCCGTTCCTTCATCCAGTCACCAAGGTCCCTCATCGCGACGCGCTCCTGCTCGAGCGTGTCCCGATGGCGGACGGTCACCGACTCGTTCTGCAGCGTCTCCGAATCGACGGTGATGCAGAAGGGCGTTCCCGCCTCGTCCATCCTGCGGTACCGTTTCCCGATCGATCCGGCCTCGTCGTAGAAGACGTGGAACGACCTTCGCAGGTCAGCGATCACTCGCTCGGCGATCTCGGGCATCCCGTCGCGTTTGACGAGCGGGAAGACGCCGGCATGGATCGGGGCCAGGTTCGGGTGCAACGAAAGGAGCACGCGCGTTTCCCCCTCGACCTGCTCCTCGCGATAGGCGTCGACCAAGGCGGTCAGGACCGTCCGGTCGCAACCGGCCGACGTCTCGATGATGTAGGGGAGGTAGCGCTCCTTCGTCTCGTCGTCGTAGTACTCGAGTTTCTTCCCCGAGTACTCCTGATGCCGGGTCAGGTCGAAATCGGTTCGGTTGTGGATCCCCTCGAGCTCCTTCCAGCCGAAGGGGAACTCGTACTCGATGTCGAAGGCCGCCCGCGCGTAGTGCGCGAGCTCGCCGGGGCCGTGCTCGTGGAATCGAAGCTTCTCGGGGCGCAGGCCGACCTCATCGAGGTACCAACGCATCCGCGCCTGCCGCCAGAGCTCGAACCACTCGCCGTCGCTGCCCGGCTTCACGAAGAACTGCATCTCCATCTGCTCGAACTCCCGCGTCCGGAAGATGAAGTTGCCGGGCGTGATC
>CAZNRY010000170.1:0-8313 GCA_964575675.1 uncultured bacterium
CTTCGCGTCCAGAACGTTGTCGCGATGATCCTCCTCGATGAAGGTCGAGATGTTGCGCGTCACGTAGTTGCGCCGCGCGCTCGTGGGGTCGCCCGATCGCACCCACTTGTTCGTGATCCCGAGTCCGATGCTCGAGTACCTGCCGATGACCCGTCGGATCCCCTCATCGATGGTCGTGATGTCCTGGTCGAAAGTCGACTGCTGTTCGTACTTATGGGAGACGGTGACCTGGTTCAGCGTGTGGCCCCAGAGGAACCAGGGCTCGGAGTACCGGAGCCTTCCCAATGCCGACTGCACGGGTAGGCGGTGCCGTCCGAAGTCTCGCTTCAGGGAGAAGGCGAGGTCCCCGTACGCTTCGAGCTTTCGCGCCTTGCCCGAGATGTTGCGATCCCCCCATTCGGCGACCAGACGTGCGCGATCGTCGGAGCTGTACCCGGCGCCGAAGCCGTACCATCCCGAGCGGCGCTCATGGACGGTGATCCGCAGATCGGCCAGCGGCGCCCCCGTCGTGTCGACGGATGGAAGAACCCGCACCGTCCGGAAGATCCCCGTATCGAAGATCCGCTCCTGCGTCTTGAGAATTCGGGAGGACCTCATCGTGTCCCCCGGCTTCAGCATGACCTCGCGCCGGACCACAGACGGGTCGGTCCTCATGAGCTTGCCGCCCGTCGTGTCAATGATCGCGGAGCGGAATCGATACGAGGGCCCTTCGCGAACCCGGAACACGACGGCGGCCGAGTCGCCTCGGAGTATGAGATCGGATCGGACAAGAGCATTCAGGAAGCCACCCTCATCGTAGAGCGCCTCGAGGGATCCGCGGGTGGCATCGATGCGCGATTTGGAAAGGACCATGCCCAGAGCGAGGTGGATCTTCCGTTGGACATCCTCCCGGGGTAGCTGACTGACCCCCTCGATTCCGATCCGGCCGAGCCGGTAGCGCGGTCCCTCGGAGATCTCGATCTCGAGGGCAACCTCCTGCCTTTCCTCGGGAACATGGACGCTGGCTTCGCGGATGCTGGCCAGAGGGAACCCCCGGTCTCTGTAGAGATCGAGGATCCGGTACAGATCAACCGCGAGGTAGTCGGAACCAAGGTAGTTCGTGTTGCGGAACGGATTCCACCAGACCGGCTGCTTCAAGCGCATCGTTCTGCGCAACGCGCCGGAACCGATCGACTCGTTGCCTCGGAACTCGATCCGTGCGATCCGCTGGACGTCGGCATCCGCCGACCTGGCATCGTCCGCCGTCAGATGCAGACTCAGACCCAGGGCGAGCGCCCATCCGAGGGGGAGAATACGGCATGGCTTCGCGTCCACGGATCGCCCGCCGATTCCTAAGCGTTTCCGATCAACGCACCGGCCCTCGCCCGCGCCTCACGATCGGCTTGAAGGATCGTCGCGAGATCGATCTCCGGCCCGGCTCGATGCTCTTCCAGCATACGGGTCAGCAATCGCGCGATCTCCCCGAAGGCTATCCTTCCCTCGAGGTAAGCCGCGACCAGCACCTCATCGGCGGCGTTCAAGACCGCCGGAGCCGTTCCCCCCATCCGCAGGGCGGCGCGAGCCAGGCCGAGACAGGGGTAGCGATCGGGGTCCACCGTCTCGAACTCGAGACGCCCTGTCTGCGTCAGGTCGCAGCGTGGCAGCCCCCCCGCTGGCCGCTCGGGGTAGCAGAGCGCGAACTGGATCGGCAGGCGCATGTCGGGGGCCGAGAGCTGCGCGATCATCGACCCGTCCGGCCACTCGACGACCGCATGGACGAGGCTTTGGGGGTGGATCCAGACGTCGATCCGCTCCTCGGGCAGATCGAAGAGCCATCGCGCTTCATGGATCTCAAACCCCTTGTTCAACAGGGTCGCCGAGTCGACTGTGATCCGCGGCCCCATGTTCCATGTCGGATGCCGCAGCGCCTCCTCCGGCCGGGCCGTCGGTATCCGATCGAGAGGCCAAGTCCGAAACGGCCCTCCGGAAGCGGTCAGGATCACCCGCCTCGCCGACCGAGGGTCGCCCCCCTCCAAGCACTGCATGAGCCCGCTGTGCTCGCTGTCGATTGGAAGGATCCGGCCTCCTCCTTCGATCGCGGCCTGCCGCAGGATCTCTCCCCCTATGACGAGCGATTCCTTGTTCGCGAGCGCGAGAACCCGTCCTGCTCGGAGCGCGGCGAGGCTCGGCGCGAGCCCGTTCGCGCCCACGAGCCCGTTGACCACGACGTCGGCGTCACGCGCCGCCAAGGCGATAATGCCGTCGGGCCCCTCGAGGATCTCGCCCTCCCAGCCGCCCCCCACACGGTCGCGGAACTCCGTCGCGGCGGCAGGGTCTCCGATGGCGACGATCTCCGGCCCGCAGCGGCGCGCTTGCTCTGCAAGAAGCGCGGCGTTTCTCCATCCAGCGAGAGCGCTGACCTCGAAACGATCCGGGAGATGGGCGATGACATCAAGCGTCAGCCGACCGATTGTTCCCGTCGATCCGAGAACGGACACCCGGCGCGGAGCGCCCCCAACCGGAGACGCCTTCATGAGGGGATCGTCAGCGACCATCGAAGCCAATAGTAGAGGATCGGGGCGGCGAGGATCAGGCTGTCGAGGCGATCGAGCAGCCCTCCATGGCCGGGGAGCATTCGACCAGAGTCTTTGAGATCTGCTTCGCGCTTCATCATCGACTCGGCAAGGTCCCCGACCTGCGCTGATACTCCGACGAGAAGCCCAGCCCCGAGACGCCCGGCCAAGGTCAGACCCGGCACCCACCCTCCCAATCCGATCGCCAGCATCGTTGCGCCCACCACGCCGGCCGCCGCACCTTCCCACGATTTCGAGGGGCTGACGCGGGGCCAGAGCCGGTGCCGGCCGATCTGACTTCCCACCAGATAGGCCGCCGTGTCGCATCCCCATACCAGCACGAGGGCGTAGTAGACCGGCCAGGGATCCACCGTCCCCTCCCGGCCGAACGCGTAGAAGCGGAGCAAGTAGCCGGGCAGAAGTCCCAGGTAGATCGAGCCCACGAGCGCGACCGCAAGGCCGCTCAGCATGCTTCCCCGGCGGCGAAGGAACCCCCCGACGATCGCGGCGAGCATGATGAGGACGAGCGCCGCCGGGACGCCCAGCGGCAGGAGACCGCCGCAGGAGGCGATCAGGAGCACCCCCGAACCGGCGGCGATCCAGGGCGGGTGAGCCGGTCCCGGTCCCCCCAGGAGCCGGACGAACTCGCGCGCGCCCAACACGGCGAATGCCGCGAGCAGCGGGGCCAGCCCCCATGGACCAAGTGAGATCAGGAAGAGAACCGGCGGCAGAAGAACGGCCGCGGTCAGAACCCTACGCCCCAGGCCTGTCATCAACCCGCAACAGCGCGCGCCGGATCGACGCGGCCGAAGCGCCGGTCGCGCCCCTGGTAGGCGATGATCGCTTCCTCCAGATGCTGCCGCCTGAAATCGGGCCAGAGAAGATCCGTAACGTAGATCTCGGAGTAAGCAAGCTGCCACAAGAGGAAGTTCGAGAGCCTCATCTCGCCGCTCGTGCGGATCAGCAGATCGGGGCTCGGAGTTCCAACCGTGTAGAGATAGCGCGAAAAGGTCTCTTCATCGATCTGCTCGGGGGCAAGCTTGCCCTCGCTGACCTCATGGACGATCTTGCGAACCGCATCCACGATCTCGGCCCTGCCGCCGTAGCTCAAGGCAAGGTGGAGGTGGAGCCCGGTGTTTCCGCTCAATCTTGCGATCGCCCGATCGAGTTCCCTGCGCACGGGTGCCGGCAGATCCGCGATCCTCCCCCACGCCCCAAGCCGCACATTGTTGCGGTTCAGCTCCTCGACCTCCTCGCGAAGAACCTGCCCAAGGAAGGTCA
Organism: uncultured bacterium; assembly: GCA_964575675.1. Lineage (GTDB taxonomy): Bacteria > Eisenbacteria > RBG-16-71-46 > CAIMUX01 > VGJL01 > CAZNRY01. Next base: position 3,834 of record CAZNRY010000170.1, read on the forward strand.
TCAGGGCTGCGACCTCGCGCTTCGGGCGGTTCCAATTCTCGATGGAGAATGTGTAGAGGGTCAGGTATCCGACGCCGAGATCGACGCAAGCCTCGACAACCTCTCGGACGACCTTGCGCCCAGCGTGATGGCCGGCAATCCGCGGAAGCCCTTGCCGGGTCGCCCAGCGTCCGTTGCCGTCCATAATGATCGCGATGTGGCGCGGGAGGTTTCCGCGCTCCAGGATCATCGCTCTACGACGCGATGCGCTCTCCGCTTCCATGGGATCACCCTTTTGCGCGCCGAGTCTAGACGGCCGCCGAGACCTGCGTCAAGCAAGCCGGTTCTAGACCTCCAGGATCTCCTTTTCCTTGCGGTGGAGAACCTCGTCGACGGTCTCGATGTATCGATCGGTCAGCTTCTGGATCTCCTGGGATCCGCGATGCGCGTCGTCCTCGCTCCCCTCGCCGTCCTTCTGAAGCTTCTTGATCTCTTCGTTGGCATCGCGGCGGATGTTGCGAACCGCGACCTTGACCTCCTCGCCGAGCTTCTTGACCCTCTTGACGAGCTCGTTGCGGCGTTCCTCCGTTAGGGCGGGAATCGGCACACGGATCAACTCCCCGTCCTCGGAAGGGTTGAGCCCGAGATCGGCTTTCTGGATTCCCTTGAGGATGGGATGCAACAGTGTCTTGTCCCAGGGTTGGACGACGAGCAGCCGCGGTTGCGGCGCCGAAACGGAAGCTAGCTGGGAAAGAGGCATGACCGAGCCGTATCCCTCGACCCGCACGGAGTCGAGCAGGCTCGGGCTCGCCTTGCCGGTGCGGATCGTCATCAGATCCGCCTTCAGGGCCTCGATCGACTTAGCCATCCTCTTCTCGGCGTCGGCAATCCGTTCCTTCATCGGTTCCCTCCTATTGAACCAGCGTCCCGATCGTCCCGCCCAGCACGACGGAGCGGAGATTCCCGGGGATCTGGATATTGAACACGACGATCGGAAGTTTGTTCTCCATACAGAGGGTGATCGCGGTCAGGTCCATGACCCGGAGATTTCGGTCGAGGATCTCCCGGTAGCCGAGGTTGGGCAGAAGGACCGCATTCGGGTCCTTGACCGGGTCGGCGGAGTGGATACCGTCGACCTTCGTTCCCTTCAGGAGGACCTCGCAATCACACTCGACGGCCCTGAGGACGGCGGCCGTGTCGGTCGTGAAGTAGGGGTTGCCCGTCCCCGCTGCGAGGATCACGATCCGCCCCTTCTCGAGGTGGCGGATCGCCCGCCTGCGTATCAGCGGCTCGGCGACCTGCTCCATCTTGATGGCGGTGAGAACCCGAGTATGGAGGCCAACCCGCTCAAGATGCTCCTGGAGCGTCAGAGCATTGATGACGGTGGCGAGCATCCCGATCGTGTCGGCGCTCGCGCGACCCATCCCCGTTTGCGCGGCCTCGGCGCCGCGAAAGATGTTCCCCCCGCCGACGACGATCGCAAGCTCGCATCCGAGCCCGTGGACCTCGCCGATCTGCTCGGCGAGCATCCGAACCGTCGGGTGATGGAGGCCGCCCTTGTCTTCTCCTGCAAGGATCTCGCCGGAGAGCTTGAGGAGGATCCGCTTCCATCGGGGGGACGTCGACGAATCCTCGTCCGGCCGCGGCACGATCGAGCCTATGCGACCCCGCCGAGGCGGAAGTAGCTGAACCGGCTGACGCGCAGGTTCTCGCCCATCTTCGCGGCGAGATTGAGAAGCATCTCGCCCACGCTCTTGCTTCCGTCCCGTATTCCCGGCTGCTTCAACAGGACATGCTCCTCGAAGAATCGCTCCACCTCCCGGGTCAGTCGATCCTCGAGATCACCCCCCGCCACCCCCTCGGAGCCAAGTTTCTCGCGGGCCAAGCCCTTCTGCTCATCAATCGCCGCCGGCGGAACATCTTCGACGGTCACCCACTTCGGGGACGTGGCCGCCACCTGCAGGGCCAGCTCCTTGCAGAACCGGATAAAGTCATCCGTGCGCGCGACGAAATCCGTCTCGCAGTTGACCTCGACGAGAACGCCGATCCTGCTGCCCGGATGAATGTATGCCTCGATCCGCCCCTCGGCGGCGATCCGATCGGCGCGCTTCGCCAGGGAGGCCATGCCCATCTTCCGCAGGACCTCGGTAGCTTTCGGTACGTCTCCGGCGGACTCGGCGAGGGCCTTCTTGCACTGCATCATCCCCGCCCCGGTGTCCTCTCGAAGCTGCTTGACCATTGCCGCGGTTATTTCCATCTCTCCCGTCCCCTCCCTCTATCTTCCCTCTGGGGCCGCGGCGGTCTCGGTCGGCCGCGCGGCCTCCGTCGTGATCTCCCCCTCGCGCGGCACGCCCGACATCGAGGCTTTCGTTTCGAGGACGGCGTCGCTCACAACCCTGGCGAATAGACGAATCGAGCGGATCGCATCATCGTTGCCCGGGATCGCGAAGTCGACCTCTTCGGGGTCGCAATTCGTGTCTACGAGCCCGATCACCGGGATTCCCAGGCGCTTCGCCTCGAGAACTGCGATCCTCTCGCGCTTGGTGTCCACGACGAAAAGAACGCCGGGGAGTCGGTTCATCTCCTTGATTCCGGAGAAGTTCCTCTCGAGCTTCACGCGCTGCTTCTCGAGGCGGGCGACCTCCTTCTTCGAGAGCTTCTCGAAGGTTCCGTCCTCGCGCATCCTCTCGAGACTCCTGAGAAAACGGATGCTCATCTTGATCGTCTGGAAGTTCGTGAGCATCCCGCCGAGCCAGCGCTCGCTGACGTGGAAGTTTCCGCAGCGGGCGGACTCCTCGCGCATCACGTCCTTCGCCTGCTTCTTCGTCCCGACGAAGAGAACCGAATCGTTGTTCCGCGCGGCCTTCACGACGACGGCCCGCGCCGCCTCCGCGCACTTCACCGTCTTCTGGAGATCGATGATGTGGATCCCGTTGCGCTCGAGGAAGATGTATTTCTTCATCTTCGGGTTCCACCGGCGGGTCTGGTGGCCGAAGTGGACCCCGGCCTCCAGAAGATCCTTCATGGTCACACCGGACATAATTCCTCCCGACTGTGCGTAGTTTGTTCCTCCGCCCCCCGACCCTTTAGGGCAACTACGCGGGGGGCGTGCGTTTTGGCAAACGATGATCTAGCGCTTGGAGAACTGGAAGCGCTTACGCGCCCCCGGCTGCCCGTACTTCTTCCGTTCCTTCATCCTCGGATCGCGGGTCAGGTGGCCGTCGCGATCCAGCGCCGGCTTGACGGCCGGGTCCGCGGCCTTCAGCGCCCGCGCGATTGCCATCCGAAGCGCGCCCGCCTGGCCGCTGTGTCCACCGCCGTCGACATTCGCGAACAGGTCATAGCGACCCTCCGCCTCGACGGACCGTATCGGGGATGTGGCCAGGATCACCAGACTTTGACGCCCGAAATACTCCTCGATCGGTTTCTTGTTGATCGTGACCTTGCCGGTGCCGGGAAGCAGCCGGACCCTGGCTACCGACGTCTTGCGCCGCCCGGTCGCCTGCAGTGCCTGTTTATGAACCATCCGTTCCTACCCTCGACCTTTCTTATCCGGCCCGAACCAAGTCTAGGCCTGAACCTGAAGCTGCTCCCTCGTTCGATGCCCCAATTCGTACGGCCTCGGCATCTGGGCATCGTGCGGATGCTCGGGACCATTGTAGATCTTCAGCTTGCGAATCATCTGCCGCCCGAGCGGTCCCTTGGGGAGCATCCCCCAGACAGCATCGCGGATCACCTCGTCGGAGTGCTTGGCCGCCCTCTCACCGAGGGTCGAGATCTTGACCCCGCCGATGTAGCCGGTGTGGCGGAAGTAGGTCTTCCTCTCCCGCTTCCGTCCCGTAACCCGAAACTTGGACGCGTTGACGACCACGACGTGATCGCCCATGTCCAGGTACGGAACGTAGTTCGCCTTGTGCTTGCCCCTCAGAAGCGCCGCAACCTCGCTGGCGAGCCTCCCCAGGATCTGGCCGTCGGCGTCAATGATGAACCACACTCGCGTTATGTCCGAAGCCTTCGTGGCGTACGTCGCCATCCTTGCCCTTCCTCCATTTCCTCTTACAGCGTGCAAAAGCAACATGCTACGGATCCCGGCGCCTCCCTGTCAAGGGCCCGAAACGCCGGATTTACGGACCCCGGATCGGGGTGACGGGAGGTCAGAAGGGGGGCCGCTCAACTCCCCGCTCCGTGATCCAACCGGAGATCAAACGGGCCGGGGTGACGTCGAAGGCCGGGTTAAAGGCGGCCGGGGCCGGGGAGTCCTTCCGCCGCCAGCCGGCGGCGGCCAGAAGCTCCCAAGGATCGCGCTCCTCGATGGGGATCGCTTCCCCGTTCGGGATCGATGGTGCGAAGGAACTCCTCGGCGCCACGACCAAGAAGGGAGTCCCGTGCGCCCGCGTCGCCCAGGAGAGATTCCAGGTCCCGATACTGTTCGCGGGTTCCCCGTTCGCCGCAACCCGATCGGCCCCGCCACGCATCCATCCAACATTCAGAACCATCATGG
>CAZNRY010000171.1:0-8190 GCA_964575675.1 uncultured bacterium
CAACAGCGCATCTGCCGCATTGCCCACGGGCGCCGAGCGAAGCGAGCCTACATCCCCTCTTCCGCCGCCTTCTTCCAGGGCTCTCCCAGCACGCCCTTCTCGGAAGGATCGAACTGCGACGGCGGGCCGCCCCTCTCCGCGATGTACTTCTCCCGCTGCTCCTTGGCGGCCGTGAGCCCCTTCTGCAGAGTCAGTCGCATGCTCGCGTTGCTCTCGTGGACGATGGCCCACTGGAGATGCTCGATGCCTCGATCGACGTAGTGCGGCGCCCGAACATAGAGGAGTCCGAGGTTCCCGCGCGCGCCTCGGTGATCCGGGTAGAAGAGGAGGGTTCGCTCTAACGCCTCGGCCGCCTCGCGGGTGCGGTCCTGCTTCATGAGGATGAGGGCGGCCAGGTAGTTGGCTTTTCCGTCGATCATTCGCAGCGCGCGAACGTGCCGGGAGGCGACGGCCACCGGATCGAGAACCCGAAGCGCCTTCCCGAGCTCCTTCTGATTGAAAAACGTCCACGACAGGTTCACCGATGCAAGGGCGAAGCCCGGCCGCAGAGAGAGCGCCTCCTCGTAATATTTCTGCGCCCCCGCATCGTCTCCCTTCACGAACTTCTCGTTGCCCAGCTCGAAAAGGATCTGGGGGTTCCGAGGCCAACTGCGGTACGCGGCCTGCGTCAACGTCTCGTTGTCCGCAAAGTCGGGGACGCGAAGGATCGTGCGGACGCCCAAGAGAAGCGCGATGCCGACGGCCACGCCGGCAAGAACCGGTCCCAGGTTTTCCTTCCGCTGCGCGATCCCTCTTCCCGCGAGAAGCAGCAGCCCGACCCACCCCGGTAGGGCGAGGTAGAGGTTTCTCTCGCTGGCCGCCGTGCCGTTTTGGACGGCAAGAAGGGCCGGCGCGAGAAGCGGAAGCAGCGCGAGCAGAACGAGCGGCGTGAGAGGAGAGCGTTGCTTCGACCTCACCACCGACCAGATCCCCGCGATGATCAGAAGATCTGCAAACGTCGTCAGGGCGGCGGTCGCCCACCACGGGGCGGCAAGGAGCCACGAATAGTCGTGACAGAGCCGTAGGGGAAAGAGCAGAACTCCCGCCTCGGCCCCGATGCCGGCCATCGCCTTCTCCAAGGCCTTCAGGTAGGGGACGGCCGTCAACGGATCGATCGCCGGGATCCGCCGGATCGACTCCGGTGTCGCAGCCAGCGCCGCGAACCTCCAGGCGAGCGCGATCGCCGTCCCGACGGCAACGGCCAGATAGACCTTTCTCCTCTCGCCGCGTTCGAAGCGCGGGTCGAGCATCATCAGTCCGACCACGACCGGAAGCAGGAATCCGATCTCTTTGCTGAGCATCGACAGCGCGGCCAAGGCGGCGATCCCAACCGTCCCCCGCCGGTTCGCGGCGAACTGCCCGGGTCGACGGGGCGCTGCGGGATCCGGCAGGGCGAGCAGGCACCCCAGGAAGAAGATCGTGCTCAGAATCTCCGCGAGCCCTCCGAGATAGAGAACCGATTGACTCGCCCCGGGATGGGCGACGAACAGGAGTCCTCCCAAGACGCCTGCAGGCCAGGACCCGAGCAATCGCCGAAGTAGAAGGAAGAGGAGGGCCCCCGCGACGCCGTGCAGGATGATCTGGTCGACCTGAAACTGCCCCCTGCGGAAGTCGTAGACCGCGTGCTCGATCGAACGCAGAACCGTTGCGACCGGCCTAACTTGCTGGCGGTATTCCCCCGCCTGCCAGCGCCCGAGCAGGGTCAGTCCGATCTTCCCCTGCGCGACCGCTTCGTTGCCCCAGATCAACTCCTTTTCCGCGGGCAGTCGTGCGTGGTCATGGCCGCCCCGGTAGAGCAACAGGGAGACGAGAACCATCAGGAGCGCGGGGCCCCAGGCGAGGATCCTTCGCTTCACAGCCATCCCTTCCTGCGGAAGAGGACAAGGAGGAACACCTCCACCGCGACCAAGAGCCCCGAGAGAATCCCCACCCCGAGCGGGTGATGGATGCCCGGAAGGTGCTCGAAGTTCATCCCGTAGAAACTCGTCGCAACGGTCAGCGGAAGTCCCAGCGTCGCCACGGCCGCAAGGATCTTCATGACCCGGTTCGTGCTCTCGGCCGCCTGGCCGAGATAGGTCTCGACCGCAGTATTGAGGAGCTCGCGATAGCGGTCGGCCGATTCGGTGATCCGCATCAGATGATCATAGACGTCCCTGAAGTAGGCTCGGACGGGGGGCGACACGCACGGATACTCCCGCCCGGCGAGGTGGCTCAGAACCTCCGCGTGCGGGATCAGGAATCTCCGGAGGTCGAGCAGCTGTCTTCGCGTCGAGAAGATCTCGGCTAGAAGCTCGGAGCGAGGAGACCCGAGAAGGTCCCGCTCGAGTTTTTCCATCTCGCGGTCGAACGACTCGAGCAGGGGGAAGTAGCTGTCGACAAGCCCATCGAGCAGCGCGTGGAGCAGATGATCCGACCCGCGCTCCATCGGGATCCGCCCCTTCCGGCAGCGCTCGTTCACGTCATGGATGGCCGCGACCGGTTCTTCGTGGAAGGTCACAAGATATCCCCGTCCCAAGAAGATGTCGACCTCGAGCGGCGTGAAGCGCGTTCCCCCTTCTGATCGGATCCCGAAGGCGACAACGAAGATGTGATCGTCGTACTCCTCGAGCTTCGGCCTCTGCATCGCGTGGTAGACATCTTCCAGCGCGAGCGGATGGAACGGAAAGAGCGACTGGATCTGAGCAATCTGCTCCGGATCGGGATCCTCGACGTCGATCCATATCGGATGACCCGCATCGACCTCTCGCCGGATTTCGTCGACCCCTGTGATCAGCGCGGCGGGGACATCCGGCCCCGCATCGGACAGCGCGAGAATGGGGCGTCCGACCGATTGACTACTCATCGATCCTCTCGCAGATCGGACCCGGGTGGCCCGATTCGCTTTCTTCGCCCGGCCCCTCGATTTCGATCGTGCAGTGATCGATCCCGAACCGGCTGTGGAGCATCGCCCTCGCCAGGTCCTTCCTGGCCGGACCATTCTCGACGCGATCCACGACAAGGTGCACGGTGAGGGTATCGAAGTCGCTGCCGATGCGCCAAACGTGCAGATCGTGCATCCCGATCACTCCGCCGATACCTTTGAGCGCGCTTTCGACCTCGGGCAGCCGGATGTGTTTCGGCACCCCTTCGAGCAGGATGTGGACACTCTCCCTGACGAGATGGACTCCGCTGATCAATATCAGGATCCCGATCGCGAAGCTCGCGATCGCGTCCGCCCTCATCCAGCCCGTGTAGCGTATGACCAGCCCGGCCGCGATCGCCCCGATGCTTCCCAGCGCATCTCCCAGAACATGCAGGAATGCCCCGCGAATTCCCATGTTCCGGCGGCTCTGATCGTGAAGGAGGGCCAACCCGACCAGGTTGACGCACAGACCCAGAGCCGCCACGGCGAGCATGAGGCCGGCCCGAACCTGGGGCGGTTGGAACAACCGGTGGTAGGCCTGGAACTCCACGACCACGGCGACCCCGCACAGGATCGCGCCGTTCGCCAGGGCGGAGACGATCTCCAGGCGCCGGTACCCGAAACTTCGGCGGGAATCCGGTGGGCGCTTCATCTGGGTGAGCGCGACCAGAGCGAGGGAAAGCGCGGTCACGTCCGAGAGCATGTGCCCTGCATCGGAGAGAAGCGCCAGGCTGTTCGAGAGCACTCCGCCGACCAGCTCGACCAGCAAGAACCCGCCCGTCAGAACGAGAACCCACTTGAGGTGCCGCGTGGACGGCGGGGAATGCGTGTGCCCGTTCATCCCTGACGGCCCCCAACCCCTTGCAGCGCCGTGCCGATGTCGTCGAGCAGATCCTCGACATCTTCCAGCCCGACCGAGATGCGGACCAGGCTATCGCGGATCCCGAGCGCGTCCCGCTCCTGCTGCGCGATCATTCGATGACTCGACGTCGCCGGATGAGTCGCCATGCTCTCGACCCCGCCCAGGCTGGCGCCGAGCCGGATCGTTCGGAGTCCCCTCATGAATCGGAGCGCGCCTTCCCGCCCTCCCGTCAGATCGAGGGCGAGCATGCCGCCGAAGGCAGACATCTGCCTCTTCGCGATCTCGTGCTCGGGATGCTCGTCGAGCCCTGGATAGTGGACCTTCTCGACGCCATCGCGCCGCCGAAGGAACTCGGCGATCGCAAGGGCCGTGGTGGACTGGACGCGGACGCGAACCGCGAGGGTCATCAGCCCCCGATTGAGAAGCCAGGCGGCGAAGGGATCGGGGACGGCGCCTTGGCACCTGCGGACCTCATCGATTCCTTGCTCGACTCGCTCTCCGCCGATCACGGCGCCGAGGGTAAGATCCGAATGCCCACCCAGATACTTCGTGGCGCTGTGGATGACGAGATCGGCGCCCCATCCAAGAGGATTCTGCAACACCGGGGTGGCGAATGTGTTGTCAACGACGACCCGCGCGCCCGCCTCCCGGGCCAGCCGGACCGTGCCGGGTCCATCGATGAGCCGCAGAAGAGGGTTCGTCGGCGTCTCGAAATAGAGGGCGGCGGGCTTGTCGCGGAGGGCGCGTGCGAGGTCCGCGGAATCGGTCAGGTCCGCCCGTTCCCACGAAACGCCGAGCCGTGGGAGAAGACGGGCGAACAACTCGCTGGTTCCACCATAGAGATCGCGCGCCGTCAGAAGCAGATCGCCGCGCTCAAGGGAGGACCAAATGGCCGCATGGATCGCTGCCATCCCTGACGCGAACAGCCGGGCGGAGCTCCCGCCCTCGAGGGCCGCGAGCTTTCGCTCGACCTGCTGGATGGTTGGGTTCCCGTACCGCGTGTAAACGAAGCCGGGACGCTTCCCCTCGAATACCTCGATCATCTCTTCCGGCGTGTCGAACGAGAAGACGCTCGACTGGACGAGCGGGGACGAGAGCGGCGAGCCGGTGAGCCCGGCCGCAGGCGGGACGACGGGTCCGTGAATCGCCCGAGTCGACGCGCCTCGCAGGCGCTCCGCGCGAGATGGCGGTTCCACCATCAACCTCCGGCCGACCCCGCGGCGGCAACCTGATTCCTTCCGTCGCGCAAGGGCCGTCGCGATATCGATCTGCGCGACGGCCCGTCGGTGTTCCGCTGCGGGTATGCCGGCTTCCGCCTACGGTTTTGTATAAACGGTGCGGAACCCGATCTGATCGGAAGACAGATCGGGTTCACTTGCGGTCCGGGCGGTGACGCGAACCCCCCGCATGCTGGCGAGGTAGCTCCCTCCCCGAATCACGCGCATGTCCCCGGTGACCGGTCCTTCCGGGTTGATCTGCGGCAAGGATGGGTAGGAGCCATACCAGTCCTTGACCCACTCGCTCGCGTTCCCGGAGAGATCGAGGATCCCCCAAGGACTCTGTGCATTCGGGTAGGATCCGATCGGGCGCAGCGTCCGGGTCCCGCTGTCGACGTAGTTCGCCTGATCGGGCGTGATCGTCTTCCCCCACGGGTAGTTGAACTCGACCGAGTCGGCCTTTGCGGCGATTTCCCACTCGTGCTCGGTCGGAAGTCTCAACCCATAGTGCTCGGCATACGTTTTCGCTCCGAACCAGGTCACGCCGACGACGGGGCGCGTTCGCTTGTCCGCGTCCACCGCGATCGAATCTCCCGTCGGATCGTAATGGAGTGCCGAGTAGCTGAGATCAAGGATCTTCACCTCATCGCCCACGCTCGGGCGGTGCGTGAGGATGTTCCCATCCCTGCGGATCTCGGGCGCCTCGCCGGCCATCGCTTCCTTCAGATACTTCAGATAGAGACGGTTGGAAACCTCGGTCCTCTCGACGTAGAAATCCGCCGTCAGTCGCACGGAATGCACCGGAAGCTCGTTCCGGGTCGCGAGCGACGCATCGTAGGTTCCCACCCGATACACCCCGGCCGAAATGAGGATCATGTTCCCCGGTTCCGGGGGCTCCGGGTCGCGGCCGCCAGCGGGCGCCACGCCCACCAGTTGCGTTGTCGTGCCGACCGAGTCGGGCAGGTACGTGTTCTTCGCCTCGAGTTTCGCCGTGTAGACGCGGGCCCGGCTGTACTTGAACTCGACGGGAATCGATGCCTTCAAGCCCTCGCTCCAATCGCGATCCCAGACGCCGTCTCCGTCAAAGTCCCATCGCACGCTGATCTCGGTCGGAGCATCCACGCTGTCCGATGTGTCCTCTGCATTGAACACGAACAATGTGTCAACCGTGCCCTGCGTCGGGGTGACGAAGAACCGCGCGAGTGGCGGCCTTAGGTCGCCGCCGAGGTTGAGGACCTTGAGGATGACGAGGTCCGAGCGGGTGGCGTTGTCCGCCGAATCGAAGGCGCGCGCGAAGATGCGCACGCGGGTACCGTTGCGGATCGTGCGAATGCTCCACCGCGCGCCATACACCGGAACCCCCGGAGGCGCATGGATCGAGTCGGGTACCGGATTGAGCGGCTCCTCGGCCGACTTGATCAGGGTCGCATTCAGCGTGGTCTCGGGCGCGCCCCACAGTTCGACCTTGGAGACCCCGCTGTTGTCCGTCGCCGTGACGTAGATGTCGACGTAGTCGGAAACCTCGTCGGGCGTGGTGCCGGACATGACCGGACGGATGAACTCCACCGACGGTCCAACCTTGTCCTGGCTCGACGTGACCGAGTCCTCGGAGCAGGAACTTGTGAGCAGAATCCCGTAGCCAAGAAGGCAAGCAATCATGATCCGATACGTGCGAAGCATCCCTCCCCCTCCAGCGCTCACCCCAACCCCGTGGCGGCGGACACAACCAGTTCTTTCGGGAGCCGATCGGGCAGATCCTCTAACGGACTATAGACTTCGCCCTTCGGTTCCGTCAACGACGGGGGGGACCCGCCCGTCGAGCCCGCCGGGCTGCCCTGACCGAACCTGCCAGGCTCGGGATGACTGGGCCGCATTTCTCACCAGCATTCTGCTGCGACGAACGGTGGTCAGAAATGCGGGCTAGGTTTCACTTTTCCACATTCTTTCCACATCTCTGTCCAGAACGGGGTTGCCGGGAGTTCGTACACGGTGCGCGGCGGGTCGACTCTATCCCAGGGGGGCGGCAAAGGCCGGGCTACCAGGGCCGCCCGCTGTGGAAAACGTGTGGATCTTGTGGTGTAGTGTGTTATTTTACAACGGGTTAACGAACTAACATCTCGTACTGGACGGGGGGGCGCCGTGGACGCCCCGCTGCGGATGGAGGGCTTCGCGGTCACGTGCCCGCCTGATCTGTGCCATGCCTGCCACACACGCTGCGCCCTGGTTATGCCATCCCTCACGCCGACGAGGGGCCCGGAAGCTGAGCAGAGTGCCACACGGCGACAATCCATACGGTCCTCCCGTCGACTCGGTAGAAGAAACGGTACGGAGGAACGATGACCTCCCTGTGCGGGAGTTCAGGGAACTCAGGAATCGAACGCCCCGAGGCCGGGGATTTCTCGAGCCGCCGCAAAGCGGTTTCGGCGCGCTTCCGAAAACGCACGGCCGCCGAGGGGCGGTCTTGACGGATGTGCTCGAGTGCGCCGAGGAATTGCACACGAGCGGTGGGGGTGAATCTAACCTTCACGGCTCCTCTTCAAGAAGCAGAGCGTCCGCCTCAGCAAACACGGTCTCGAGCTCGTGCCCCTTGCCAGCGGCGATCTCCTGCTCGCCTCGGGCAAGAAGTAGCAGGATCTGGCGCTCGTGCTCGCCCCGTTCGTAGGCGTCCACACTGAGCATCACGGCCGCCGCACGACCTCTCTGGGTGATGATGATCGGTTGCTTGCGGCCGCGGACGCGACGCAGGACCGCAGCGGCATCCTGGCGAAGATCTGTAACAGGAATGACTTCCGGGATTCTGGCCATCTGAAACACCTCCTAACGTACGTCCAACCGTACCGTCAGTAGGCGCATGGAGCAACCCATTTCTTCCCTGGCTCGGTACCGTACGGCATAACGCTCGGCATCAGCGGCGGCGCGCAGCGCCGGCCGGCGGGTTATGGCCTGCTTATGATCCTTTCACAATAGCGCATTAAATTCGTCAACTGTAAGACGAGCCTGCTTGAGAATGTGAGCAAGCGTGGACCGCTTGACTGGGCGGACCGCTGGCACGGTGAGCTTCAAGAGTTCCGTACGCGTCCGTTTCTAAAGCCGAATGTGACTGCCACGCTGCCGGACCACAACCCAGCCGTCGCGCTGCAGGGCCGCAACGACCCTCTCGTAGGGCTCGT
>CAZNRY010000172.1:0-8089 GCA_964575675.1 uncultured bacterium
TGTGACGCCGCCCTGGGGGCGGCGCGGCTGGGCTCGATCACCCCGGACGCAGAAGACTGCGCGCGTGGCCACCGGGGCAGCCTCCCGACGGAATGCTGGGGCGGTGCGGGGGCCTCCCCCGCCTTCGATTCCGCGCAGGCTTCGGCACGGATCACCCACCGGAAGCCGCGCTGAACCAGGGGGTGGCGGGTCGCGGAGGCGGCTTCAGCGGCGGCCGGCAAGAGCCTCCCGCGGTCTTTCACTGAGCGCGCGCCCGAGCGAGCGATCTGGGACGGCGCCCTTCCGGCGAGCCGTCGCTACCGGGCGACCCCGACAAGGAGGAGACACCGATAATGCCGTTGTGGTTCGGTCTCCATGTCATCGCTTTGTCCTTCTTCATCTGCTGCTACTCCCGCCTTGTTGGGGGCTCTCTCCTTACGCGCGTCGTCTCGAGCTTCGTCGGTTTCTACCTGTTCCTCTTCCTCAGTTTCTCGATTCCGGCCGTCTTTCAGGTGCTCGACACCTATACCGTCCTCCTCACCGGCCTGGGTCTGGCGGCCCTCATGGGTTTCGCCATTCGCAGCGATCGGCGCAGCAGCGAACGCCAGGCGGGTATGTCCACTCGTGGAGCTACGGAGAATGATGGCGGAGGACTCTCGGAGGTGTTGCTCGCCATCCTGATGGCTGGGGGCTGGCTTTCCGTCGTGTGGTCGTCCGTAGCGTGGAGCCTTTATACCGGGCAGATGGACATAGACGTCGCCTCCTACCACGCTCCCGCCATGGTCGAGTTCATCATGAATCGCGGTTACTCCGGCGACTCGCCCATGGTCGACGCATACTTCTTCGGGTACGAAAGCATCGTGGGCTCGCTCTCGATCTTCTTCCGGACGGGGCTCTTCTTCAGCCTCCTGTTCGTGCCGAATCTCCTCCTCCTGGCCTTCGCCGATGTCCTGTTGGTCTCGCGCTTCCGGCATCTCTTCCGGCTTGGTCGAGCGAGCGGGCTGCTCCTCCTGGTTCCCCTGGCAGCGTTCGCGCCGATGCTTGCATCCTACGCGTCGTTCCTCCCCACCTTGGTCACGAAGAACGACCTGCCCGGAGTGGCGCTGCTCGCCGCGGGGGTGGCCGGTCTTTCCGGCACCCGTGGCCGAACCGGCGATCGTCGCGGCGCCGATCGAGAGACTCTGCTCCTTGCCGGTCCCGCGCTCGGCCTCTCCGCCGCGATCAAGCCGACCTACGCCGCGCTCGCCTTCCTCATCGTCACGATCCATGTCTTCTGGCCGCTCCGCGTTGGGGATCCCCCGCGCTTGCGCCTCCGACGGCGCCTTGGACGGTTCGCACTTCTCTTGGCTCCCGCCCTGGCCGCGCAAGCCCTATGGGCCTGGCGCAATCTGCTGCACGGGAGTGCCCTCTTCGACAAGGTGGTCCTGACCGAGGGAGCCCGATACGTCTTGCTCAACTGCTACGAGCGGGTCTTCAGCGCCTCCATGCCTTGGCACGACAGTTTCACCTGGCACCTGGCGGGTTTGGTCGCGGTAGGGATCGCGATCGCGTCTGCTTTTCTCATTCTGCCGGTCATAACGAAGCGCGGCCACAGACAGGGCGCACTCCCGTCCTCCGAAACCAGCCGGGAGGTGGAGCGAATCGTGATGATGGCCGGCGCGGCATCCATTCTGTCCGTACTTACCCCATTCAATGCATACGATCCGGAGCCTTCATCCCCTGGGGCGATGTTCTGCAAGTGCCAGATCCGCCTCATCTACTTTCATTTCCAGCTCGCCTCGTTTGCGTTGGTAGCCTGCGCGATGGCCGCGATCGGCTTCGCACGCGCTCGGAATCGCCCGGCGGGGGATCATCAGGCAGAGTCCGCTCCCACGCTCCAAGAGCAACCTGTTGTCAGCGGGTCTCCGAGTGAGGACGCTCGTCTCTCGAAATCACGGACTCGCTTCGGGCCGAGAGACCGAGAGAGCGTCATCGTCTGTCTTGCCATGGGGGTGGCCACACTCGGCGCGGGGCTGTGGGCTTGGCACTGGGAGCAGGCCGTCCGGTACCGCAAGTCGGAAACGGTCACCTACGAGCTGCGGCTCCGCCTCGGATCTGACTCCCCACTGTACCGGATGTTCATGGACATGGAGCCAGGCCAGCGGATTCTCCTCGCGAACATTCCCTCCTATCCGTTTTACGGCCGGTTCTGGCGGCACCGCGTGTTCCACTCGCTCTGGTTCCCGATCGACGACTTCACCCCCAATGAGGAGCCCTTCCTGAACTTGATGCGAGAGTGCAGACCGACGCTCGTCGTCGTCGGGTACTGGGAAGATCGGGGGCATGTCGTCCAGAACCCGCCGGAGAAGTCGTTTGTCGCGTGGGCCCTCCAGCAGGGGCTCCATCCCGCGCTTTTGACGGACGAGGTCGTCGTCTTCCGGGTGCCTCCGTCGTGGGACGACGGGATCGAACGATAGCGCGGTGCCGGCGGGCTGTCCGAATGCGGTCATAGGCCCCCCGGGGGCGAGTCTGGTAGAGTCCTCCCCGAACCAGTCCGGACCGAGGGGGGGGAGGGTCAGATCCCGCGACAACCGCAGAGCACCGCGACGAAAACCGAGAAGGCGATCCTGGTCGGCGTCGATTCGCCGGGGCCGGCAGAGGAATCCCTGAATGAGCTCGCCCTGCTCGTCGACACGGCGGGTGGGCAGGTCGTCGGCAGGGTCATTCAACGGCGCGCTTCGATCGAACCCTCCACATTTCTGAGCAAGGGGAAGCGCGAGCAGGCCCGCGATCTTCTCCAGTCCACGGAAGCACAGATTCTCGTTTTCGATGAGAATCTGAGCCCCGCGCAGGGTCGGAATCTCGAGAAGGAGATGAAGGCCCGCGTCATCGACCGCAGCGAGTTGATCCTCGACATCTTTGCCAAGCGAGCCCGGACTCGGGAAGCGATGCTCCAGGTCGAGCTCGCGCAGCTCGAGTACCAACTACCGCGTCTGACACGGCTGTGGACCCACCTCGAACGGCAGGTCGGGGGGATCGGAACCCGGGGGCCGGGCGAGACCCAGCTCGAGAGCGACCGCCGCCGCGTCCGCAAGCGGATCTCGATCCTCAAGGAAAAGCTCGAGCGGATCGACTCCGAACGGGAGATCCAACGGAAGGGGCGTTCTGATTTCTTCCGCGCTGCGCTGGTCGGCTATACGAACGCGGGGAAATCGACCCTCTTCAACGCGTTGACGCGGGCCGGCGTCCTCGCCGAGGACAAGCTCTTCGCGACGCTCGATACGACGACCCGCAAGGTCGTCCTTCCCGGGGGCCAGACGATCCTTCTGTCCGACACGGTCGGGTTCATCCGGAAGCTCCCCCATGATCTCATTGCCTCGTTTCGGGCGACGCTGCTCGAGGTCCGAGAGGCGGATCTGATCGTGCACGTCGTGGACGCGAGCCACGCGATCTACGAGGAGCAGATGCAGGCGGTCGAAAAGGTCCTTGCCGAGATCATGCCCAGAGAAGTCGCGCGGCTCGTCATCCTCAACAAGGCCGATCGCCTTCCCGACGAGGTCGCCTCAAGCGCTCTCCGGATCCGCTACGCTGAGGCGGAAATCCTCTCCGCGCTCTCGGGAGAAGATGTCGAGCGCTTTGGCGTCCGGCTCGCGCGGGAAGTGCGCGAATCGCAGGTGCGCGTGCGCCTTCGGATGCCGCTCTCGCGGTTTGCCGAAGCGCAAGAGATCCTCGCGCGCGGATCGAAGCTGAGCGAATCCTTCGACGATGGGTTCTTCGTGGGGGATTATGCTCTTCCCCGCGCGGAAATCGATCGTCTCCGCCGATCCGATCTCGAGATCCAGTTTCTGGAAGAGTGAAGGGTCGCCCTTACTCGCGGATGGAGACGCCTCCCAAGTCGGCCAGCCTCGTGAGCCGGGTTTTCTCTGCCGCCCCAAGCCAAGGATCCTTCGAGAGGGACGCGAATGCTTTTGCGAACCACGGCCGCGCCTCGGCCCGGAGTCCTTGGGCGAGGAGACACTCTCCCATCTCCTCGTAGACGAAGCCATCCTCTCCTCCCGCCTCCTCGTGGGCGGCGAGAAGCTCCCTCTGCATCTTGAGCGCCTCGTCGAACCGCCCGAGGGAGCGGAGGGTCCTTGCCACGCACCACTTCGCCGTGAGGGTCTCCTTTGGCTGGCTCCGCGCCGCTCGCCAGTCCCACCCCTTCTTGAAGACGTCGAGAGCCTTCGCATGGTCGCCGAGCTCGTGGTAGGACCATCCGATGTTGTTGTAGAGAGAACCGAGCCATCCCTGCGCGCGCGGATCATCCGAGGCCTCAGCGTAGGTGATCGCCTTCTCGTTCCATGCGATCGCTGAATCCGGCGGATCGACGATCGCGATCATGTGGGCGGCATCGACGGCCAGGGGGTCCTGCTTCGTCTCCCGTGCGAGATCCCAGGCCGCCACGAACAGGGGCTTGGCGGAATCAGGTTTGCCTGACGAGTTGTGGACGCGCCCGCGCTCTAGGAGATATCGAACCCGTGCCTTCGACATCTCGGGACGAAGCGTCCGCTCGACCTCGTCGAGCGTCCGGTGGGCCGCGTCGAACTTCCTCTGCAGCCCCTCGGCCCGTGCGATCTGGGTCAGCAGTTGCGCGGTGTAGTCCGCGTCGCCGGCAGAGCGCGCCTGCGGGAGGATCGCTCTGAACCTCGCCTCCGTCGAATCAGGATGATCGAAGTCCCATAGTTGGATGAAATCGGGGAGCGCGCTGCCCCCGGGTGAGTCTTCTGCCCGTGCGGTACCCATCAGGTGGAATCCTCCGATCGAGAGGATGACGATCCAGGCGATCGACGCGAGCACACGGAAGGCTCCGCCGAACGCTTTGCGCGACCCGCCGATCCGGTCTCTCACGATTGCCATTTCGCACCCCCTGCCGTAGACGACCCGTTGTTCCAAACGGGCCATCATACCCGCAGATCGACCGAAGCGGGAAGACCTGCGGTCCCGCGGAGGCCCCCGTCCTCGCGCCCGCTGCGCCGTCTTCCGGCGCCGTCTCTGTAACAGAGCCCCAACGCGTTCAATCCGCCGTTCCTACTCGCCCGACCTTGCCCAATCGACGCCCAGGGCGCGCAGGTGCAATTCCAAGTCTTCCCAGAGGGGACAAGTGATCCGCGCGGGGGCTCCGAGTTCCGATGCGATCTCATCCGGCAGATCCACTGACTCCGCATGAAGCCAGAGCCGCGGCGCTTCCAAAGAGATGTGGCCGGCGCCGTAGAGCGGATCCCCGGCGATCGCGTGTCCGATCGCGGCGAGGTGGGCACGGATCTGGTGCATCCTCCCGGTCCGGGGGTGGACCTCGAGGAGACTCATCGAGCGGTCCGAGCGAAGGGTCCGGTACTCGGTGCGCGCGGGTGCGCCGCGCGGGGTAGGGCGCATCCTGCCGGACCGGTCGCGCGCGAGCGGCAGATCGATCGTTCCGCGCCGCGGATGAACCTCTCCGCCGACGAGCGCAAGGTAAGTCTTCCTGATCGAACGCATCCGGAAACCTTCCGCGAGCACGATGTGCCCCTCGGGACCGAGTGAGAAGAGCACAAGCCCGGAGGTGTCGCGATCGAGACGATGCACGATCCCCGCGCGGCCGGGTATCCCGTTGGCGATGCCGTGCCGGATCGCCCATGAGAGAAGATCGCGAGGGGGATCGGACGCAGGGACGCCGTTTTGCCGTTCCACCGGGTTCGTCGGCATGCCGGGAGGTTTGGCGACCGCGAGCAACCCGCCCGTGTGGAGGATCTCCCGAGGCGACGACTGGGCGCTGTGGGTGGATTCGGCCACCTCGACGACGTCCCTGTGTTTCACGAAGTAGCTCCTGCCCCGGCTGCGACCCGAAACCCGCACGGCGCCTATCCGGAGGAGTCGATCGATCGCATGGCGGCTGAGGTCCGGCCGCGCGACGAGGAGAAAGCGGTCGAGACGAAGGCGGTGTTGGTCTTCCGAGACTTCGTGACTACTGCCGGAGGATGCCATCGTCTGCACAGTAGGCGCTTGCCTGAATGCGTCGCAACTTGTACCTCTTAGGCCCAAGTGGACCAGTCCATTGTTGTCTTTTTATCTCGAATGGACTTGACATTGATCTCTTATCTGCCGAATACTAACAGCGGAGGGATGTAATGAACCGATCCAATGATCTATTGGTTGGCATCCACTTGGATCGTTCATCGGAGAAGCCCCTGTACCTTCAGCTCGCGTCGATGATCCGGGCGCGCATCGTGGACGGCGCGCTGGTCGAAGCGAAGAAGCTCCCCTCTACGCGCGACGCGTCGGAGGCCTTGGGAGTCCATCGTGCGACGGTCGTCGAGGCATATCGTCATCTGAGGGATCAGGGTTGGGTGCGCAGCGGCGTCGGCTCCGGGACCTACGTCGTGCGGCGAGGCGACGGCGGCGCCCTGGATCCCGCGCACCCGGAGGCATCATTCTGGTCCTCGCGGTTGGGCGACCTCCCGCGAGCGGAGCCGGGCAGGGCGCACAGCTCGGTTCCCGCAGACACGATTCGATTGACCTCGCCGACGGCCGATCCCGCCGCCTTTCCGTTCCCGGAGTTCCGCGATGCCCTCGATCAGGTTTTTCACCGCGAGGGACCCAGTTGCCTCGACTACGGTCCGCCCGACGGCTATGCGCCTCTTCGTGAGGGAATCGCGGCCAGGCTCGCGCGGCAGGGGGTCGTGGTCGATCCCGCCCGCGTGATCCTCGTGAACGGCTCGCAACAGGGGTTGGAGCTCACCATGAGACTCCTCGTTCCCCAAGGACGCACTCTCCTCATCGAGGAGCCGACCTACAACCTCGCCCTCCGCGCGGCGCGCGCGTTGAGACTGCCGGTTCGAGGCATCCCCCTCGACGAGGAGGGACTGAGGCTCGACGCCCTCGAGCGGGTTCTCGATGAGGTTCCGGCCGGGATGCTCTATACGATGCCCGTCTTTCAGAATCCCACGGGTCTCACACTCTCGCGCGATCGTCGGACCCGCCTGCTCAAAACCGCCGCGGAGCACGGGCTTCCGATCGTCGAGGACCACTTCGACGCAGAGCTCGATTACAGGGGCGACGCGCCGCCTCCTCTCTTGGCCGAAGGTTCGCCGCCGAATGTGATCTTGCTCGGCACCTTTAGCAAGATCCTCTTCCCGGGTCTGCGGGTGGGCTGGCTCGTCGTTCCGGAGCCCTTGATCGGCCCCTTGAGCGAGATGAAGGTTTGCGCCGATCTCTCGAGCGGCCTGCTCACCCAGATGGCCCTCGCCGAGTTCTGCCGGCGCGGGGGGCTCGATGCTCATCTCGAGAAGATCAGGAAGCGCAACGCATCGCGGCTTCACTCCATGCTCGAGGCGTTGGAATCGCAGATGCCCCGCGGGGCGCGGTGGACGAGGCCCAGCGGGGGGATGACGCTCTGGATGTGGTTGCCGAGGGGACTCGATTCCGAAACTGTGTCGGACGAAGCTGTCTCCCGCGGCGTGGCGGTCAATCCGGGGACCGCGTTTCACATTGATGGGGGCGGGAGGGACGGCCTTCGCCTCTGCTACATCCGCGAGGACGAGGAGAGGATCCGTCAGGGAGTTCGCCTACTCGCGCAGACGATTCGTGAACAGATGGCCCGATCTCCATCTCGAGACCGGGAAGGAGCGGCGGCGCCGATTCTCTAGCTCGCTTGCCGAGCCTGGGGCGTAAGGAGACTGCAGATGGAAACAGGATCGCTGAGACTCAAGACCGGCCTGGCCGAGATGCTGAAGGGCGGGGTCATCATGGACGTCACGAACGCCGAGCAGGCCAAGATCGCCGAGGAAGCGGGGGCGGTGGCGGTGATGGCGCTCGAGCGGGTGCCCGCCGACATTCGCCGCGAGGGCGGGGTCGCCCGGATGGCGAGCCCGAAGATCATCAAGGAGATCATGGCCTGCGTCTCGATCCCCGTGATGGCGAAGTGCCGGATCGGGCACTTTGTCGAAGCGCAGATCCTCGAGTCCCTCGGCGTCGACTTCGTCGACGAAAGCGAGGTCTTGACCCCCGCCGATGAAGCGCATCACGTCGACAAGTTCGCCTTCAAGGTCCCCTTTGTGTGCGGCTGTCGCGATCTCGGAGAGGCGCTGCGGAGGATCGGCGAGGGCGCGGCGATGAT
>CAZNRY010000173.1:0-8049 GCA_964575675.1 uncultured bacterium
ATTATGTCCCGGCCCCTGGCGACACGATGCTGGTTGAACATTTCGTTTACCCCGAGTTGCGGACCATGGCGGAGATCGACTTCTCGATCACGCCGGAGGCGATCGGAGCATTCGCGGAGAGGTTCGGACCCTATCCGTTCCTGCGGGAGAAGTACGGCCACACCCTGTTCCCCTGGAGTGGAGGGATGGAGCATCAGACGAACACGAGCTACGGGAGCAGCCTGATCACGGGCCTGAACCGCTTCGATTGGCTCACGGTGCACGAGCTCGCCCACCAGTGGTGGGGGGACATGACGAGCCCGGCCGATTGGCGGGATATATGGCTGAATGAGGGGTTCGCCACATACTCCGAGGCGATCTGGTACGAGCACGTCTCCGGCATAGAGCGGTATCACAGCTTCATGACGAACTTCGTCCGGGTCTCCGAACCGAGCGGCCCGCTCTATGACCCGATCGAGCTCTTCGACGGCAACACCGTCTACAACAAGGGCGGATGGGTTGTGCACATGCTCCGCGGGGCGCTCGGCGATTCGATCTTCTTCGCCTCGCTTGCCGAGTATCGCGCGCGGACGGCCTATCGCTCCACGACGACCGCCGAGTTCCAGACGATCGTCGAGGAAGTCTCCGGCCGGTCGATGGATTGGTTCTTCCAGCCCTGGGTCTACGGAATCGACCGGCCGCACTATGCGGTCTCGTTCCTGCCCTACGGCGATCCCGGATTCCCCTCCGTCGCGATCCACATCGACCAGACACAGACGGAACCGGCGTTCTTCGAGATGCCGGTCGAGTTCCAAGTCGAGCTCGAGGGCGGGGGTTCGGTCCGCACCCGGATCTGGAACGACCCCGAGCGCGCCGACATTGAGATCGATCTGCCTGCCATTGCGGTCGGCGTCACGGTCGACCCGGACGATTGGATTCTCAACACGGCCGAGACAGCCCCCTACGCGATGCACATCACGACGACGGAGTTGCCCGCGGGACACGCCGGCAACCCCTATGAGGCGACCGTTCACGGGCGCGGAGGAGCGCCGCCCTACGAGTGGGACGCCTACGATCCGCTGCCGATCGGGCTCGAGATCGATGCCGAGACCGGCCGCCTGACGGGGACGGCGCCCGACAGCGGTTCCTATGCGATCAGCATCCGACTGCTCGACCAAGGAGGCGGTTCGGATGTTCAGTCGTATCGGTGGCTCGTCGAGGCGGAGCCGCCAGACACCGGGGGCGTTGTCCCTCCCTCGGGCTTTGGCCTCAAAGTCGGTCCGCAGCCCGCAAGGTCATGGGTCGGCTTCGAGATCACGGGTCCTGGCGAGGGTCGGTACGTCCTGAAGATCTACGACCTCTCCGGAAGGGAGGTCCGCACCGTCTGGGACGGCGCGCTCCCGTCCCGCACGATCTCGTGGAACGGCAAGGATGAGTCGGGCAACGGCGTCCCGCCCGGCGTCTACATCGCGCGGCTGACCGCGGGATCGGGCGAGATCACGCGCCGGGTTGTCTGGGTCGGCTGAGCGCCTACCCTTCGGAATCGCTCGGCCGGCGGTCATCCATCCGTCTGCACCGATGGCGCGACGGGTCTCTCGGCTCCGATGCGCACTTTCCGGAAGAAGACCCAGAATAGCGTCGCGGACACGAGGTAGAGCCCCATCGTTGCCGCCATGTTCGGCGTGAAGCCGCGCTGTTCGATCAGCCAACCGCCGATCAGAGCGGTGATCATCCAGGATAGGTTCCACGAGAGCATCCGCATGCTGTTCGTCGCCGCCTGTTGATCGGGCGGGACGATCTCCATCGCGAACGCGGACGAAATCGGTTGGTTCATGTTCATCAAGGCGCCGCGGAACCAGAACGCGGCCACCGCAACCCACAACCGATCCGCGATCGCGAGAAGGAAGAAGAAGGGGATCGACAGCAACTCGGTCGCGATGATCGCCCGGACGTGGCCCATGCGGCGCGCGAGAAGAGGTCCAACGAGGAAACCGGCCATGGTGATGATCTGGGCGACGGCGAAGAACCCTCCGATCTGCTGGGGATCTTGTCCAAAGCGATTCCGGAAGTAGAGATTGAGGAAAGGAATCGTGAGGCCCGCCCCACATCCGACGAGAAACGAGGGGAGGCAGATCTTTCCAAGCAGCCGATGGTCGCGCGCCATGATGTACTCGCGGAGGCTGCGCTTCTCGCTCGCGGCCGGGGCGCTTCGGATCCGGCCGAAGGGAACGACCGCCAAGAACGAGAGGCCCGCGACGCCGAGGAGCGCGTAGCGAAGTCCGAGCAGATCGGAGCTCAAGTGGGCTCCGATTCTCCGGGCGGCCAACCCCGCGCCGAATGCGGCGATCACCGTGGCGAGCGTCTCGACCGCCGAGGCGATGCCAAACAGCTCCGTCCGCTGTTCGGGAGTACTGTTGCGCACGAAAAACGGCGCGGCGGCCACCCAGTGGATCGTGAAGAGCATCCCCGTAGCGAGCGCCGTGAAGAACAGAAATCCTGGCTGCGGAAAGAGGATCTGCAGCGTGAAGGCGACCGCGAAACCCGCCGCGGCGAGTAGGAAGACCGATTGCGCGGCGAACCGGTCGATCCAGAGCGCGGCGGGGATCGAGATCAGCACGGTCCCCAAACTGCCCGCAGAAAGGACCCTGCCGATCGCGGCCTCACCGAGACCGGCCGTGCGGAAGTATAGGTTCATGTGGACCCACAGGCAGCCGTGCCCGAGGCCCATCATCAGGGTCCCGATGAGGTAGTTGCGGGCGTTTCCGTTGAACGAACGAACCGTATGCCAGAGGTGCGTGATTGGGTCTCTCAATTGGCCCGCGGCTACCCCTTGGCTCGATCGATCTCCGCGAAGATCTCCTTCAACTTCTCGGTGGAGGCCGACAGGATGTCCTTGTGGAGGCTGTTGCCGTGCGCATCCATCGTGACCACCACGGGAAAGTCCTCGACCTCGAACTCCCAGATCGCCTCGGGACTCCCGAACTTGTCCATCAGGTGGACCCCGTGCACCTTCCTCACGGTCTCGGCGAGGACCTGCGCGGCTCCGCCGATCGCGTGAAGATAGGCGCAGCCGTGTTCCTGGCAGGCGGCGAGAGTCTTCGCCCCCATCCCGCCCTTGCCGATCACGCCGCGGATGCCGAACTTCCCGATCAAATCGCCCTGGTAGGGTTCCTCGCGGATTGAGGTCGTCGGGCCGGCGGCCTTCACGACCCAGTCCTTGCCCTCCTTCACGACGACCGGACCGCAGTGATAGATGATCGAGTTCGCCAGATCGACGGGCGAGGGGTTGCCGTCGTGCAAGTACTTGTGGACCGCATCGCGGCCCGTGTAGATCATCCCGCGGATC
The DNA here is from genome assembly GCA_964575675.1 of uncultured bacterium. Classification (GTDB taxonomy): domain Bacteria; phylum Eisenbacteria; class RBG-16-71-46; order CAIMUX01; family VGJL01; genus CAZNRY01. The sequence continues at coordinate 3,326 of CAZNRY010000173.1, forward strand.
TCTACGATGTCTCCGACCTTCAACGCCCGGATCTTGGCCTCCGAAAACGGTGCTTCGAGTCTCATCGCCCTTCTCCTCTAGGTGAGCCGTCCATCAGTAAAGCCACTCGCGGATCCGGCCGCGGGAATCGAGGACGAACCCCTGACGCCGGTAGGCCCAACACATGTAGGAAATGCTGACAAAATAGGAAGCCGGAAGACGATTCAGGACGCCGATCTTGCACCCGAGCAGGGTCGTGTTGCCGCCGAACCCCATCGGGCCGATGCCGAGGGCATTGGAGCGCTCGAGCACGTTCTTCTCCATGCGCGCGAGGACCCGATTCTCGTTCTTGTCGTCGAGCTTCCGCAGGAACTGCTCCTTGGAATGGAGGTAACCGGTCGAGCGATCTCCACCTATCGTGACCCCCAGGATCCCGGGACCGCATCCCTTGCCCTGGGCCTGGTTCACCGCGTCGAGAATGCACTTCTCCACACCCACGGTGTCACGGCCCGCCCCGAGACGGGAGTCCGGCAGGGAATACTGCGCGCCCATGTTTTCGCAGCCGCCCCCTTTCAGAATCAACCGGATATCGATCCGCGCGCCCTTTCCCTGCTCGATGTGGAAGGTAGGGCTGCCCGGCCCCAGATTCGTTCCCGAGTTCTTGCCGGTGATCGAGTCGACGGAGTTCTGCCGCAGGTAGCCGACCTTCGTCGCCTCGGACACGGCGGCTTCGGCGGTAGTCTTGAACGCCGCGGAATCGAAACCCTTCGGGGCGGTGACGAAGAAGAGGATCGATCCGGTGTCCTGGCAGATCGGTTGGCTCTTCGCCTCGGCCATGCCGCAGTTCTTCCGGATCACCTCCATCGCGTAGCGCCCGGTCGTGCCTTTCTCCTCTTTGCGGAGGGCCCGCTCGAGCGCTGTCGAGACATCGTCCGGTATCTCGGCGGAGGTCTTCCGAACCAATTCCAGCAGCGATTGCTGGAGGGTGCGTCGATCCATTTCATGCCTCCCGGGATCGCGTTTGTTAGAAGCCTTTGGGGACGCCATAGCTTCCCGCGATCGCAGGATCAGGTCAAGCGGACCCGAGCCGGAAGGGAACCGGCAGCGCGGATCGAGCCGCCGCGCCATGAACGGGGCCTACCGCCCGTCCGCCGGTCAATTACCGCGCCGCGCGCGCTCCAACGGCCGCCCGGACCTCGACCATCGTGCGCTCGCCGATTTCGCGGCACTCCTGAGCCCCTCGGGCGATCGCTTCCTCGACGGGTTTGGGGTCCAGGCGCAGCTCGGAAGCCTTCTGCTGGATCGGTTCCAGGGTCGCCATCATGTTCCGATGGAGGATCTTCTTGCAGTCGATGCACCCGATCCCGGCGGTGCGGCAACCCTGCGCCACCTCCTGCAGATCGCTCTCGGCCGAGAAATTCTTATGCAGGGTATAGATGTTGCATATCTCGGGAGTTCCCGGATCGGTCCGGCGGATCCGCGCGGGATCGGTGACGGCCGGCGCGATCTTCGTCCAGACGGCTTTCGAGTCCTCCAGGAGACCGATGTAATTGTTGAGGGACTTGCTCATCTTCGACTTGCCGTCGAGGCCGAGGATCCGCGCGCCTTCCTTCGGAACAAGCTGCGCCGGTTCGGGGAAGATCTCGCCGAAGCGGGCGTTGAACTTCCGTGCGATCTCGCGCGAGAGCTCGATGTGTTGAATCTGGTCCTCGCCGACGGGAACCGCCACCGCTTTGTAGAGGAGGATGTCCGCGGCCTGAAGAACCGGATAGGTGAACAAGCCCACATTGATATACGACTCCGCTTCGGCCCGTAGTGACTTCTCCTTGAACTGTGTCATCCGGGAGAGATCGCCCATCGGCGTGACGGTGTTGAGGACCCAGGCCAGCTCCGTGTGCTGCGGGACGTGCGATTGAACGAAAATCCGGCAGCGCGCGGGGTCGAGGCCGGCTGCGATGTTCGTCAGGGCGGCGTCGAAGGTGCGCGCTGCGAGCACCTCGCGATCGTACGGCTGGGTGAGCGCGTGATAGTCGACGATCCCGAAGATGCCGTCATAGGTGTCGAGCAGTCGGATCCAGTTGCGGATCGCCCCACAGTAGTTTCCGACATGGATATCCCCGCTCGGCTGAATTCCGCTGAATAGAAACGGCTTCACGCGTTCGACCTCCTGTAATCTCCTGCGCACGGATAAGATGCGGATGAGTTGGAGTTTAGGAATGTAGCAGCGGAGGTGTCAAAGGGAATCGTCCGGCTGGAATCGATCGACCCTCGAGTGAAAGTAGCCCGGGACCGTCGGAGGAGAAGACCTCGCGATGGTCCCGGGCATACCGCATCGCCTTCGTCCGCGCGCGGCGGAAGGGCCGCGGCAAGTTGTCGGGAGCAGCCCATGCGCAGACTGCTCGGCGGTCTGGCGTTGCTAGGAAACCGCCTTGTCGATCATCTTCGAGAGCTTGTCGAATTGCGCGAGCGTCAGCTTCGGGTAGAAGCGAAGGACCATCTCGCGGAAGGCGTTTTGGAACGCACCCCTCGGCGCAATCGCCCTGACGATTCGGGCGGCGACGCGTCCGCGCGGACGGCCCCGGAGAACCTTCATGGCGATCGGACCGGCCACCCGGCGAGGGCGCCCTCTCTTCGCCGGCTTCGCGGCCATCGCAACCATCGGGGCGGCAACGGCTGGCCTTCTCCCGCGCGGCCGGCTGATGTTGGCCTTGCGCGCTTTTGCGTTGACGGTTGGCAATGAGACCTTGTGTTTCCCCGCGATCAATCGATAGCTGAGCTTGCCGGCCTTCAGGTCGGCGATGATTGCGGCTTCCCGCGCCTTCTGCGCACTCTTGTCGAGACGCTTGCGGCGAGGGGCACGAACCCGCTTCTTTGCTGGCATTGTCCTCGCTCCTCTTTTCCGCGGGTGATCCGTTCCCGCGTTTTCCACTGCGAGGCAATCCGCTTCCGATCCGGAACGAATCGACCCGCGCACTGATCGGCGCGCAGTTTGCGCGCGTCGATGCGTCATACAAGACGCATCCAACGGAGTATTGAAGCATCTCCTGCGGGTGTCAAATGGAAAGTACGGTTTTGCCGGTCCGTTGATGCTGATTCGCCCGGCGAAAGGCCGGAAGATCACCTACAACTGTTTAGCCACAGGGGGCGTACATTGTACAAAAAATGAACGGCTCCGCTCTCCCCGAGCCGGCTCCGGCGCCGGACGCTCTCGGCGATTCGAGCGTCCATGACCGCTGCCGGAGCGAAATTGGCTCTTGGAGTGTCGGCCAACTTCTGTTTCCCTCTACGGAGGCCATCCGGGCGGGATCCCGGGGGCGGGAAGGGGAATGTGGCAACGAAAGGGAAGAAGGGAGTCCGGATCGAGCAACTCGAGGTGCCATTCGGGGATGACCCCGCCGAGTCGGGCCGCGCCCGGGGCGGGGAGCGATCGCGGGCGGCGGATCTTCTTCGGACGCTCAAGGCGCCCTCCGGCGACAAGCCCAGCGGCAAGACCCCGCAGAGGGCCCGGCCCGAACCGGTCCAGGTTAGACCCCGGCGCCCCCGCGGGGAGGCCCGCGCGGGCCGTTCCGCGGCCGATCTGGCGACGAAGCAGAGGGACATCTCGGTCAGCGAGTTCTTCGCCAAGAACCGCCACCTGCTCGGCTTTGACAATCCGTCCAAGGCCCTTCTCACGACCGTTCGCGAGGCGGTCGACAACTCGTTGGACGCCTGTGAGGAAGCGCAGATCCTTCCCGATCTCCACGTCGAGATCGTTCCGCAGGGCGAGGAACGCTTTCGCGTGATCGTTCAGGACAACGGCCCCGGGATCGTGCGGGCTCAGGTTCCCAAGATCTTCGGGCAGCTCCTCTATGGGTCGAAATTCCACACGCTCAAGCAGTCCCGCGGGCAGCAGGGGATCGGCATCTCGGCCGCGGGAATGTACGGCATGCTGACGAGCGGCCGGCCGATGGTGATCATCACCCGGACCGACGCCCGCCAGCCGGCGCACTACCTGGAGCTGCGAATCGACACGCAGCGAAACCGTCCCGAGATACTGATCGACAAGGAGGTGCCCTGGGACGCGGAGCACGGGACCCGGGTCGAGATCACCCTGTCGGGGACGTACAAAAAGGGCCGGCACTCAGTGGACGGCTATCTGCGCCAGGTCGCGATCGCCAATCCGCATGCCCGGATCGCCTACCTCCCGCCCTCGACGGACGGACCGGCGGACCCGGTCGTATTCGAGCGGGTGAGCAACGATCTTCCGCCCGAACCGAAAGAGATCAAGCCGCATCCCTACGGGGTCGAGCTCGGCGTCCTGCTGAAGATGCTCAAGGCGACGGAAGCGCGGACGCTGCGGTCCTTCCTCCAGGTCGAGTTCTCGAGGGTCTCGGCCACGACCGCCGATTCCATCGTCGCGCTCGCGAAGCTCGGAGGAGACACGAAACCGGGGCGGATCGCGCTGGACGGAGCCGAGCACCTGCACAAGGCGATGAATGAGACGAAGATCATGGCGCCGCCGACGAACTGCATCGTTCCGATCGGCGAGGAGCTGCTTCTCCACGCCCTGAAGCAAGAGCTCGATGCGGATTTTCACGCGGTAGTGAGCCGGCCGCCGACGGTTTATCGCGGCAATCCGTTCCTGATCGAGGCGGGGCTCGCATGGGGAGGTAATCTCCCGGCGGACGAAGCGTTCACGCTCTACCGGTATGCGAACCGGGTGCCGCTGCTCTACCAGCAGTCGGCGTGCGCGATCACGAAGGCGG
>CAZNRY010000174.1:0-7923 GCA_964575675.1 uncultured bacterium
GTACAGTCGAAGTTTAACGGGTGTCTACCAGGTCAAATGCGGAATCGCTGTCTCCGGCCGGCCGGGATGCCTTGCTCCCGCGCCGTCCGTAGAGCCCGGCTTGACCCCCGCTCGGGCGGCCCCTAATATGCCGGGTGTCGAACCGTCGCTCATGGAAGTAGCAACAACCCTCATCCTCCTTCTGCTGGTGCTGGCCTCGGCGCTTTTCTCGAGCTCCGAGGCGGCGCTTTTCTCGTTGAATCAGGTCCAGATCCGCCAGATCGAGGGCGGCAAGGACCGGCCGGCCCGGGCGGTCCGGAGCTTGCTCAAGAACCCTCAGCGGCTCCTCAGCTCGCTTCTGGTCGGCAACACGCTGGCGAACATAGGCATCTCGGCGGTTGTGACCTCCCTGGCGCTGCTTCGGTTCGGGGAGAGGGGACTCCAGATCGCGATTCCGGCCGCCACCGTTCTGATCCTCCTCCTGGGGGAGATCCTCCCGAAGACGATCGCCGTGAATTTCCCTCGCGCCTCGGCGCGAGCGACCTCGGTCGCACTCCTTCCCATTCTCCCCATGCTCGCCCCGTTGACCTGGGGAATCACCGCTCTCGGACGGCAAATCCTGCGGCTCTTCGGCCTTCCCGACGCGGGCGAGGGGTTGATCCGGCGTGTGACCCGCTCGGAGCTGCGCGCGGCGCTGGAAGAGATCGACGAGGAGACCGGCATGAGCCGGATCGAGAGCCGGCTCGTCCAGAACATACTCGCCTTCTCCCGGACCACGGCGGAGGAGGTGATGACCCCCCGCGTCGACATCGTGGCTGCGCCGGTCGGGGCGACCGCAGGCGAGCTGCGCGAACTGATCGCGCGGAGCAAGCATTCCCGGATCCCTCTGTACGACCGGACGGTCGACGGCATCGTGGGGTACCTGCCCTCGCGGTCGTTCCTCTTGAGCTCCGTGCCCCGATTCACCCAGTTGATCCGGCCGGTGCTGTTCGTCCCGGAGAAGGCGCCGATCGATCGGATATTCCACGATCTCCGCAAGGGGCGTTGGCGGCTTGGGATCGTGGTGAACGAGTATGGTGAGACGGTCGGGCTCGTCACGCAGGAAGACCTGATCGAGGAGATCGTGGGGGAGCTCTTCGACGAGTACGAAAGCAGTGAAGAGGAGATCGTCGAGACCGCGCCGGGTCAGTACGACGTGCGGGGACGCGCCTCCCTGCAAGACCTGAATGAGCGTCTCGACATCGAACTGCCCCAGGAGCAGGCGGTCACCGTGAACGGTTTCCTCTGCGCCCTCCACGGCGGATTCCCCCGGCCAGGCACGATCTTGAGCTGGGGCGACCTCCGTTTCGAGGTGATGGAAGTCTCACGCCATCGAATCGCGCGCGTCCGCGTCATTCGCGCCGCCCGAGCAGAGGAAGAATGACGACCGCCGGCTGGCAGCTTCTTGTCTTCTTCGCCTGCCTTCTCGGGGTCGGGGTCTTCGAGGGTGCGGAGACGGCGCTTCTGGCGGCCGACCGGCTCCGTATCCGGGTCCTCGCCAAGGCGAAGAGGGCAGGCGCCGAGCTCTCGCTCGATCTTCTCCATCGGCGCGATCAGATCCTCGTCACCCTCCTCGTTTGCAGCACCTTCCTCAGCGCGGCCGCAGCGGCCTTGGCGACGAGCCTGATCGAGGACTGGATCGGCACGACGGCGGGAGCGACCTTGCTGGCCACCTTCAGCGTGACGATCGTCGTCTTGATCTTCGGCCAGGTCCTCCCGAAGAACATCGCCCGCAGCCGCGCGGAGCCGATCCTGATTGGCGCCTCGCGCCCGCTCTTCGGGCTCGACCTGCTCCTGCTTCCGGTGACGGCCGCGGCCAGCTTGGTCGTCCATCTGATGCTCAGGCTCCTCCGGGGAGGGCGCCATGGCCGTCCCGTGACGCGCGAGGACCTGCGTGTTCTGGTTCAGGACGTCCACGGCGACACGGGACCCCTCCGTCAGGAGAAGAGGATGCTCCAATCAATCCTCGACTTCGGCCACACGACCGCCCGCGAGGTGATGGTGCCGATGCCGTCGGTCGCCTCTCTCGACAAGGAGTCGAGTCTCGACATGCTGAGAGCGCTCGTTCGTCGACGCGGGTACACCCGCATTCCGGTCTTCGACCAGCGGGTCGATCGGATCGTCGGGATCGTGCAAGTCTTCGACATTCTTCTCGACCCCGGGAAAGGCGATACCATCGAGGCCTACATGCGTCCCGTCACCCTCGTTCCCGAAACCAAGCGGATCGATCGCCTGATGGTCGAGATGCAGCGGCGGGGGGAGTCGATCGTCGTCGTCGTCAACGAGTTCGGCTCGTGTACGGGAGCGGTCACGATGGAGGACATCGTGGAAGAGATCATGGGCGAACTGGCCGATGAACATGAGGTGGGGGTCAAGCGGATCCGCTCCCTTGGGGAGGGGGTTTACATCGTGGACGCCCTGACCGACATCGATGATCTGAACGAGGAGTTGAAGCTCGATCTGCCGAAACTGCGGTACGATACGCTCGGCGGCCTGGTCATGCGGAAGCTGGGGAGAATTCCCCGTGAGGGCGAGCGGTTCGAGCTGGGCGGGGTGGTTTTCGAGGTGATCGAGGTACACCCCTTCGGGGTGAAGAGCGTGAAGCTCTCGATGGGCGATCGGCAACCGGAAGCGCATCGCAAGTCCGGTCGTCAGCGCGAAGAGAGCTGAGGGCGGCTCTGCGGCCGCGGGATTCGCCGCGCGTCGCCGGGGATTGCGAGGATGGAGTCGCGCGAGGATTGTCCGAGCGCGACGGAATCGAGAGGAGCGGACGATGGCGAGCAAGCGGTATCGAGTCGCCCCGACCACGATCGGGCTCTTCTTTCTGGGTCTGATCCCCTTTGTGATCCCGTGCGCCCGGGCGGCCGACGCTCTCTACGCGGTCGCGACGCGCGGATCGAGCGCGGTTACGGTCGGCGACGGCGGGCGCGTTCTACGCGCCTATCCGGCCCCGCACAGCTCGACCTGGATTTCGGCCGGGTGGACGACGTCTGTTCCCCTGCGGGCCGTGACGGCCGGGGGGACCGACTACTTCGTCGTCGGCGACGAGGGGAAGATCCTCCAGAGCACGGACATCGCGGGCCAGGGGGCCAGTTGGATGCTCGTGGAGTCGGGAATCCACCTGAACTTGTACGGGGTCGCGCACGGAACCTTGCGGATGGTCGCTGTCGGGGATTCGGCGGTGATCCTCCTTTCCAGCAGCCTCGAGGGGGGGTTGTGGCAGCAGGTGTCTCCCGCGAATATCCGAACCGAGAAGCCGTTGAGGAGCGTCGCGGGAAATCTGAACTTCGTCGTCGCGGTCGGGGATTCCGGAACGATCGTCTGGTCGCGAAGCACGGCCATGTTGATTTGGGAGAAGACCGACAACGTTCCCACTACGCGAAACTTGCAGGGGATCGGCTCGGAACCGTTGGGGAATACGACGCCCCGGTTCTGGGCGGTCGGCGACGCGGGGACGATCCTGCTCTCGCAGGCCAGCCCGGTCGGCGTCTGGGCATCGCAGGTCGCGCCCGTCTCGGTCGATCTGCACGCGGTCGCGATCTTCCGGCTTTTGCCGGACAACGTTCTCATCGCAGTCGCTGTCGGCGACGGGGGAACGATCCTCCGCTCGACCGATACGGCCACATGGACGCAGATCGACTCGGGGACGACCCGAGACCTTCACGGGATCGCCTACACGGGGAGTGGCGCCGGGGGGGGATTCGTCGCCGTCGGCGCTCAGAACACGATCCTCTGGAGCCCGACCGGGCTCGTTTGGTCGAATGTCGTCGTTCCGGCCGAGAAAACGACCTGGGGGAAGTTGCGCGGGGCATGGCGGGCGCCGAGCGCGAGACCTTGAAAGAGGATCCCGATCGACCAACATGTCCGTAGCTGAGCCGGATCCCGCCGGTACCGTCGATCCCTCGATCCGCACACTCAGGAGCCGGATGCGGCGAGTCGTTTCCTCGATACGCCGTTGTGAGGGGCTCACCCCCGCCGCGATGAGCCAGATCGCCGGCGGGCGCCACGATCCCTTCGAGGTCTTGGTGGGCACCCTGATCAGCCTTCGAACCCGTGATGAGGTGACGATTCCGGCGACGAGGCGCCTGCTCGCGCTCGCGTCGAACCCCGCGGAACTCGGAAGCCTCTCGCATCGTGCCATCGAGCGGGCGATCTATCCGGCGGGGTTCTATCACACCAAGGCGCGCAGTCTACGGGAGGTCGCGCGGCTGCTGGAGGAGCGCCACAACGGGGCGGTGCCCGCCACGATGGAAGGACTCCTCTCGCTGCCGGGCGTGGGCCGGAAGACGGCGAACCTCGTGCTCCTCCTGGGACACGGGATCGCGGCCCTTTGCGTCGACACGCACGTCCACCGGATTTCGAATCGCCTCGGGTTCGTCTCGACGCGGACCCCGGCGCAAACCGAGGAGGCTCTGCGGACGCTGCTGCCCCGCCCGCTCTGGTGGGACTACAACGAGTTGCTCGTCAGTTTCGGGAAGAAGGTCTGCACGCCGCTGTCGCCCCGTTGCTCGATTTGTCCGGTCAAGGGCGACTGTTCAAGGGTCGGCGTCGGCCGCACCCGATAGGCCGGGCGGAAGGGCGCCCCCGCGCTCAGATCAAGAGCGAGCTTCTGACCCTGCGCAGGCCGTGCCGGCCACGAGCGATCGAGAGCAGCATCTCGACCTCCCCGTGGTCGAGGTAGATCCCGCCACAGCTCTCGCAGCGGTCGATTTTCACGTCCTCGCTTTCGACCTCGTCGAGCGAGTCGCCGCATTTCGGGCAAACCCTCCAGTATGATTCATCGCCGGCGTGGGTCTCGCGGTCGATCCGTTCTCGGTCGAGCTCCTGGCGCCGGACCCGGGGGTCGTCCATCCGCTCGTAGATCGATTCGACATCGTCAAGGTCCTCGGAGGGGGAGGGTTCCTCCTCCTCCTCTTCGTCGAAGCTGACAACTGCCTCCTCGCCCTCGCCGCCGGGCGAGGCGGGCGAGGAGATCCCCTCGGGGATCTGCTTCTCGAGCGCCTCGATCCGTTCCCGCGCCTCGGCGAGCTCCCGCTCCAAGGCTTCGCGTTCCATTTCTGCGGCCTCGGCCATGGCGACCTGTTGGTCGCGGTCATCGATCAGTAGCCGGATCTGCTCCCGCGCATCGGAGAGGGCTCGGGTCTGCTCCCCATCCGCGGTGACCGCCTTCTGCTTGGGCCCGGGAGGCGCGATCCGCCCGGGCGGTTTCTTGGTCGCGCCGGCGGGGCCGGTCTCGGTTCCCTTGCGGGGTCCTTTGGTCTTGGTCCTTTTCGTGGTCCCCATGCCGCACCTCACTGGAAGGGCCAGGAACACTGTCCCAGCGGCCGGTCGCTCACCGTTCTTGGTTGGTCCAGAGACCGTGAAAGCCCGCCGCCGTGGTGCCGTCCGGCGGCTCGTTCCACGCATGATCGAGAGAGAGCGGCGCCCCGATGGCCGGGGACCGTCTTGTCGCGGGACGGGCGCCGCCGCGGCCTGCGGCCCGCCCGAGCCCTGCGGCCTCGCCGCCGCCGCCAAGACCGAAATCAGCGAGCCGTCTCGACTCGGGCCGCGGGTCGAGCGAGAAATCGTCCGAGTCCTCGGAGCCCAGCGCGCCGTAAATGAAGCCCGAAAAGGCTCCTACCGCGACCCCCCAGCGTATCGCGTCGTCTTCGTACCCTTCTCGGACGACGAGCGCGCTCGCGAGCCCGAGAATGCCCCCCAGGATGGCCCCGTAGACCGTGGTCTTCGTGATCGACAGGAGGCGGTGCTCGGCGCCCCCCGCGCTCGCCGCGGGCGGCAAGGCGATCTCCCGCGACATCAGACCCAGGAGAAAGGCAATGAGCAAGACCGCAAGGCGATGATGGCCGGGAATGGATCGGGCGTCGCGACTCGACCGACCGCCCCGATGACGATTTCCAACCAGCCAGGCGAACGTACTCTCCATCCGCGACCTCCTTCGAGCGCCGCCGACCGACGTGCCCGCAGTGTATGAACCACCCTGCCGGGTGTCAACCGCGCCCACGGCGCATCGAAGAGGCCGTCGAGCCGGCGCCGAATCGCCTCCGCCAGAGCCCGCGCGGGACGACTACCGAATCGCCGCCTTGTGGGGGGGCTGTGGCTGTGTTATTTTGGCGCCCGCGCCGGGAAACGTTCTGCCCGCCGCAGGACCGGGGGCCCGAACCGTGAGTTCCACTTTCGTACATCTGCACAACCACAGCCAGTACAGCCTGCTGGATGGCGCGTGCCGGATTCCCGAGTTCGTCGCCCGGGTGCGCGAACTCGACATGCCGGCCGCCGCTATCACGGATCATGGGAACCTGTTCGGCTGGATCGATTTCTATCGCGAGGCGACTGCGCAGGGGGTCAAGCCGATCCTGGGGATCGAAGCGTACGTGGCGCCCGGGTCGCGGACAGATCGCAACTCCCACAAGGCAGACCGGCACAGCTACCATCTGATCCTCCTCGCCCGCAACAGAACCGGTTACGAGAACCTGCTCCGTCTTTCCAGCCTCGCGTACCTGGAAGGGCTCTACCACAAGCCTCGGATCGACCGGGAGCTGCTGAGCCGCCACGGCGAGGGGCTGATCGGCCTCTCGGCCTGCCTGCAGGGGGAGGTGAACTCCCTCCTGCGGGACGAACGATATGACGCCGCGCTCGATGCGGCGCGGTTCTACCGCGAAGTGCTCGACGATTTCTACCTCGAGCTGCAGGATCACGGCATCGCCGATGAGAAGGTGACCGCCCGCCGGATGTGCGATCTCGCGCGCGAGGGAGGTTTCCCTCTCGTGGTCACGAACGACTCGCATTACCTCCGCCGCGAGCATGCGCCGGCCCACGATGCGCTGCTCTGCATCCAGACGGGCAAGGTGCAAACGGACGCGAACCGCCTCCGTTTCGAGACCGATCAGATGTACCTGAAGAGCCCCGAAGAGATGGCCGGCTTGTTCCCCGAGGTCCCCGAGGCGTTCCGGAATACCCTGAAGATCGCCGAGCAATGCGATCTCTCCCTGGAGTTCGGAAAGCTCAGACTCCCGCACTTTCCTTGTCCCCCCGAGTACGCGTCCCTGAACGACTACCTCGATGCCCTCTGTGCCCGGGGGCTCGTCCGCCGCTACCCGGGCGCCGGCGAGGAGTTGCAGGCGCGCCTCCGATACGAACTCGACGTGATCCATCGGATGAACTACGCGGGGTACTTCCTGATCGTCCAGGATTTCATCGCCTATGCCCGGGAGCAGGGGATCCCCGTCGGACCGGGACGCGGCTCGGCAGCCGGCAGTCTCGTCGCCTACTGCCTTGGAATCACGAACATCGATCCGATCCGCTACAGCCTGATCTTCGAGCGGTTCCTGAATCCCGAACGGATCAGCATGCCCGACATCGACGTCGACTTTTCGGATCGGGGCAGGGCGCACGTGATCCGATACGTGATCGACAAGTACGGTGCGGAGAACGTGACGCAGATCATCACCTTCGGGACGATGGCGGCCCGCGCCGTGGTCCGCGACGTGGGACGCGTGAAGGGAATGCCGTACGGCGACGTCGACCGGATCGCGAAGATGGTCCCCCAGGCGCCGCACATCACGCTGGAGAAAGCGCTCGAACAGAGCCCTGAGCTGAGGGAGAAGTACAACTCCGACGTCCAGGTGAAGGATCTCGTGGAGACTGGCCGGATCCTCGAAGGGCTCGCTCGCCATGCTTCGACGCACGCGGCCGGGGTCGTGATCAGCCCGACCCCCCTGACGGAAAACGTCCCGCTCTACCGCTCCTCCGAAGGGGAGGTGACGACGCAGTGGGACATGGGGGCCTGCGAGGCGATCGGGCTGCTCGAGATGGACTTCCTCGGCCTGCGGACCCTTACGGTTCTCCAGGATTGCCTCGAGGCGATCCGTCAGAACCACGGGGTCGCGGTCAACCTCGAGTCGATTG
>CAZNRY010000175.1:0-7838 GCA_964575675.1 uncultured bacterium
GAGCCATGCCTCATCTGCTCAGGAGACGCGATTGTCTTCAGAGTGTTGGGAAGATCCCATCTCGGCGAGCGCGGCCTCTCGCTTGAGGAGATTCTGACGAAAATCGGCCTTGGTCGGGCAGTGGCCAACCAGTACTCAAAGTCGTTCCGGACCCGTTGGACCGGAGTAGGTGCCCGAGACGCTATAACAGACACGGGTCTCGCGAAGCGAGTCGACCGAGAACGAAAACCTCCCAAGAAACGGTAGGCTCTTCATGACTTGGGATCTTGAGGTCGCGCTCCAGAACATCGACCGCCCGTTCAGCATGCACGCAGATGGAGCCAGCCCTTCGCCACAACCCTTTTGAAGATAAACTCCATCTCGTCGGCAGTCATCATTGGGGCATACTGCCCAAAGGCCCACTTGCCCTTCATCCGAGGCTTCCGAGCGATCATGTAGTAGCAGATGCGGTACTCGATGCGTCCGTCATCAAAGCGGAGCTTCTGTAAGCAGTCCGCGACGATGCCTACCTGCTCAGTACCAGGACCGAATCAACCAAATCGTGGCCGTAGGAAACGGCCCGGACACGGACCATGCCTGGATCGAGACCGGGCAGGGTGACGGACTCATCGAAGAAGTGGTCGGCCATCGGACACGAAGCGCTCGGATGTGCTTTGCGTCGAGACAGAGGCCGGAGCACCCATTCAGCGTCGGAGTGAGTGACCGCGACACCATCGAATCGATAGCAGGGAGGTGCACCGCATGTGCCAGTGATACGTGCGGTGATCGGTTGCCCGGCAGAGGCCGAGTCCGGGATTGCGAGGGTGAACACGACGCTATCCGCATCCTCCCAGCTGTCCCGATCCGCGCACCCAGACGCAAACGCAAGCGCCGCCCCCAACAGAAGTATGGCCACACAGTTGCTTTCGACAGCAGTGATCATTGTCGTACCTCAAGTGCCGAGCCAGGGAGAATTCTCTCCTTCGGCATGACGCCCGCGCCAACCAGCGGCGGCCTGGGGCCCGGCGTTGGCCGACCCGGAGCCTGGCTCTTGCCTTGAGCGGTTCGCCATGGGCGGGGCGCGGAGGCCATCTGCACCCGAATGCGTACTATGGGTCGGTCATGCTCGGTCGTCTTCACGAACGGACGCTCAGGATCGAAGACGCTCATGGCCGTATGTTCCGTAAACAAGTGTCACCCATGTCCCCGGACTGATCTGTCACCGATGTCCCCGATCGTCCGAACCATTCCTGGATGCCCCAGGTAGCAGACCCGTGAGTTGCTCCGCAAGACCATCCGGGTAGACCCTCTCGGCGGTCGACTGCAACTCCTTGAGAGACCACCACCGCAGCTCCTGAATGTCTTCGTCAGAAGTATTGCTCACCGTGGGCTGCCCAGAGGACAGCCGAACGAGAAAGTAGCGTTCGATTTGATCGACGAGCCCGTTTCCCATGCGGAGGGCGAAGCGCCTCTCCCACAGCTCGCGGCCAAGTTGTTCGGCTAAGCCGGTTTCTTCTCGGAGCTCACGGAGGGCCGCCGCATGATGATCCTCGCCCGGCTCGAGCGCCCCTCCGGGAGGAACCCAGTAGGAGACCCTACGGCCATCGCAAGCTTCGGAGTATCTGCAAAGCAAGACGGAGTCCGTAGCGTCGATGATGATCACACGCGCGACGTGCCTAATTGGAAGCATGATGCCTCATCGACGCAATCCAACGCCCGCGCCGATCAGGAATCGACCTGGCGCCCGGCCTTGGCCCACCCGGGGCGACGGTCTTGCCTTGGGCGGATCGCCAAGGGCGGGCTGCGGAGGCCGATCGCTCAGGCGCACAGCCATCCCCAAGGCGCGGACTACTGAACTCGCAATCTCTGGTTTGCGTAGATCCTCTCAATCTCCTGTCGCAGGTCAGGGAACGAGTCTCCCAAGGCAGCGCATACCTCGCGAAAGAAGTCAGGTCGCCCGAGGTGACCGCAGCCGTCGAGTGCATCGTGAGGACCAAGTGGCCGCCGAGCCGATTCTGGCGTATGCAGACGCTTCCAGCTGGAAATCAGGCACTTTGCGTACTGGTGCGGATCTTCGAATGACACCTGGATGTCCTCGATTGGTTCGAGGTCCGCGGCAGTCCACAGATACTCGTGATCCGCGGAAATCCCGTAACCCAGTGTCCAGACGGATTTGCCCCGTACCCATGATACGCTCGGTGATCTTATGGAAACACTTCTATCGGCCCTACTCAGCTTCGTCCGGGCGGCGCTCCGATCGCGGACGACCCTCGCCCTGGAGAACGCCGCCTTGCGCCAGCAACTCACCATCTACCAACGGGCCCAGACGCGGATTCGGCTTCGGGTCGGGGATCGAGTCTTCTGGGTCGTTCTCCGGAAACTCTGGTCCGGCTGGGAGCGCGCCCTCATCCTCGTCAGACCCGCGACCGTGATCGCCTGGCATCGCCGAGGCTTCAGGCTGTTCTGGCGGAGGAGGTCAGGACCATCTGTCGGTCGGCCGCGGATTCCCCGTGAGCACATCGCTTTCATCCGACGCATCTCCAGCGACCACCCCGAGTGGGGCGAGGACAAGATCGCCGAGGAGTTCGATGCCAAGTTCGGAATCCACCACTCGGCGAGCACTATCCGTTGCTACATGGTTGCGCGCCAGGGACCGCCGCGTGGGAAACAGACCTGGCGGACCTTCATCCGCAATCACGCCAAGGAAGTCTGGGCTTGCGACTTCCTGACCCAGTACACCGCGTTCTTCGCCGTCGCCTATGTCTTCGTCATCCTGGAGATCGACTCCCGCCGGATCGTCCACGTCAACGTCACCACCAACCCGACGCTGTCCTGGGTGAAGCAGCAGATCCGAGAGGCAACGGCCTGGGGCGAGACCCCGCGTTTCCTCGTCCACGACAACGACGGCATCTTCGGTCAGTGCGGAAGGAGCGTTGCTGTCGAGAAGAGCGGTCGCAAGCGCAGCTACCGTTGCCACCTGGACCGCTGGCTCGATGATTTCATGGGGATCGAGGGGCTACCGATCCCCTACGGAGCGCCAGATGCTTCCCCCTTCGTCGAGCGGTTCATGAGAACGCTGCGTGAAGAGGCTCTGGATCACTTCATCTTCCTGAGCGCCGATCACATCCGCCGAGTCACCATCGCGTACGTCCGCTACTACAATGGCGCGCGGCCATCCCAGGCGATTCACGGGATCCCGGATCCGTATCCGGAGCTACGACAGCCCCCGCCGAGCGCGGGCACTCTCGTGGCCCTCCCCATCCTCGGTGGCATTCAGCACGACTATCGCCTCGCGGCGTAGACCGCCGTTCGATAGCACGGCTCATGGGATTCCCTACCAGGACAAGTACGCTTTGCTCGCACATCGGCACCGAACAGCCTCACCCAACGAGTCCGCCCCGCGCAATCACGCGACCGAGCGGGCCGTCAAAGGCCATCATCCGGGATGGCATTGGGCGGAAATCATCGCCAATGGAATAATCGCGGAGCACGAGTCACGTAGACGCCGCCGTCCACTGGGTTCGGAAGCGCAAGCGCCGGGGAGTACAACTGCTTCACCCAGACCACCTGTCCGTCCCGGTCGAACCGGATGACTACGGAAGAGCTCCAAGAGGTCGCGAAGCCGCCCCCGGTCGTCGGGTCCGCGGCCACGGTCCACCAGCTGTCAGCCGAGCTGAAGCCGAAGTTGTTGGGCCCCCAGAGGACGGTGCCGTTTCCGTCGATCCGGTAGACGCCCAGGCGGTAGTCGGCGGCATAGCACCCGCCGGTCACGGGGTTGGGCGAGGCGTAGGCCAGGTCCGCGGAGAGCGGCAGATCCCACGCTAGATTCCCGGCTGCATCGTACTTCTGAATCCGGAACTTGCCATCGATTCTGTTGCTCTCGCCGAAGATCGGCAGGTAGAGGGCGTCCTCCGTGAGGTTGCGGCCAGCACAATCAAGGCTGAGCGAAAACTCCGTGAACGGGAGCGACCGCTCCCATACGATCCCGCCGTTCAGGTCGATCCGGTAGAGGTAGGGCTGGTTGGGCTGCTGGTTGTGCCACCCCACTCCGAATAGGTAGTCGGCCGGTTCCGCGCCAGCCGTGGCCGCTGCCGAGAACAACAACGCCAGCGTCGCCATTGGAACGAGAAAACAGCGTTGACCCCATCTCATGTCTCCACCCCTTTCATGCGCCGGCTGTGCGCCGGTCGCGTTGAGCGGCTCCTTGTCCCGGGCCGCGTTGATGCCTCTTGGGCTTGACCATTCCGAGCATCCCGAATCTCATCGGGCGTACTTGAGCCGCGATCCTGAGAACTCGGCCACTCCGTGGGATGAGGACCGTTGGGGAGACTCCCGCCAACATGAAGCCAAGACCCACAGGGTGAAGCGCACCGCGGACGGGGCCGGGCATTGGGCACGGCTTGGCGACCTTCGGTCGGGAGCGCGGCCACATCATCAGCGACCATCCACATTCGTCAGAGAGTCGAGGGAGTATCTGGTTCGCGGGAACCAGTCTAGCCCGTCAGCGGGCAGTCGTCCATCAGTTTCGCGGGCGGTGCGGCAGACACTGCATAGGGCGTCCTGTCGTCCCGGGTGCGTTCACCAGAGACGCGAGTTCGTATTGCGTCCTGTCCGGGGTCCGGACGTCCCACGCCTGTTAAACGGATTCTCTGTTTTGAGAGAGTCCAAGAGAGTTGGGGGGCATTGGGGGCGGTTCGTGACGGTCACATCCGGGCACCAGACGTGCCCACACACGAACAGAGAATCCGCATCAGGAATTCGATCGCGCAACACGCTCGCATTTCCGCACATGCGACGAGCCCCAGCGGCTCTCACCACCAGGGCTCCGTTCACCACTCTCGGCACGTTAAGTTCGTGCCCTGCATTTCTGGCTCCCCAGACGATACCGTTTTATAACCATTCTCTGTTTCTTGGCCCGCCGGGCTCAGCTTTGACCGGGCGGGATTCGCACCCGCTGGACGACAAACAGGATTTCAGAAGATCCGCCGTCTCCCCCCTGACCAGCCTTGCCTGGTCGCACCGAACCATTCTCCGTTTCCGAGCCCGCCGGGCTCAGCTTTGACAGGGCCGGATTCGCACCCGCTGGACGACAAGCAGGATCTCAGAAGATCCGCTGTCTCCATCCCTCCCGACCAGCCTTGCCTGGTCGCACCTCACCACTCTCCGTTCTGACACCGTCGTCTAGGGTTGGGAGATTACGGGCAGCATCATGGAAACGCCACTGAGGCCGCGCGCTCGGCGCAAGTCCAATCCGACGGGCATGGTCCATGAAAGGGACGGCAGGCTCCTGCAACACCACTCAGGGCGCTCTTCTTTCGAAGCATTCCCCACCTACCGCCAGAGCGTCTTGACTCGCCCCCAGGTGGTCTCACTCGTGCGGATGATGCCGCAGTACTCGGCTCCCGCACCGATTCGGCCGCACTCATATCCGCCGTGGTTGCCAGGTAAACACGGGGAGTTCTCCAGGAGGCCGAAGTCCCCCCCTTCCGGGTCGCAGAAGAGCGGGTCCTCGGAGAAGTTCCCATCCTGAGCATCGAAACCGCACTCCGGGTCAGGATCCAACTGGTTCATCCAGAGGTCGCAACACAGGGCGGATGCGGTCATCGGACATTCGATGCCAGCTCCGACGGTCTCGGCGATGATGCAGTGATCCGGGATAAAGCCCAGGTGGTCTCCGAAGATCTCGATCGCCCCACCGATCTCGCCCAAGCAGTCGTTCCGGTAGAAGGTCGAGCGGGTGATCCTTCCATCCGTAATGGACACGGCCGACCCGTGTGGAGCTTCGTTCCCGATAAAGAGACAGTCTTCGAGGTCAATACCCACCGCGTACACCGCTCCGCCCCTGAGCGCGGCCCGGTTACCCTGGAAGATGCAACGCCGCAGGATGAGCTCCGGCCCCCCCCCAAATGGCCCCTCCCTCGCCACCCCAACCCCAACCCCAACCCCGAAGGGGCGCGTGGTTTCTTTTGAACACGCAGTCCTCTATGAGAAGAGCGCCCCCGATGGACAGGATTGCCGCGCCTCCGTAGTTGTCACCTACGTTGTTCTCGAACCGACAGGCTCGGATCTCGAAACTCCCCCCCCAGGTCGTCAAGGCAGCGCCCTGGACATCGTGCAGCCAGACATTGGCCATAACAACGCCGTAGCTCTCTGAGATGCCAAACTTCATCTGTAGCGACACTGTCTCGGCCGGTCCCCCCCCCAGGATGCTCAGTGGCTTTTGGGAGAGGTATATGTATGAGCCCGTAGGGTTGTCGAAGCCTTCCTCCCGGTATTCGCCCGCGCGTATCAGAACAGAGTCCCCCGCGGAGGCTGCCTCGCACGCGGCGGCCACGGAGGAGAAGTCCCCCGTGCCGTCCTGCGCGACGATCCAAGTTCGTGCCGAGCTTTCTATAGGGAGCGCCGTCACGAGGAACAGAACCAGGACGAGGACTGCTCCCGAATTGGAACTCCTCACCGGGCTGCCCTCCTCTCCCGTCTAAGAGGAGCGGCGCGAGCTCGCCGCCCCTCCCTTTCTGAGGACTCACTTGACAATCGTGATCTTGCGGTTCTCACTTCCCTCATTCGTTCTCAATCGATACCAGTACACGCCACTCGGCACCTTGGTGCCATATTCCAGTCTGCCATCTGTCAGCGTCGGTGATTCCAAAGGACGCGCCGCACGGACCCCGGTGATCGGCCTCCAAGTCGGCAATGCGAGGCCGCGGGATGGCCAATGCCTGTTTCCCTTATCGCCGAATCGTCAAGGGCACTCCGCCCAGGCCCGGGACGGCTCCGCCAAGATGGGCTGTTGCTTGGGCGGAGTACGATCCTTTCTCTGACGGTCTGACATGGGGTACCTGATCTCGATCCCTGTCACGTCTGTCAGGTTTTCGATCGTGATCACCGATGCCGAATCCCAGTCCGCCACGCCGGGATACCAGACAATCCCGCCGGCTTGGGTGTTTGCCCCGACCTTGTACGCACCGTCCGACAGAGCCGGCATGCTGAACTGACCATCGGGTCCCGTCGGGATCTGCCGATCGCAGGGGACTGAGTAGACATCACTCGGGGTCACCCCGACGACCCCCCCGATGATCGGCACCCCGCGAGGGTCCAACACGCGCCCGGTGATCTTCGCGCCGTCCAGGGGGGTCGGGCTGATCCAGACGACCTCCCCCTCTGCCGTGACCTGGATCGGCGTGGCTCCCGCGAAGTCGAGAGCATGATCGTACCAATGCTCGATCCATGTCGGGCCGCGGGCGAGGCGCAGGAAGTAGGTCCCCGGCTGGAGATTGGCGAATCGGAACAGCCCCTTCTCCCAGCCGACATCGGTAGACGAGATCATTCTACCTTGCTCGTCGTGCAGATAGGCACGTGAGCTGTTGCAGTAACCCGCGATTCCGCCCCGGCCGAGCTCTCCTGCGATCCCGCTCTCCACAATACTGACTTCAGTTTCGTCGCCAGGTCGAAGATCGAACTCGGTAGCTTCCGCGAAACTCCGCCCGCCGTGCCACGCAATGCTGCCCTCGATGTTGATCATCAGGCGGACTCGGACGGGGGCCAGGATCCAGAGCTGGTAGAGCCCCTCCCAGGTGAGAGTGTTTTCCGAAACCAATGTCGAGTCCGCATCGTAGAGCCGGACCAACGGGCGGTACATGTTGAGCTGCCGCCAGCTCCCCGTGACCATTCCGTAGAGCATCCCGCGCGTGGGGATCTCCGCCGTGTACAGCGTTTCCTTGCCCGCCTCGACGGTCGCCCAGTCCCCGTCCGATTCGCGGTAGGTGCCTGGGAGCCAGACCCCCGTGCTCGTTGTATTGACCAGCATCCGAAATCGGCCCGGGTTCGCGCCTAGCGCGCATCCGGAGCCGTGACAGACC
>CAZNRY010000176.1:0-7827 GCA_964575675.1 uncultured bacterium
TGGGTGGGTCGGTGGGGCGCGGCGGGCAGGCCGGCTCCTGGGCGGTGTGGGGGGGTCCGATTGACGGAAGTGGCGCCCTCTGGTAGCTTCCCGTTCCCGGGAGTACGGCGGCAGGGGCCCATAGCTCAGGGGTTAGAGCTGCCGGCTCATAACCGGTCGGTCCTTGGTTCGAATCCAAGTGGGCCCAGAGACGAGGGTCGAGGGGTAGCGGTGATTGGGGCGGGTAGCTCAGCTGGCAGAGCATCGGCATCACAAGCCGGGGGTCGCAGGTTCAAGTCCTGTTCCGCCCACCATCCCTCCGGTCGGGGACAGCCGGGAGATCCGAATCGTGGACCCGGCGTCGGAAACAAGGGGGGGACCCGGTTGGGGCCCCCCCTTCACTTTTGGGGATCGTATTCTCGAATGGACACAAGACGATGATCACGACCCAGGATCTCGGGATCCTCTGTTCTCTCCGTTTGTTGGACCGCGAAATCGATCGGCTGCGCGAGCGGGCGGTCGTGATCCCGCGCGAACTCGATCGATTGGCGAAGGAGCTCCAGGTCCATCAGGACATCCTCGACGAAGAGATGCGCAGGCTTCAGGATCTGAGACTCGACCGGAGATCTGCAGAGAGAGAGGTCGAGTCGGCGAAGAGCCGCCGCCGCGAATTCGAATCGCAGCAATACAAGATCCGCAACAACCAGGAATACCAGGCCAACATGCGCGAGATCGAGAGCATGAGGCAGAAGGCGACCCAATACGATGACCGGGCGCTCGAGATCCTCATGCAGGAGGAGGAGATCCAGAAGGAGATCGACCGCCTCACGGTGATCGTGGCCGAAGAGAAGCGCAAGCACGATGGCGCGGCGGGGCATCTCAACGTCGAGATGGCGGAGGTCGGGACCGAGTTGTCCGGAAGGGAAGGGGAGAGGAACGGGGTCGTGGATCGTTTGTCCGCCCCGCTGCGCGCCAAGTACGAGAGGATCAGAAGGAGCAAGGGGGACCTGGCCATCGTCGGCGTCGAGTACGGCGCCTGCGGCGGCTGCGGCTACGCTCTTCCGCCCCAGCGGGTGCAGGAGGTGCGGCGCAACAGGGATGTCGTCCTCTGCGAGGGATGTGGTCGGATTCTGGTTTCAGATCTGGAGGAGTGACGTACGATTGAGGCCTGGATTGAAGACTGGGGAGTCGATGTGACGGTCGCGGGGTCCTCAAGACCCCGAGGAAAGTCCGAGCTCCATAGGGCAGGGTGCTGGGTAACACCCAGTGGGAGCGATCCCAAGGAAAGTGCCACAGAAATCAAACCGCCACGCGTAACCCGTCAGGGGAAGCCGGCCCGGAACGGTGCTCGGTGGATCTTGGCGGAGCGGGGTAAGGGTGAAACGGCGAGGTAAGAGCTCACCAGTGCCTGCGGCGACGCGGGCAGCTTGGCAAACCCCACCCGGAGCAAGACCAAATAGAGGAGGAGAAACGGCCCGTTTCGCCATGACTCCCGGGTTCGGTCGCTCGAGGCGGACGGAAACGTCCGTCCTAGACAAATGATCGTCGCGGGGTATCCCCCCGCAACAGGACTCGGCTTACGGCCGGCTCCCCAGTCTCGATGAACGACTCCAAGCCGGCCCGTCATCTCGTTCTATTCGCCCTGGTTGCGCTCGGCGTACTGATCGGCGTCCTTCGCCTGGCCGGCCCGGAGGGAGACCTCTACCCCGTCGAGGGGGACAGCGCGAAGTACCACGCGATCGCTCGCGGGTTCTCCGAGCTGTATGCGCACCCGTTCACGAGCTTGAAGCTCTGGATCGACCGCACCGCCACGCAGACGGATCTCCAGAGATTCGGCTTCGATTCTTGGGTTCTCCAGCACGCGCCCGCCTACACGGCGCTTCTGGGGCTCGTGTATCTTCTGCCCGGAGATGATGTCGCGGCGGGCAGATTCGCGACCATCCTGATCTTCGCCCTCGGCGCCGCCGTTCTCTACCTCCTCGGGCGCGCGATCTTCGGCCACTGGGCCGGGCTGCTCGCCGCCCTCATCTACCTCTTCTGGCCGGCGCATTGGTTTTACGGTCCCGCGATCCTGACCGAGATGCCGATGGCGACCGCGGGTCTTCTCGCGGCATATGGGATGCTCCAGACCGGCGGTTCGAACCGTCCCCTGCGATGGTTCTTGGGAGGGGCGGCGATCGGTCTCTTTGTCCTCACGAAGACCCCGCTCCGCTTCGTCGCGATTCCCTGGATTGTCGTCGAAGCGCTGATCGATCGCACCGGGGGAGGGCGGCGGAGCGTGAGGCGCGGCGCCCTTAGGGTTGCGGGGTATGGGGCGACGCAGGCCGTTTGGCTCCTCTTCCTTTTCGGATTCAATCTCTCTGCCGATCCGCTCCGCGATCTCGGTGAGGACTGGCTCTGGGTTTACCGAGGTGATTATGTTCCGGACCGCGGTTGGGAATCGGTCGGGATCGGCGACGCGCTGACCCCCGAGCTGGAGGAAGGTGCGCGCCTCGCCGAGTCGGTTCCCGCCGATCGAATGAAGGGGGAGGCTTATCGCCGCGCGTTCTACTCGACGCTCCGGCACTACCCCGGGGGTATGGCGGCCCTGGTCCTTGGAAAGGCGGGAATCTACTGGGGATTCCCCGCGGTGAAGACCTTCGTCCGCTCCGGACCGCTGTCCATGCCTCCCCCGAGTCGACTCCAGCCTGCGCTCGCGGTCGCGGCGCTTTTCGGGATAGGGCTTTGCCTCGGTTCGGGATGGGGAAGGAGGATCTTGCCGGCCATTGTCCCGATCTTCCTGACCGCGCTCTACTCGGCGACACATCTTGTCTGCCGCTACAACATCCCGGCCGTTCCCTTCGCGATGCTCTACGGGGCGGGCGCCGCTGCCGCCCTGGCGGCGAGCATTCGGTCGGGTCTTCGCCACGCGCGCTCCGACAGGTCCGGATTCATTCGAGCCGCCCGTCCGTACGCGGGGCCCGTCCTCGCGGCCGCCTCCGCCTTGGTTCTCGCAGCCCTCCTGCTGCGGACGGGCCGGGCCGGCTTGGCCGCCCCGTTCCTCGCATCCCTCGGGGCCTTCCCCCTGTTGCGCCGGGTTCTCGGCGGCGGGCGATTCAGATCGGCCCGGGCGCTCGCGGTCCTCGCCCCGCTCTGCGTCCTTGCGATCGGAGCGATCGCAAACGACGCCGATCCCGATGCCCGCAGGATCCGCCTATCGCATCCCGGCGATGGCGTGCGGCTCCATCTCGTCCTGCCGCCCGAGGCGAAACCACAGGAGTTCGTCGCCTCCGAGATGCTGATCGACATGCTCCCTTCGCCCCGCGGGCGGATGACGATCTCGGTCCGCGTCTCTGGCAGCGAGATCGCCCGATACGATGGCAGGCCAGTGAGCGGGCCGGATCGCTTTCTCCTGGATCGAGAGATCCACGGAGACGGGGACTGCTACCGAAAGATCCTGCGTTCGATGGAGCGCCACCTCGAAGGGTGCGTCCGCAAGCAGGCAGGACTGCGGGATGCGGGGTTCGACTACTACCGGCAGTGGTACCGGATCCCGATCGACCCCGAGCGCGCGTTTGCCTCGCGGGAGCCACTCCTCGAGGTCGTCCTCGTCTCGACCGACGGAGGAACGATCGACCTGTACCTCGACCGCGACGCGCCCGCAGCCGCGGAGCCCGAAAGGGTGATCGAGATGCCCGCATTCTTCCTGAACGCCTACGAGCTGTCGTCCTACCGCTTCGACGCGCTGGCATCGAGACGCGAGCTGGCCGATTCAAGGCTGATACGCCCGGTCCGGCTCATGAGCTCCAGGCGAGGCGCCGAGACGTTCGATTCACGGGGGCGGATCCGCGAGATCCGAGGCGAGCCGAGGATGAGACTGCGCGGCAAGCTCCCAGGCGGATTCGGACTGGTGAGGGGAGCGGGCGGTGGGGTGGACGCTGCCTATCTGCCCAATCCGGCCGAGGCGCTCCGGATGCTCACCCCCAAGGAGATCCGAGCCTTACAGGCCGATCGAAACCGCTACTTCGACGGCTATCTGACCTTCTGATCTTCGCGCGACGCAAACGGTCGCATACAATGGGGGGCGTGAGGCGATTTCTTGGAAGGACGCTCCTCCGTTCGATCGCGCGGCGGCTCCCCGCGATCCTCGGGATCGCATGCTTGCTCTTCCTCCCCGGCACCGCCGACGGGCAGTTCCTTGTCTTCGGGAAGAACAAGGTCCAGTACACGCGGCTCGATTGGAATGTCCTCGAGAGCCAGCATTTCCGGCTCTATTTCTATCCGGAGGAAGAGGAGCTCGCGCGGATCGCGCTGGCGACGTCGGAAGAGGGGTACGACCGGCTGCGGCGGTTGTTCGTCGATGAGGTCGAGCGGCCGATTCCTCTGATCATCTACAGCAGTCACCAGGACTTCGAGCAAACGAACGTGACCCCGATCCTCTTGCCCGAAGGGGTCGCGGGGCTCACGGAATTCGGGCGTGGGCGCGTCTTGATACCCTTCGGCGGATCGCTGGAGGAGTTCCGGACGACGATCCACCATGAGCTGGTCCACGTCTTCCAGCTTTCGATCGAGCGCAAGCTCTTCAACCGCCGCGGGCGCTCCTCGCTCCCCTCGCCGCCGCTCTGGTTCGTCGAGGGCCTGGCCGTCCACTTCTCGGAGCGGCGCGATACGGAAGCCGACATGGTGATGCGCGACATGGTGCTGAGCGGGCGCCTTCCGGGCATCGGCGAGTTCTGGCGCTACGACGGGACCTTCACGCTCTACAAGCTGGGGCAGTCGGTTCTCGACTTCATTGGGGAGACCTATGGAGAGGACCGTATCCGCGCAATCTACGATCGTCTCTTGACCGCGGGGAGCTTCGAGTCGGCGATCGAGGAGGCGCTCGGGCTCAAACTGAACGAGCTCAGCGACCGATGGGCGCACTCGGTCCGGCGCCGATACTACCCGGAGATCGAGGCGCATGAACCGGTCGCGTTTCATAGCCGCCCTCTGACCCGCGGGCCGGTCGATTTGGGACCGGTTCCGGTTCCCGCCGGGATCCCCGGGATGGAAGAGATGTTCCTCTTCCTCTCGCCGCGCACGGGCTACACCGACATCTACTCCGCCTCGCTCGATGGGTTGGAGAAGCGCGTGCGGACGGTGATCCACGGAGAGCGGCATGCCCGCTTCGAGTCGCTCCATCCATTTCGGGCGCGGATGGACATCAATCGCGCGGGGGAACTGCTCTTCGTCTCCCAGCGGGCCGGGGAAGACGTGATCTATGTCTACTCGCTGACCCAGCGGAAGGTCGTCGAGGACTACCGTTTCGACGCGCTCGTGGGGCTGCGCAGTCCGAGTTGGTCTTCGGATGGGAAGCGCTTTGTGTTCTCCGGCCTGTCGCGCGCAGGGGAGGCCGACCTCTATCTGTTCGATCGGGACAGCCGGTTCCTCGACAGGTTGACGAACGATCGTTACGAGGACGTCGATCCGAGTTGGGAACCAGGAGGGGACCGGATCGTCTTCTCCTCCGACCGCGGGCCGGGCGAGGGGCGCGGGCGGAATCTCTTCCTTCTCGACCTGCGGGACAGGAGCCTCCGCTACCTCACGCGCGGCGTCTGGCGCGACACGAGCCCGATCTGGTCTCCAGAGGGCAAGGTGATCCTCTTCACGACGGACCGCGAGGGGATCCTGGCGATCTGGTGGATGACGCCGCAGGGGAGGGGAGGGAGCGCCGTTGCCGGGCTGGAAGGTCTGACGAACCCGCGCGTCGCGCCGGATGGCCGGACGATCCTCTTCTCGTGCTTCAAGGAGGGGCAGTTCCGCATCCACTCGGCGATGATGCCGGAGATGGGTGACACCCTCGCCCCGCGCATCGATGCGATTGCATCCCGCGATCTGCCTCCTTGGCGCTGGCGCTCTCCCGTGGGGAGCTTCCCCGTCCGCCATGCCCGCTACAGCTCGAAGCTCTCGCTCGAGATTGCCCAGGGGGCGGTCGCGATCGACCCGAACTTCCGGGGGGGCGAAGGGGTCCAGATGCTGCTCGCCGACATGATGGGCAATCATCTCCTCTTCCTGCAGCTCGGGAACATGACCTATTCGAACGAGAGCTTCCTGCGGAAATTCTCCGCCGGGGCGAGCTACATGAACCTCTCGCGGAGGCTGAACTACGGTGTATCGCTCTTCCATTTCGTCGGAGATTATCTCGACGAGAACGACCTGCCGTACCACGATCGCCGGGCGGGCGGCTCGGCCATCCTGATCTACCCCTTGTCGAAGTTTCAGCGCTTCGAGTTGATCAACGGCGTTTCTTACGCCGAGACCGAGAGGATCTCGAACGGCTTCAAGAGAGAGGGCGCCGTCGCGCAGCACAGCGTTGCATGGATCCGCGACACCGCCCTGTGGCTTGCGACGGGGCCGATCGACGGGCAGCGGATGAACGTTACGCTGGGCGCCACGATGGACCTTCGGCGGGGTGAAATGGAGAGCAGCGTCCTGCTGGCCGACTACAGGCGCTACCTCCGTCTCGGGACGTACAGCGCTTACGCCATCCGCGCGCAGGCCCTGCACAGCAACGGACCCAACCCCCGGAACTTCTTCCTCGGAGGATCGTTGAGCCTCCGCGGGTATCACCGACGGAGCTTCGAGGGGCAGAGGAGCCTTCTCTTGAATCAGGAGATCCGCTTCCCGCTCGTGCAGCGTTGGATGTTTCAGGTTCCCCTCGGCGCCCTCGAGTTCCCGATGATCCAGGGAGCCGTCTTCGTCGATGCAGGCAGTGTTTGGAGCTCGGGATGGGATCCGACATGGGTCGGGAGTTTTGGCGGGGGGATGCGGATGGGGCTCGGCGGGATCATGGTCTTGCGGTTGGACGTGGCGCGCCGGACCGATTGGACGACGGTGGATCATGGCAACCACTGGGAGTTCACAATCGGATGGAACTATTGATGCGGCGGCTTCCCATTGCCTTCCTGATGATCCTCGGGGCATGTCCGCATGCTTCGGAGGCCGAGACGCGAACATCCCGCGCGATCTGGGAGAAGCGGATCGTTCACGCGCCTGCCGTCGCGCCGGTCCTAGCCGGCGACACCCTCTGGGTCGTGGGAACCGAACGCCGGATCCACTCGATCGCGGCCGCGACCGGCAAGCGGCACTGGCGTAAGAATCTTCCGGGACCTGCCGCGACGAACGTCGTTCCGAATGCGGAAGTGCTCTTCGTTGGCTTGGGTCCTCCGGCGCGGATGCTTCTGGCCCTCGACCGGCATGACGGCCGGCAGCGTTGGATCGCGCGCCTCGAGGGGATCCCGGCCGCGATGGCGGTCGATCGGGAGCATGTCATCGTTGCGACCGCGGGCGGAGTGGTGCAGGCCTTTTCCGCTCATGACGGATCGGTTGGATGGAAGAGAACGCTCGGGGGATCTGTCGCCGGGATAGCCCGCGACGATCGCGGCCGCCTCTTCATCTTGGGTCGCAGCGACTCGCTCTGGTGCATGGAAGCGACCGACGGATCGGTTGCGTGGGCCGTCCCGACGCAGGGGATCCATGCCGCTGGGCCGGCCGTCGTCGACTCGCTCGTGTTGTGTGCCGCCTACGATGGGGAGATCGTCGCCCGCCGCGCGGATGACGGCGGCGAGGTGGCCCGCGCGCGTGCGAGGTCCCCGCAGATTGCGCGGTTGACCGCATCCGACGGCTCGATCGCGACCGTTGCGGCGGGGGGAGAGGTCGAGACGTTCCACCTTCCCGCGCTCGATCGAGGCTGGGAGCGGGAGACGGCCGAGACCGTCTCGTGCGGCGCGATCGCATGGGGCGACTGGTGGGTCGTCCCCGCCCTGGGCGGACGCTTTCTGGCGCTCACGCGGGCTCGTGGGATCGATGCTTGGGACCTGAAGCTCCGCG
>CAZNRY010000177.1:0-7794 GCA_964575675.1 uncultured bacterium
GGTCGTTTTTTTTAGGGGGTGGGGGGGTTTGGGCGTTGAACCTGCCGGTGGGGTGGGGTTTGGACATCGGGAGTTTCGTTTTTTGGGTGGGGTTTGGCAAGGCGGGGACCTTGATCTTGGCGATCCTTTTCCTCTTCCGGCAGAAGTGGCGGACCTCGATCAACCGGTTCGCGGAAGCGATGACGATCTTCGCGGTCATCTGCGCCGGGCTCTTCCCCGCCATCCACGTCGGCCGCGTCTGGTTCGCCTGGTTCCTCTTCCCGATACCGACGCAGAACTGGATCTGGCCCAATTTCCGCAGCCCACTCCTCTGGGACGTCTTCGCGGTCTCGACCTACATGCTCGTCTCCTTGATGTTCTGGTACATGGGGATGGTCCCCGACATGGCCACGCTTCGCGACCGCGCGAAGACGAAGGCGCGGCAGATCATCTTCGGCATCCTGAGCCTCGGCTGGCGCGGATCGAACCGGCACTGGCACCGCTACGAGGCCGCGTATCTCCTCCTCGCCGCGCTGGCCACCCCGCTCGTCCTGAGCGTCCACTCGGTCGTCAGTTTCGATTTCGCAGTCGCGCAGATCCCCGGCTGGCACACGACGATCTTCCCGCCGTACTTCGTCGCGGGGGCGATCTTCAGCGGGTTCGCGATGGTGCTTACCCTGATCATTCCGGCGCGACAGTGGTTCGGGCTGAAGGAGATCATCACCTTCCGGCACCTCGAGAACATGACGAAGATCATCCTCGCGACCGGCTCGATGGTGGGTCTCGCCTACGGAACCGAGTTCTTCATGGCCTGGTACAGTGGCAACCACTACGAGTTCTTCGCATTCCTGAACCGGGCATTCGGGCCGTATGCATGGGCCTACTGGATCATGGTCTCGTGCAATGTCCTCGTCCCCCAGGTCTTCTGGTTCAAGAAGGCGCGCAGCACGCCCGCGATCATGTTCGCCGCCGCGATCCTGATCAACGTCGGGATGTGGTTCGAGCGCTACACGATCATCGTGAGCTCCCTCTCGCGCGACTACTTGCCCTCCGCCTGGGGGTACTTCAAACCGACGGCCGTCGACCTCTTGACCCTGCTCGGGAGCTTCGGCCTCTTCTTCACCCTCTTCCTGCTCTTCATCCGCTACCTGCCGATGGTCGCGATGGCGGAGGTGAAGAGCGTCATGAGCCAGGCGCACCTGGATGCCGGGGGACACCGCGGCCACGGCGACTATCACGGCGACATCCCGCAGCAGCACCAGCCTTCCGGGAGCCGCGATCGGAGGGGCCGCCATGAGTGACCGAATCGCGATGCCCGCCCTTCCCGATCGTCCGGCGAGTCTGGGGAGTCTCTGGGGACTCGTGGTCGAGTTCGAGACGGTCGATTCGACCCTCGCGGCCGCCGAGAAGATCCGCGACGCGGGGTTCACGAAGTGGGACGTGCACACCCCATTCCCCGTCCACGGGCTGAACGACGCGATGGGGATCCGGCACACCAAGCTGCCGTTGTTCGTTCTGGGCGGCGGCATCGCGGGCGCCGGGATCGGGATCCTGATGCAATGGTGGATGAACGCGCGCGACTACCGGCTGATCGTGAGCGGCAAGCCGTTCTTCAGCCTTCCCGCGAACATCCCGGTCATGTTCGAGCTCACGATCCTTCTCAGCGCCGTCACCGCGTTCGTCGGGATGATCGCCTTCAACAACCTCCCGATGTTCTATCACCCGATTTTCAAGAGCGAGCGCTTCCGCAGGGCGACGACCGACCGGTTCGTGGTCGTGATCGAGGCCGCCGACCCGAAGTTCGATTCCGACCGGACGACCGCTTTCCTCGGCGGACTCGGCGGCTCCGAAGTCGAGCGGGTGGAGGAGGGAGGAGAATGAACGGCATCCCTCGTTGGATCTTCCTAGTCACACTGGTCCTCGTGGCCCTCTCATGGATCCCGTTCGCTTTCATCGCGCGCGCGCGAAACACGAAGCACCGCTACACGCGGGTTCAGATCATTCCGGACATGGACCAGCAGCCGAAGTTCAAACCGCAGTCGCAGAACGCGCTCTTCGCCGACACGCGCGCCGCGCGTCCGCTGGTTCCGGGGACCATCGCGCGGAACTCTGGCATTGAAGACGACCGCACCCGGCTCGGCAAGGAGAACGGGCAGTGGATCTCGGCGATCCCGCTCGCGGTCACCGAAGCGGTCATGCGGCGCGGGCAGGAGCGGTACGATATCTACTGCGCGCCATGCCACGGGCTGGCCGGAGCGGGCGACGGAATCGTCGCGCGCCGCGCCGATGCGCTCCAGGAGGGTACGTGGACGCCCCCCTCCTCGCTGCACGACCCGGTCGTGCGCGCACGGCCGGACGGACAGCTCTTCAACACGATCACTAACGGGATCCGCAGCATGCCGGCCTACGGCGACCAGATCCATGAGCAGGACCGCTGGGCGATCGTGGCCTACGTCCGGGCCTTGCAGAGAAGCCAGAACGCCACGATCGAAGACGTGCCGCCCGATCTGCGGCGGCTTCTGCGGTAGGCGGGAGCAGAGGGTGAATCGTTGAGCACCGAAACCAGAAGAAACGGGCGGACGGCGCCCGAGGCCCCGGTGGAAGCGGCCGCAAACCCGATGGGAGAAGCCGGACGATGACGCATCGCGCCGGGATCGACATCGCGAACGAGTCTCGGGAGATGGGCCGTCTCGCGCCGGCGCTCGTCCGAGGCGGCGGGATCGTCGGGATCGCTTCGCTCGCCCTGAGCGCCGTGATCGGCCTTGCGTCGAAGGACGGCGCCGACCGGCTCTTCTCGTCGTATCTCACGAGCTTTAGCTTCTTCCTCAGCATCTCGCTCGGTGCCCTCTTCTTCGTGATCCTCCAACATCTGGTTCGCGCCGAATGGAGCGTGGTCGTTCGGAGAATCGCGGAAGCCCTCGCGGGGAACATCCTCCTACTGGCCGTTCTCGCGATCCCCGTCCTGCTCGGGTTAGGACGCATCTATCACTGGGCGCAGGCCGGCGCCATCACCGATCATCTCCTGCAGCACAAGCGGCCGTGGCTGAACCCGACGTTCTTCGCGATCCGGATCGCCATCTACTTCGCGGTCTGGATCTTCGTGTCGCGCTTCTTCATCGCGCGCTCCTTCCGGCAGGACCGCACGGGCGACATTGCCCTGACGATGCAAATGGAACGGTTCAGCGCCCCGGCGATGGTCCTCTATGGCGTCACGGTCACCTTCGCCGCCTTCGACCTCTTGATGTCTCTCGACCCGCACTAGTACAGCACGATTTTCGGCGTCTATTTCTTCTCCGGAGGCGTCGTCGGTTTCTTCGCACTGCTCCCGATCCTGACCTTCCTGCTCCAGCGATCGGGCCGTCTGACGAACGCGATCACGCCCGAGCACTACCACGACATGGGGAAGCTGATCTTCGCCTTCGTCGTCTTCTGGGCCTACATCGGCTTCTCGCAGTACATGCTGATCTGGTATGCGAACATGCCCGAGGAAACTTCATGGTACTTGAGACGGCAGACCGGCTCGTGGAAGGGGGTGAGCCTCCTGCTCCTCTTCGGCCACTTCATTCTGCCGTTCGCCGTGTTGATCGGCCGGAAGATCAAGCGCAGCGCGGCTCTGCTCGCGGGCCCAGCCCTGTGGGTCCTCGCGATGCACTGGATCGACCTCTACTGGATCGTGATGCCCGAGGCTGCTCCGGGCGGCGCGAGGCCCGGTCTTGTCGACCTGACCTGTCTGCTTGGAATCGGCGGGTTGTTCGTGGCGGCGGCCGCCCACCGTCTGCGCCGCGTCCCGCTCGTTCCCGAAAAAGACCCGCGGCTCGCCGAGTCGCTGGCGTTCGAAAGCGTGTAAGGAGCCTGCCATGCGAAGAAACGACGATCCAGACGCATCCGCGACGATCGCCTTCGGCATCGTCGGGGCGATCCTCGTCTTCGTCATCATCGTGGCGCTTCAGGCGCTCTTCTATCGGACGCAGAACGAGGAGTACAAGAGGAAGATGATCGCGCAGGCCCCTGAAGAGCTGAGCCGCCTGGTCGCGGAGCAGCGCGAGAGGTTGGGCGGCTACCGGTGGGTCGACGAGAAGGCCGGGATCGCGGCGATCCCGATCGACCGCGCGATGGAACTCACCATCCGCGAGCTGAATCGCGCGCGCGCCGCGGCGTCATCGGGTCCCGGCGCGGCGCCCAGCCCCCCCGCGGGGACATGGCGCGCGGCGCAACCGGGCGGGAGTGTGACGCCATGAGACGCCGCCTTCTTCTACTCGCCGCCGCCGCGCTCGGAATCCTCATCCCCGGCGCAGGCTCCGTTCAGACCGCACAGGCGCAACGGATCGAACCGCTCCCGAAGGAACTCGAAGGGGTGGGGATCGTCGAGCATCTCGATGGGAAGATTCCGCTCGGCCTCAGGTTTCAGGACGAAACCGGACGCGAGGTCTCCCTGGGCGACTACTTCGGCAAGGACCGGCCGGTCCTGCTCACCCTCGTCTATTTCCGCTGCCCGATGCTCTGCACGCTCGTCTTGAATGGGATGATCGATGCCCTGAAGCAGATCGACATGACCCCGGGCAAGGAGTTCGAGATCGTGACGGTCAGCTTCGACCCGACGGAGACGCCGACCCTCGCCAAGTTCAAGAAGCAGAACTACCTCACCGAGTACGGCCGTCCCGAGGCGGGCCCGGGATGGCATTTCCTGGTCGGCGGTGAGGAAGAGATCCGCGCTCTCACCGACGCGGTCGGGTTCGGCTACAGGTGGAACGAGGAGCAGAAGCAGTACGTCCATCAGGCGGCGATCTACGTCGTGACCCCCGACGGCAGGCTCTCGCGATACCTCTACGGCGTGATGTTCGATCCGCGGACCCTCAAGCTGTCGATTCTGGAGGCCGGCAAGGGGAAGATCGGTTCGACCTTCGATCAGATCGTCCTCTACTGCTTCCACTACGACGCTTCCTCGGGAAAGTACGCCCCGGCCGCGGTCCGGATCATGAGGGCGGGAGGGATCTTGACGGTCCTGATCTTGGGCTCGGTTCTCTCGACCCTCTGGGTGCGCGACCGGCGGCGGCGTAAGTCCCTTCCCGCTGGAGTGGAATCTTGAACTTTTTGAACGCCGCTCTCGGAAGCCTTCTCTCGGGCCGCCTCCTGCAGGACGACGGAACGTTCTGGATGCCGCGCGAGGCGTCAACGACCGCGCACGAGGTCGACAGTCTCTTCTACTGGATCTTCTGGATCTCCCTCTTTTTCTTCGCCCTGATCGTGGTCCTGGGGACCGTCTTCGTCTTCAAGTACCGCGCTCGAAAGGGCCGCGAGACCGCGGCGCTCGGCCCCGTCCACAACACCCCCCTCGAGGTGGTCTGGACGGTGATCCCGCTTCTCATCGTCTTCGGGATCTTCTACGTGGGCTTCCGGGGGTTCATCGACATGAATGTCGCTCCCGAGAACTCCTATGAGATCCAGGTGACGGCGCAGAAGTGGAAGTGGCTCTTCACCTACCCGAACGGATACGTCGACGACAACCTCCACGTTCCCGCCGACACGCCGGTCAAGCTCGTGATGGCATCCGAGGACGTGATCCACAGCTTCTTCGTGCCCGATTTCCGTCTGAAGAAAGATGTCGTCCCCGGGAGGTACACAAAGGCGTGGTTCCGCGCCCCGCGGCCGGGGACCCATCAGATCTACTGCGCCGAGTATTGCGGCACGAGCCACTCGGACATGCTCGCCAGCGTGATCGTCCACGAACCCGGCGGGTTCGAAAAGTGGCTCGAGGGGGCGGCGCGCTCGCTCGCGCAAGCGTCCCCCGCCGATGCGGGGGCGAGGCTCGTCAGGCAGCGCGGTTGCGCGCAGTGCCACTCGATCGACGGGCGTGCCGGGATCGGCCCGAGCTTCAAGGGGCTCTTCGCTGCGAAGGTCCCGATGAAGAGCGGCGAAATCGTCGAGGCGGACGAGAACTATATCCGCGAGTCGATCAACGCGCCGCAAGCGAAGATCGTGGCCGGATTCGATCCGGTGATGCCGACCTACCAGGGCCGGCTGAAGGACGACGAGATCACGGCGATCATCGCCTACTTGAAAACGCTGAAGGACTAGCGGCGGAAGGCGGGAGGATACTGGGAATGAGCCAAGCAGAGACCGCGTCGGGACCGTCCGGGACCGGGCCGGGCGGAACAACGCGCGATAACTACCTCACGCACGCCCACGGCATCCGTTCGTGGCTCTTCACGCTGGATCACAAGAGAATCGGGGTTCTCTACCTCTACTCGATCCTGTCGTCCTTCTTCTTGGGCGGAGTCTTTGCGCTCCTCCTGCGCACCGAGCTCCTGACCCCGAAGCACACGATCATGAGCGCCGACACCTACAACAAGATGTTCACACTGCACGGCGCGGTCATGATCTTCCTCTTCATCATCCCGGGGATCCCGGCGACGCTGGGCAACTTCATCCTTCCCGTCATGCTCGGCGCCAAGGACGTCGCCTTCCCGAAACTGAACCTCGCGAGCTGGTATCTCTACATCTTCGGAGCCGTCTTCTCCCTGGTCTCGATCGCGACGGGCGCCGTCGATACCGGCTGGACCTTCTATACCCCCTACAGCACGACGACGAATACGTCCGTTGTCGCGATGACGCTGGGGGCGTTCATCCTGGGGTTCAGCTCGATCTTCACGGGGCTGAACTTCATCGTCACGATCCACAAGCTGCGCCCCAAGGGGATGACCTGGTTCAAGATGCCCCTCTTCATCTGGGCCTCCTACGCGACCAGCATCATCCAGATCCTGGCGACCCCGGTGCTCGGAATCACGCTGCTGCTCCTGATCGCCGAGCGGACCCTCGGCGTCGGGATCTTCAACCCGGCCCTGGGCGGCGACCCGGTCCTCTACCAGCACTTCTTCTGGTTCTACTCGCACCCGGCCGTCTACATCATGATCCTTCCCGCGATGGGGATCATGAGCGAGCTCATCTCGACCTTCAGCCACCGACACATCTTCGGCTACCGGTTCATCGCCTATAGCTCGATTTCGATCGCGGTGATCAGCTTCCTCCTCGGGGAACACCGCATGTTCACGAGTGGACAATCCGGCATCGCGAACATGATCTTCAGCTTCCTCACCTTCCTCGTCGCGATCCCATCGGCGATCAAGGTCTTCAACTGGCTTGCGACGATGTACAAAGGGTCGATCACGCTCGAGACGCCGATGCTCTACGCCCTATCCTTCCTCTTCCTGTTCGGGATCGGCGGGCTGACGGGGCTCTTCCTCGGCGCGCTCGCGACCGACGTCCACCTGCACGACACCTACTTCGTCGTGGCCCACTTCCACTATGTGATGTTCGGCGGGACGCTGATCGCGTTCATGGGCGGTCTCTACTATTGGTGGCCCAAAATCAGGGGGAGGCTGTACAGCGAGAAGCTGGGACGGTGGGGCGTGCTGCTCGTCTTCGTCGGGATGAACGCGACCTTCTTCGTGCAGTTCGTAATTGGAAGCAAGGGGATGCCGCGCAGATCATACAACTACCTGCCCCAGTACCAGTTCTATCACGACCTGTCGACGATCGGCTCCTACCTGCTCGCGATCGGCTTCTTCGTCGTCGCATGGAGCCTGATCCATTCGCTGCTCCGCGGCCGGCCCGCCCCGGCGAATCCATGGGGAAGCGGGACGCTCGAGTGGCAGTGCTCGTCGCCTCCCCCACACGACAACTTCGCGACGGCGCCCGAGGTCGACGATCCGTACGACCTGACGCGGATCGAGTACGACCCCGCGATCGGCGGATACAGGAACAAGCCTGCGGTCGCGCCGGCCAAGGGATGACGGAGAGAGTCGACGTGACCGAAAG
>CAZNRY010000178.1:0-7771 GCA_964575675.1 uncultured bacterium
CGACCGGCTCGCCGGTCAGGACCGATCGGGTTTGCCAGGGGCCGTCCATCTCGACCGCGCGCATGAACTCGTCGGTCACGCGAACCGAGTTGTTCGAGTTCTGGAAGAAGACGCTGGTGTAGGCGGTCCCGGTCAATGAGCCGTCGTAGCCCGCGTCGATCAAGGCCCATGCCTTCTGTTCTTCGCCCGCCTTGCACATGATGTACTCGGCGATGTCGGGGTGATCGATGTTGAGGATCACCATCTTCGCGGCCCGGCGGGTCTTGCCCCCGCTCTTGATCACGCCCGCGAAGGCGTCGTATCCCTTCATGAAGGAGACCGGTCCCGACGCCGTGCCCCCTCCCGAGAGGGGTTCGCGGCTCGATCGGAGGGACGAGAAGTTCGTTCCCGATCCCGATCCCCACTTGAAGAGCATCCCCTCGGTTTTGGCGAGGTCGAGGATCGAGGTCATCTTGTCCTCGACGCTGTTGATGAAGCAGGCCGAACACTGCGGCTTCTCCTCCACCCCCACATTGAACCAGACGGGGCTGTTGAAGGCTGCCATCTGGTGGAGGAAGAGGTGCTTGAGCTCGTCGTGGAATGCATCGGCGTCCTCGTCCGCAGCGAAGTAGCCGAGCTCGCGCCCCCAGCGGGAAATCGTCGCGGTCACGCGCGAGATCACCTGCCGCAAGCTGCTCTCGCGATCCGGGGTTCCCACGGATCCGTGGAAGTACTTCGATGCGACGACATTCGTGGCGATCATCGACCACGCGCGAGGAAACTCGACGCCCGGCTGCTCGAAAATCGCCTCGCCCGCCTCGTTCGTGATGATGGCCGTGCGAAGTTCCCAGCTGACGGCGTCATAGGGGTCGATTCCGGGTTTCGTGAAGTGGCGTTTGAACGTGAGGCCGGTCCTCTGTGCGCCAGTGCTCGTCTCTTCCAAGGCAGGGGAACCGGAGGTCCGGCTCGCCCCTTCGTCGTTGAACTCCCTTCCAGTCATGCGCCCCATCCCTCCTGGTGGAAGCTTTCGAACTTTATCTATTGGGTCACGACCAAATCGATTTCAATGAGTCAGCCACTCGCGCGGGTGATTCGAATTCTGCTGGCTAACCCGACGACGAGTGGCAAGGGCGGACGGTAGGACGAAGGAGGGGGGGATGCAAGCAAAATCCCCCCCTCTCGATTCAACTTGCGGCTATGTCGTCAGTTCGACGGGAAAATCAAACTTCCTTCTGGAGAATCGGTCCGGGAGTCTCCTGCAGAATCTCGATGAATCGCTCCATGACCTGCGTTCTTTCCTTCCCCTTCTTGCAAAGAATCCCGAGCGGACGCTTGAAATCGCCGCCGGTCAACTCGATGGCGACGAGGGCGCCGGACTGGACCTCGCTCCTGATCGTTTGAGAGGGGACGAGGCTCACGCCGGCGCCGATCTCGACGGCCCGCTTGATCGTCTCGATGTTGTCGAACTCCATGACGATCTCGACGGAGACTCCGCGCTGTCGAAGCGCCCGGTCGATCGCCCGCCGCGTGGGGATGTCGCGCTCGAAGGCGATGAAACGGTTGCGGGCGAGCTTCGTGATCTCGACCTTCCGAGATTTCGCCAGGGGATGGTCGGGAGCGCAGATCAGGACGAGTTGGTCCTCGCGGAAGGGAATCACCTCGATGCCGCTGCGCCGCACGGGGTAGGCCACGATCCCGACATCGACGGTGCCGCTGACCAGGTCGTCGTAGATCTTGTTGGCCCGGCTGTACTCGACGTGGATGTTCGCGGAGGGGTATCTGCGCAGAAACTCGGTCAGATAGGGGGGCAGCTCGTGCAGCCCGACGCTGTAGACGGTCGTGACGCGGAGCGATCCAGCGATCGTCTTGCTGAGGACCTGGATTCGATTCTCCATGAGCCGAAAACGCTCGAGGATCTCCCGGGCTCCTTCGTAGAGGAGGCGGCCCGCCTGGGTAGGCGCGAGGTTCCGCTTTCCCCGCTCGATCAGCTTGCGGTCGTATTTCTCCTCGAGACCACGGATCTGCTGGCTCACCGCCGATTGGCTAATGTAGTTCAGCATCGCGGCTTTGGAGAAGCTCTGGGTCTCGATGACGTCGCAGAAAATCTTCAGCGTCTCGACTTGCATGGTCTGCCTTTCCGCCGGCAGGCGATTAGGGACCCTAATCTGGCTTACTTCTCAGCTTGGACTTTACTGATACCATAAGGACAACGGAGCGATCAATAAGAATCGCGCTTCCTTGAATGGAACGCAACGCGCCTGCTTATTGACCGCCCGCGTGGCGGCTCCGTAGGATTGAACCCATGTCGGAGAGAGAGATCGCCAGTCCCGGCCCTACGGTCTCCGTTTACAGTCTCGGCTGCCGCGCGAACCAGGAAGAGATCGAGTGCCTCCTGGGTTCACTCGTCGACCGGGGGTTCCGAATGGTTCCCTTCGGCGGCGCAGCCGACTGGACGGTGATCAACACCTGCAGCGTGACGAGCGCCGGCGAATCGGATGCCCGACAGGCGATCCGGCGGGCCGTTCGATCGGCGGGCGGGCGGGTCGTCGTGACCGGCTGCTATGCCCAGCGCGACCCCGGCGGCGCGGCTTCCCTGGGAGCGCATCTCGTGGTCGGCAACTCCGAGAAATGGCGCCTCCCCGATCTGATCGCCGCGGCCTCCGATGACGCCGGCTCCTGCACCGGGATTCTCTTCGAGCCCGATCCGACGACACGCCGCTTCCTCCGGCACGGCCGGCAGAGGAGCGGGTATCGCACGAGGCCGGCCTTGAAGATCCAGGACGGGTGCGACGAACGATGCACCTACTGCATCATTCCCAGCCTGCGCGGACGGAGCGTGAGCCGCCCGATCGACGAGATCCTCTCGGAGGCGCGGACTCTCTCCGAAGCAGGGTGCGGCGAGATCACCCTCACGGGCATCCATACGGCATCGTACGGGGCCGAACTCGGCGGAAGTGGATTGACCCTCGCCCGGCTGCTCACCCGTCTCCTCGAGATCGAGGGGCTGCGCCGCATTCGGGTCAACTCGCTCGAACCGCAGTGGGTGGATGACGAGCTGATCGGCGTTATCGCGTCATCGCCGCGCTTTTGCAGGCACCTCCACGTGCCGCTGCAGAGCGGCGATCCGTCCGTCCTGAAGCGAATGGGACGGGGTTACGCCCCCGACGATTACCGACGGGTCGCGGAACGAGCCCGAGAGGCGATGCCCGGCGTTGCGATCGGAGCGGACGCGATGGTCGGCTTCCCAGGGGAGGACGAGGCGGCCTTCTCGAACACGGTCCGTCTTCTCGAGCTCGTGCGGCCAGCCTACCTGCACGTCTTTCCGTTCTCGGAGCGCCCCGGTGTCGCCGCGCTGCGGCTCGACCGGCCGGTCGACGAACGGACGAAACGCGCCCGCGCGCGGGTTCTCGCGGAGCTCGATGCAAGCCTTCGAGTCGAGTTTCTCCGCGCGCGAGAGGGAGAGGAGCACGAGGTCCTTATCGAGGGTCGTCCGAAGGGAGGCGCAGGCGCGCACGCCCTGACCGACCACTTCGTCCGCGTCGTGATCCCCGGGGATCGGGCCGCGGGGACATGGGAGAAGGTCCGGCTGCGCTGGATCGGCGATCCCCGGAAGATGGCGGGGGATCCTTTGCCCGCGCCGGGGGGAGATGAAGGGGGTGCGATGCAGATGCCGGGATCGGCCCCGGAACGGAACGCGGATGCATCCTGCGGCACGCCCCTCGATCCGGCCGGAACGGGGCGGGCGCCGTGAGCGGACCTGCTCCCCGAGTTTACATCGAAACCTACGGCTGTCAGATGAACGAGGCCGATACCGAGATGGTCTCTGGCCTCCTCGTACGGGCGGGCTTCAGCCTCACGCCCGAAGCGGCCGTGGCCGACGTGATCCTCCTCAACACGTGCGCGGTGCGCGAGCGGGCGGAGGAACGCGTGGCCGGCCGTGTGAAGCAACTCGGGCTGCTCAAGCGCTACCGTCCGGACCTCAAGATCGGCCTCATGGGATGCATGCCGAAGCATCTCGGCGGCTCGCTTCTGAAGGATCTTCCCGATCTCGATCTTCTGGTCGGTCCGGATTCATACCGGCGAATGGCGG
Organism: uncultured bacterium; assembly: GCA_964575675.1. Lineage (GTDB taxonomy): Bacteria > Eisenbacteria > RBG-16-71-46 > CAIMUX01 > VGJL01 > CAZNRY01. The sequence goes on from CAZNRY010000178.1 coordinate 4,070, forward strand.
AGATCCTCTCGCGCGCGGACCAGGGACCCTTGCTCGAGCTCGCGCTCGACCGCGAGGAGCGTTACGAGGGGATCGCTCCCGCGCGGGAGGGGTCGTTCCATGCGTGGGTGCCGGTGATGCGCGGGTGCGATCGATTCTGCACCTTTTGCGTCGTGCCGCTGGTTCGCGGGCGCGAGAAGAGCCTCCCCGCGGGGGAGATCCTCTCGCAGGTCGAGCACCTCTCCGCATCCGGGACCGTCGCCGTGACCCTCCTGGGCCAGACGGTCAACTCGTACCACGACGGCCAGACCGGCTTCGCCGAGCTGCTCGATCGGATCGCCGGGGTCGAGGGTCTGCTCCGGATCCGCTTCACCTCGCCGCATCCGGCCGATTTCACGCCCGAAGTGTTCGACACCATGGCGCGGCGCAGAAACCTCTGCAAGCATCTCCACCTTCCGGTCCAATCGGGATCGGACCCGGTTCTCGCGGCCATGAAGCGCGGGCACACCCGGCAGGATTTCGCCGATCTCGTCCGCCGGATCCGGCAGGTCATGCCCGACGCGTCGCTCACGACGGACCTCCTGGTCGGCTTCCCCGGGGAGACGGACGGGGATTTCGATGCGACCCTTTCGCTGATGCGCGAGGTGCGGTTCGACAGCGCCTTCATGTTTCGCTACTCGCCGCGGCCGGGCACCTACGCCTTCCGCAAGCAGCCGGACGACGTCCCCGATTCCGTCAAGGCGCGCCGCTTGGAGAGCGTAATCGCCCTGCAGGAGGAGGTCTCGACCGAGCGATACGCCCGCTGGGTCGGGCGCGAGGTCGAAGTTCTGATCGAGGGTGCTTCCCGCCGCGACGCGAGATGCCTGCGCGGTAAGTCGGATGACTTCAAGACCGTGATCCTTCCCGCTCATGAGGGATGGGTGGTGGGCCGCCTCCGCCGCGTCCGGATCGCGCGGGCGACATCGCACACGCTGATCGCCGAGGGGGTCGGCGGGAAGGTGGAGGAGGATTCGCTGGAGGAAGTCGCGGCCCCGGAGGACTAAGCCAGTTTGAGTAGATCTGAGAAGCTCGCCTCGCGCATCCGCTCGGCCCGGCTATTGTTCCGGGGCCGCCGGACCTCGCGGCGCGCGGGCTCGCTTCTCAGCCGAAGTCAAACCGGACTAGCGCGGACTTACCGAATGTCCGGATCGAACAGGCTTCCCTCCGGCGCCTCCCTCTCTCTGCGCAGGGGAAGGTAGCGGTACCAACGGCGGACCGCGAAGAGCAGGACCCCGACCCCAGCCGCCACCTGCAACAAGAGGATCGCGATCGCGATCGTGTGCAGACGCCCGAACTCGCCGCGCGCCGGATCTCCGGGCGGGAGCGCATCGAACGGGCCGCTCAACCGGCCGAGCAGTTCGTTGATCCGCGGCGTCAAGATCAGCTGCGATACGACGGCGGACCCCGTCATCGTGAGCAGCAGGACCATCTGAACGAGGGTGGCTCGCGTATGGCGCAGCGAGGTCAGATGCATCAGCAGAGTCGTCAGGAGAAGAAACGCGCCGGCACCGCATCCGAGGAACGCGGAACGCTCGAGGATGGCGAGGATCGTTCGGCTTGCGAGCTCCCGCGTCGGCAGGCTGCTGAAGAGGACCGGGACGACGACGAGGGCGAACCCCGCCAGCGAGCCGACCCACAGCATCAGAACGAGCGTGTGGGCGAACTCGAGCAACGTAAGGCTCAGGGAAGCCTTGCGGACCTGCGGGAAGGGGATCACCTTCCCGGCGGCCGCTGTTCCCTTCTGGCCGTCTCCTGCCAAGGCGCCTCCTTGCGTGGTGTACCCTAAGTATATCGGCCCGGCCGGGGGCTCAACAACAGGACGAACGCCGTTGGACCCGCATGCCGTGACGGGGGTGGCCCGAGAGGGGAGACGCATGGACCGCTGGATCTACATGGACAACGGCGCAACGACGCCCGTCGATCCGCGGGTCCTGGAGGCGATGCTCCCCTTCCTGACGGCCCGCTTTGGAAACGCGGCAAGCCACAGCCATGCCTACGGCTGGGAGGCCGAGGAGGCGGTCGAGAACGCGCGCAATCAGGTCGCCCGCCTGATCGGCGCCAACCCTCGCGAGATCGTCTTCACGAGCGGCGCGACCGAATCGAACAACCTCGCGTGCAAAGGGGTCTTCCACCGCTACCGCTCGAAGGGCAACCACGTCATCACGAGCGCGATCGAGCACAAGGCGATCCTCGATCCGTGCAACATTCTTGAAGGCGATGGGGCTGAGGTCACGATCCTCCCGGTGGACCGTTCCGGCTTCGTCGATCCGGAAGCCGTCCGGGCCGCGATCCGGCCAGAGACCATCCTCGTCTCCATCATGCACGCGAACAACGAGGTCGGGACCATACAGGACGTCCAGGCGATCGGGCGGATCTGCAAGGAGCGGCAGGTCATCTTCCACACCGATGCGGCGCAGTCGGTCGGGAAGATCCCGTTCGACGTCAACGACCTTGGGCTCGATCTCGCATCGATGAGCGCCCACAAGATCTACGGTCCGAAGGGCGTTGGGGCGCTCTTCATCCGCCGGCGTAATCCGCGCGTCGTCCTGACGTCCCTGATCGACGGCGGGGGACACGAACGCGGCATCCGGTCGGGAACCGTGAACGTCCCCGGAATCGTGGGTTTCGGGATGGCCTGCGAGGTTGCCCGCATCGAGATGGCGGCCGAGAGCGCGCGGGTGAGCGCCCTGCGCGACGCGCTCTGCCGCCTGATCCTCTCGCAACTCGATGACGTCCTCGTCAACGGCGATCGCGAGCCGCGGCTTCCGGGGCACCTCAATCTGAGCTTTGCGTACTGCGAGGGGGAGTCGCTGCTGTTGGGGCTCCGGGGCCTCGCCGTCTCGACCGGCAGCGCCTGCACCTCGGCGAGCCTAGAGCCGTCGCACGTCTTGAAGGCGATCGGCGTGGCCGAGGATCTTGCGCACAGCTCACTGCGTTTCACGCTCGGCCGGTTCAACGCCGAGCCTGAGATCGAGACGGCCGCCGCGATGGTCGTCGGAACGGTCCGCCGGCTCCGGGATCTCTCCCCGCTCTACGAGATGATGCGCGAGGGGAAGACGCCCCCCGAGGCGAGCGGTTAGTCAGGCGCGCGGTTAAGGGCTTGCCAAGAGACCCCGCGATCGGGTTCAATCGTCTGTCCGGGTCCGAGAGGGGTCCGGCGCCGGGAGACCGGCAATTCGTCGCATCAAACGAAAGAGAGAGGGCGGGAATCCGGCCCGCGGAGGAAGATAGATGATCATCGAACTGACCGATCAAGCGGTCATCGCCGTCAAGCAGGCCATGGAATCGGAGAAGCTTCCCGTGACCGACACGTATCTGCGCGTCGGGGTCAAGAAAGGCGGGTGCTCCGGCCACTCCTACACGCTCGCCTTCGACACCCAGGCTCAGGAAGGGGATCGGGTGGTCGAGAAGGACGGGGTGCGCCTCCTCGTCGATCCGGGCAGCGAGCTCTACGTCGCAGGGATGACCCTGGACTACAAGCGTGGCCTGACCGACCAGGGCTTCGTCTTTCAGAACCCGAACGCGAAGGGGTCCTGCCACTGCGGGAGCTCCTTCAAAGCGTAACCAGTCCCGATCACGACGGCGCGGCGACGAGGAGCCGGAGGAGATGATCCTCCGGCTTCTCTTCTGTGCGCCCGGCATGGGCACAGACTTGGAGGTGGAAGTCCTCTCCTGAGCAGGTCA
>CAZNRY010000179.1:0-7757 GCA_964575675.1 uncultured bacterium
CCGGCCTGGCGCTGGTTGGCGATGACGTTGAGGCCCCGCCCGTTGTCGAGAACGCTGCAGCTTCCGTCGCCGTGCAGGGTCACCACGATCTCATCGCAGAACCCACCCATGGCCTCGTCGATCGCGTTGTCGATCACCTCGTAGATCAGATGGTGCAGCCCCCGGGCGCCCGTCGATCCGATGTACATCGCCGGGGTTTGCCGAACGCCCTCGAGGCCCTTCAAGACCCGGATCTTGCTGGCGTCGTAGGTTGTCGCGCTGTCCGGGATCATCCCTTGTTCCATCCTTCCGCGGGTCGAAGTACGACCCGAATGTCGCGAATGCGGCTCGTCGGATACCGCGCCTTGATCTTCTGCAAGATGAGCGGCTTCAAGTACAAAAGGTGGTTCGCCTGTGTCGCGTGGCCTGCGCCGAGCACCAGAATTCCCCTCTCGACCTTCAGGGGTTTCGCTTCGCGCGCGAGGGAGACCCCGACCACGTCTTCCCATTCGGCGAAGATCCGGCGGTCCTCGATCCGCGCCGCAAGGCCCAGATCACCCAGTAGGGTCGCGAGAACGTCCCCGATGGCCTGAGGTCTGCCGCCGCGCGGGCGGCCCGATCGGGTCCTTGTCTCCCGCTTGACGCCGCTCACGTCACGATCCTCAGTGCGCCTGGCTTCCTTCCCGATCCCGGGCCGGCGACGAAGACTCGTCGTCCGGCAGCCGCAATGGCATCACCAGACAGAGAAGTTGGCCCGCCTGTCCTGCCGTCGGGCGGAACAGCCCAGCCTGCATCGAGCTCTTGAAGGCCAACTCGACATCTTCCCCTTCCATCGTGCGGAGCATGTCGATCAGGTAGGCCGCGTTGTAGCTGATGCGCATAGGCTCCCCTTCGTAACGCGCATCGATCTCCTCCTCCGCCTCCCCGACATCCTGCGTCTGGACATTGATCCGCAGCTTTCCGGCCTCGAGGCCGAGTGTGACCCTCCTGGTGAAGCTGTCGCTGAAAATCCCGACCCTCCGAACCGCCGCCCGGAACTCCTCGCAGCGCACGACCGCAATCCGGTCGTTTCCGGAGGGAATCACCCGCTCGTAATTCGGGTACTCTCCGCTGAGGAGCCTTCCCACAAGCTGGTTCGACCCCACGTCGAAGCGCGCATACTTCGCGTCCGCAGAGATCCGCACCGTCCCTTGCGCCTCGGGAACCAACCGCTGGAGGGTCGAAAGCGTCCGCGGCGGAACGAGCACTTTCCATTCCTGCTGCGTGGATATCGCGAAACTCGCCCGCGCCAGTCGATGTCCGTCGGTCCCGACAAAGCGAACCTCGTCCTGCGTAACCTCCAGAAGAACCCCGCTCAGCTCTATCCTCGACTCGTCCGTCGCCACCGCGTAGGCCGTGCTGCGGATCAGTCTCTCAAGCTCGGCGGCGGGAACTTCAACCGACTGTTTCTCCGAAATCTCCGGAAGAACGGGGAAATCTTCCACGCTTCGAATCACGAGCCGAAACTTGCCTTGTCCACATGCCACTTCAAGGGAGTTTCCCTTCAACTTCACTCTGATCGAGCTCGACGGCAGCTCCTTGACAATTTCCAAGAAACGGCGCCCCTGAACAGCAACGACCCCCGGCTGCTCGACGGTGGCCCTGAGCTCCGTCCTCAGATACTGATCACCGTCGGTGCCTTCCAGGCGGACCTCTCCATCGTCCGTCGCTCGAACGAGAACCGACGACAGGGCGCTCTGAAGCACGCTCTTCGAAGGAACGACGGATCCAACGAGCTGAAGGGTCCTCAGAAGCTCGCTCTGAACAACCGTGAAATCCATTTTGCCCCCCATGGCGCAGGACATTTTAGGTCCAGGACATCATGCACTGCCGGTAGTTGAACCTTCCGTAGAACCTCGCCGCGGATGGTCGATTTGGCCCCATCGGAACGGTGATCAGAGGTTTCTAGCGGATCCCGCGGAATTCCCTATCTTCTGATCTGGAGCGCAGGTTCGAGCTGTTCCTGACTCATCGTAAGAGGTGACCCTAGCAAAGGCAAGACCGACCTCCCCGGACTAGACGCTTCTCCTTTCTTCTACTGGTTTTATCTTAAATTAGAGTAGTCGAATTCGTAGGGGTGTGAAAAGGGTTGATTATCAAGCTCGTTACCGTATAACTCATTGAAAATACTACAGTTATAGTCATTTTATCTCTCTGGAGAGAATGTCCGAGACTCGTCTGAAAGTGTCGAACTTTCCACGCCCGGGAAGTCTCCACAGCCTTCGTGTGTCGAGTGTGCGCAAAACCAATTGCGAAGAGTTTTTCGGTCCACTTCAAGCGACAGATTCGGAGTCAGCGGATGAAACACTGATGCCGACCGCGACGGTCGGTGTGGACTCCGAAGTGCCCATTTCCGACTCGATGCGCTTCAACGCCTGACGCAACGACTCACTGCGCTTCATTTCCTCACCGACCCGGTTCAGGGCATAGATGACCGTGCTGTGGTCTCTGTTGCCGAAACGCCTGCCGATTTCTACGAGGGTCAAGCCAGTACGCTGTTTGGCGATGTACATCGCGACCTGGCGGGCCAAGGCGACCTGGCTGGTGCGCCTCTTTCCCCGGAGGGACTCAACGGTAACGTCGAAATACTTAGCCACGATCTTCTGGATTGTGGTCACGTCGGGAACGGCATCGGGAATGTTTTTCAGATAATCCCGGAGCGCGTCCCGGGCCAGCTCTTCCGTTATCGAGCTATTCGTCAGCGAGGCCAAGGCGGAGAGGCGGATCAGAGCCCCCTCGAGCTCTCTGATGTTGGCGCGAATCTGTTCGGCGAGAAGGAAGAGGATCCGATCGCTGATCGCAAGGCCGTCGCGGGCCGATTTCTGCCGGAGGATCGCAACCCTGGTCTCGAGGTCCGGGGCGTGGATGTCCGCCACGAGTCCGCACTGGAAGCGAGAGGTCAGTCTCTCCTCCAAGCTCACTAGATCACTGGGCGGACGGTCGCAACTCACGACCATTTGCTTACTTGCGTCGTAGAGGCAGTTGAAGGTGTGGAAGAACTCCTCCTCGGTTCGGCCCCGACCGGAGAGGAACTGGATGTCGTCAATCAAGAGGAGGTCGAGGCTCCGGTAGTGATCGCGAAACTCCATCGTCGACCCGGCGCGAATCGCCTCGATCATCTCGTTCATGAAGGTTTCGGCGCCGACGTAGTGAACCCGGGCCTCCGGGTTCGAAGCCCGCACGGAAATCCCGACCGCATGCATGAGGTGGGTTTTCCCCAGCCCCACCCCGCCGTAGATGAAAAGCGGGTTGTAGACATGGCCGGGATCCTTGGCCACAGCCTGGCATGCCGCGTGGGCGAGTTCGTTGCTCCGACCGACGACGAAGTTCTCGAAACTGAAGCGAGGGTTAAGGTTGGAGGTGCCCCCCGGAGCCTTCGCGGGCGCAGGCGAGCTCACGACGACCGAATGCGGCCGCTCGAGGCTTCGCTGAAACAGCTCCCGGAAGTCCTCCCGGACGGTGAACTCGATCTTTGGTTCCCAGCCAAGAGATTCGCGCACCGCCTCTCGCAAAAGCGGCAGGTTGTGCTCCTCGAACCAGTCGATGAAGAACGGGTTCGGAACCTCGAGCGTCAGGTTTTCTCGATCAAGCCTCCGTGGTTCTATGGGGCGGAACCATGTCGTGAACCGCTGCTCGGTCATCCTCCGGCGCAAAGACGATAGAACTACTTCCCATTGTTCGACAACGCTGCCCCCCGGCAACTGAGCCTCCACATGGCGGGCTGACACCGCCCAACGTTACCAACAATATTGTCCACATTGGTGTCGCGAGGTCCCCGGGTCCGCCAAGCCGGCCAAACAGGTATGCTCACACGGAGAGACGGGGGCCGGCCACGACAGTCCACATGGAAACAACGCGCACAACTCGTTGTTTCGCAAACAGATAAGCAGAACATCGACGAGGCTCTTGGCCTGTCTTTCCACACTTTCCACACGCCCCCCTCGTGTGCAGCAGGCGCCCACCCCAGCACGGTCATCGTCCGAACGGTCGTCCGCGCGACTTATGAACAAAAAAGTCAACCAGCAGAGCGCGCGCATCGTAACAGCGACCCACAGGAGGGGCAATCGTCATTTTGATGTCTTTCGCGAAGGCCTATAACACGTTGTGATTGAATGCTTTGTGGTGGCACGGCGCGGGGGCGATTTTGCGGACCAGAGGGGCGCTTTTTCTCGATGTCGGCCGCGCGGCGCGAACCGCCGTACTTTTGAGGATTTCGGGAGATGGCCTTGACATCCTCCCCCGATCCCGGATAGCCTAACGGACTGTTGTCTGTGAGAAGATGGAGCTCCGGCCACGAGGCGGCGCTCCTGCGAGGACCAGGAGGTGCCAAATGAAGCGAACATACCAGCCTCACAACCGCAGCCGGCGGCGGACGCACGGATTTCGGAAGCGGATGAGAACCGCGAATGGCCGCAAGGTGCTGAGTCGGCGACGGGCAAAGGGCCGCCGCCGTCTCACCGTCTAGTCTCTCCCGCCCGTGAAGGGCGCCTTCGCACTCACAAGGATTTCCAAGATCTCTACGAACACGGGAGCGTCGCGCGGGGCGAGTTCATGGTGCTGATTGCGCGCGCGAACGGACAAGAGCGTGTGCGCATCGGCGTCGTGGCGAGTCGAAAGGTCGGATCGGCCGTAGTGAGAAACCGCTGCAAACGGCTCCTGCGCGAGGCCGCCAGGAACCTCAGCAAGACGGTCGACCGCAGCGGCGTCGATCTGCTGCTCATTGCGAGGCCCCCCTGCCGGGATGCGCGCGTCGGCGTGATCCATGCCGAGGCACTGGCGTTGTGCGGTGTGGCGCTTGCCCGCATCCCCCGACCGAGTCCCGCTGACGGAACCGCAGGACCGTGAACCGTTTCTTGGCGTTGGTCATCGGCCTCTACCGCGCGTGTGTCTCGCCGCTGTTTCCCTCCGCATGCCGCTTTCACCCGACCTGCTCGCGCTATGCCGAAGAAGCGATCGAGCGCCACGGGTGGTTTCGTGGGTCGTGGTTTACGCTGCGGCGGCTGTTGCGCTGCCGTCCCTATGGTCCGCATGGATTTGATCCGGTCCCCTAGTCGAAGAAAAAGGGAGACGGGAAGAACAGAGGAGCAGAGGAATGGACCGACGGATGCTGCTGGCGATGTTGCTGGCGGTCGGCGTGCTCGTGGCGAACTCCCTTTTCTTCGGATCGAAGAAACGCGCGGGCGAGGCGATTCCCGCCCCCACCGACACGAGCAGGGTTCTTCCCGCGGAGCCGACGGCCAAAAACGCGCCCCAACCGGAGGTCAAGCAGGGACCGGCAATGGCCGCGGGCGCGGCCATGTTGCGAGACACGATCGCGGCCGAGAGCACGGGCCTCGTGATCGTCGATACCGACCTCGTGCGCGCAGAGTTCGATCCGCGCGGCGGAGAGCTCAGATCGTGGACGCTGAAGCGGTTCACCGACGGGACCGGAAGACCGGCGGACATGGTCCGCAATCGCGAGTTCGGAGCTCTCTGGTTTGCCCTGCGCGAGGGCGATCGCGTGATCCGCACGGATTCCACCCTCTTTCGCGCGAGCGTGGAACGGGGCCCGGAGGAGACGGTCGTTCAATTCGATGCGGAAGATCCTTCCGGCATCAAGGTCCGAAAGACCTTCCGCGTCCCGAAATCCAAATATGATTGCCGCCTCGACATAGCCGTCCAGGGAATCGGCGCCGGAAATGAAAACGGGTCTTGGGAGATCGGGTGGGTCGACGGACTGCCGACGCTGGAGCGGGATCCTCGAGCGGATCAGGCCGCGTTCGCCGCGGTCGGACTCTTCGGGAAGGAGTACATCAAGACGGGCGCCGGCGGCGGCGTCTTCGGCTGCGCGTCCAAGGGAACGGGTCATCGGAGCGAGGTGAACGAGGGAACGCTCAAATGGCTCGGAGTCCGCAACAAGTACTTCCTTGGCGCGCTGCTGCTCGATCAACCAAGGGAGCGGCGCATCGTCACGAGCTACGACGGCGCCGACCATTCGGCGGGCGCGATTCTGATGGAACCGCTCTCGATGTCGGGGGCCACGGAAACCGGATACCGCCTCTATCTGGGTCCGATCCACTACACGATCCTCGAGGCTTACGGGGTCGGACTGGAGCGGGTGCAGGATCTGGGCCCCGGGGTCATGCGCCCCTTCTCAAAGCTCCTCATGAAGTTCTTCGTAGCCTTGAACAAGCTGGTTCCGAACTTCGGCTTCGAAATCCTGATCCTCTCGATCCTAATCCGGGTGCTCTTCTATCCGCTCACGAAGAAGAGCATGGACTCGATGAGGCGGATGCAACAGCTCAAGCCCGAGATGGATCGAATCAACGAGAAACACAAGGGCGACCCGGAACGGAAAAACCGGGAAGTCCTCGAGCTCTATCGCAAGAACAAGATCAATCCTCTGAGCGGATGCCTGCCCGTGCTGGTCCAGCTCCCCGTTCTGTCGGGGCTCTACTACGTGCTCGCAAATGCGGTTCAGCTTCGCAAGGAGCCGTTCGCCCTTTGGATCACGGACCTTTCGGCGCCGGACACGGTCGCGCACGTGGCGGGATTCCCGGTGAACATCATGCCGTTGATCATGGCGGGGACGATGGTCTGGCAACAGAAGATCACGCCGACCGATCCGCGGCAGAAGAGCCTCGGTTACATGATGCCGATCTTCATGACGTTCCTCTTCTACTCGACCCCCTCGGGCCTTGTGTTCTATTGGACGGTGAGCAATCTCATGACGGTCCTTCAGCAGGTGTGGATGAACCGCGGCGTCCAGGAACTTGCGCCCGTGGCGGTGAACCAGGATCCGGGTGGCGGTGGGAGCCGCCGGAAGGGCCGGCGCGGATGATGGTCTGGAGAGGTCGAGACGGCAGGGCGATAGGCGGTCGACGGGGAACGGGGATCTCAATTGCGTAGGGACCGCTCTCGAAGAGGCGCAGAACGAGCGATGCCCGATTGGAGCGCCCAGGTCGACGAACTAGCTGCGAGGATGTCGTCGTATCAACTCACCATGACGGACGAAATAAAAGAACGAATTAAACGATTTTGTTCTCAACTCATTGTGTGGAATGAGCGTTACGCGCTTGTGTCTCGTCAGGATGTCGACAATGTGCTGAGCAAGCACGTCGCCGCATCTCTTGGTCCCCTTCTACTCGAGCCGCCGGACGCATCGGGTGAATGGGTCGACGTAGGGACCGGCGCAGGCTTTCCGGGGTTGATCCTGAAGCTCTGGAGTCCAGAGCAGCGGATAACCCTCATCGACGGTTCCCGCAAGAAGTGCCTTTTTGTTGGGCAGATCGCAAGAGAGCTCGAGTTGGGACCGATGCCCATCCTCCAAGTTCGCGTCGAGACACTGGTCGCACGCGGGGAGTTGCAGGAGACGTTCTCTGTACTGTTTGCTAGAGCGGTAGCCGATCTCACCACCACCCTGAGGAACTTCGGGCCGTTGGTCCGGAGGCAGGGGCAGATCATCTCCTTCAAGGGACCCAACTGGAGCGCCGACGCACAGGCCGCACGCGATCAAGGACTTCTTCGGGACGATCGATTCATTCTTGATGAGATTGTTCAAATCCCTTGGGCGCCCGGCCACTTACTGAGGATTCGTAAAGTCGGGTGATGCTCCTGTCGCGGCCCAGGGGCTTCGGCAAGACCGCTCCACAGCACGCCCCGCCATGATTCGCGTCCGCCGCTTAGCCCGCATTCCTCACCAGCCTTCTGCTGCAACGGCGCATAGGGCCGCACCTGCTGCGCCGCGCTCGCTCGGCCTC